>CAYJUC010000166.1:0-8164 GCA_964372605.1 uncultured bacterium | reverse complement strand
GCTGCGCTGCGCCTCGCCGCCAGTTCCCTCTACCACAGCAAGTCTGCCCTCGGCGCCTTCTACCGCCGACTGAAAGCCCGCCTCGGAGCCCCCAAGGCTATTACCGCCACCGCCCATAAGCTTGCTCGCCTCATCTACCGCATGCTCAGGTTCGGTACCGAATACGTCGACTGTGGCCAGGACTACTACGAACGCCGTTACCAGAGCCGCGTCGTCACCAATCTCATGCGCCGTGCTCACGAGCTCGGCTACAAGCTCATCAAAAACGAGGACTTCCTACCGGCGGCCAGTTCACCGGCGTAGAGAAGTTACTTGGAAGAAGGCAACATAAAGCCCCTATCCTTAGCGGGTGTGATGTATCCTGATGGCAAGATCGAGGTGGCCGGAGGGAAGATCCCCGATCATCCGGTTCGAGTCGTTGTACAATCCCGGATGAGCCAACGGAAGCAGGCGAAGACTTATCAGGGCTTGGAGACTATCTGGACCAGTTGACCGATTATGAAGACCGGCTGGCCCGGGGTGAGGTTCGGTGTCGCACCGTTTACGACGAGAATTCGTCAACCGATTCTCCCGAGCCATGTGCTTGTCAGCGACGGTGAGGGGGGTCTTTTGGAAGAAGTCGCGCGAGCCCTTCGGAACATCTTGGACCTGAAGACGTGAGCTACAAAGCGTACTCGGTCTCGTGGAATCTGACGCAGCGGTGTAACCTCCTCTGCAGTCACTGCTATATGTCCGCGTTCCCGGGGGCCGACGCTGCGCGCGAGCTGGACACCGACGAATGCCGCCGGATCATGGACGAGATCGCTCAGGTCAACCCCAACGTCTTCCTGATTCTCACCGGCGGCGAGCCGCTCCTTCGCAAGGATCTCTTCACCCTGGCTGCCGAAGGCCGCGACAAGGGGTTCACCGTCGTCGTGGGCACCAACGGTGTGCTCCTACGCGAACAGCAGGCCCGCCTCCTTCGCGAGCACGGGGTCCAGGGGGCGAGCCTCTCTCTGGATTCAACCGATTCGAAGAAGCACGACGCCTTCCGTCACCTCTCCGGCGCCTGGGAAGGAGCAGTGCGGGCGACCCGGGCCCTCCAGGCGGAGGGGTTGGACTTCTCGATCCACATGTCGGTCACCGACTGGAACGTAGACGAGATTCCGGCGATGATCGATCTGGCCGGGGAGCTGGGAGCCAAGGTCCTGAATTTCTTCTTCCTGGTCCGCACCGGGCGTGGCGAACAACTGACGGACATCACGCCGCAGGAGTACGAGCGGATCCTGACCTATCTGGCCAGGGTCCAGGGCGTGGGAAACGGCGATGGCGGCCGGGCGCCGTCGGTCCTGGACGGTCAGGAGGATCCGTGGAGTGTTCCGGCCGGACGGGTCGGTGGGCTGCTCCTCCGCGCCAAGTGCGCTCCCCACTTTCGCCGCATCATCTGGCAGCTCGATCCGACTTCTCCGCTCCTGACCAACTACGCCCACGGAAGCTGTCCGGCGGGGAAGTATTATTGCCGGATCACTCCGGAGGGAGACGTGACCCCCTGTCCCTACATGCCGGTCTCTGCCGGGAATCTCCGGGAGCGCTCCTTCGCCGATCTCTGGGAGCGGGCCACCGTCTTCACCGACCTCCGCGATCCAGTTCTCGGCGGCCGCTGCGGCGCCTGCGAGTTCTCGAAAATCTGCGGCGGCTGTCGCTGTCGCGCGTACGCGACCTTCGGCGACTATCTTGCCGAGGACCCGGCCTGCGCCTATCAGCCTGGGCAGTACGGCGGCCGGCTCATCACCCTCCCTGAGACCCAAACCTTCGGCCTCGAGGTCGCTTTCGAGTTGCCCTGGGAGGACGCTGCCCAGGCCCGGCTCAATGCCATTCCCGCCTTTGCACGGGGGATGGTGGTTAGGGCCGTGGAGGCATTTGCGCGCGTCGGCGGCCACGCTATCGTCACCCCGGCTCTCCTTCAGGAGACCAGGGCCCGCTGGGGCGTGACCCGGGACCGGCCGTTTACCGCACCGGACCGCCGCGCCTGAGAGGCCGGCCCGTGGAGGCCTTTCGCCTCGAGGAGCTCCTCTCTCACCTGGAGCCTCTCACGCCGGAGATCCGATTTCACGATCTGGTGAGCCGGCCGACCTTCAAAGCCGGGCTCATCGCCTTCTCGCCAGGGGGGACGCCGGATCCCAAGCAGATCACGCATTCTGACAGGGACGTCCTCTGCTACGTGATCCGCGGGCGTGGCCGTCTCCGGACCGATGGGCAACTGACTATGCTGGAGCCGGGGATTCTCTGCCACGTCCCGGCCAAAGTTCCACACGACTTCGCCGCCACCGGAGAAGAGCTGCTCCTCCTCTACGTCCTCATTGAAACTCCGCCCGCTGAGTGAGGCCGACCCGGGAAAGCCTCTTTCACTCCACGAGCCTTCTCCTCGGCTCCGGTCTGGCCGGGCTTGGCGGCGCGGCGTGTCGGCAAAGATTCGGAAGGAAGAAGAAACGATGAGCGGTGCGCGAATTACCGGCGGAGGAAGCCGAAGACGGCGAGGACGGCGGTGAGAAACGTGAACCACCCGGAAATGACCCACATGAACGTCCTGAGCGTCTGGTTCAGGTCGTTGAGACGCTGATTCATCTCCCCTCTGAGGTCGTCGATCCGTTTGTTGGTGTCACTGATTCGGGCGCTCATGTCGGCGAACCGCCCGTTCATCTCGCCCCGGAGGTCGGAGAACTGTCGCCCAATGTCAGCCCGCAGGTCGTCTAAGCGCTTGTGGAGGTCATCGATGCATTTAGACAGCTCCTCGCTCATGGGAGCAGGATATGCCGGAACCTGAACCAGGTCAATCTCCCGGCCAGGCGGAGGCATCCCCGGAAGCTTGACAAGCCGGGAGGGACGGCTTACTGTGTCCGCATGAAATCGGAGAAACCACGCAGAGGGGGACGGCCATGGCGCGAGTGATGGGACTGGGACACGTCGGGATATTCGTCCGCGACCTGGAACGGATGGTGGCGTTCTACCGGGACTTCATGGGGATGCGGATGACGAAGCAGAACTGGCGCTTCGGCATCGTGTTCTTCAGCGCCGACCCCTGGGCGGTGGACCACGAGATCGCGCTCGTCCGCGGCCGGCCCGAGGGCGAGAACCCCAAATTGATCCACCAGATCTCCCTCCGCGTGGAGACGCTCGACGACCTGCGCGACTTTCGCCGCCGGCTCATCAAGGAAGGCTACCAGATCGACGAGATCGTGAACCACTGCAGCGCCCTCGGCTGCTATTTCTTCGACCCCGAAGGCAACCGCACCGAGGTGTTCTGGCTCACCGGCCGCCCGTGCTGGGTGCCCCACGCCGATCCGATCGATATCGAGCAGCCCGACGAGGTCATCATGGCCGAAGTTGACCGCGTCTGGAAGCGCATCGGACACGTTCCGGTGGGGGGCCAGATCGAAGAGGAATCGGAAACACTGCGGGCGCACATGGCCCGCGACCCACAACCGGCTTCCACCAAATAGTAAACCCGCGGTCCGCCGCAGATCCTCCTGTGCCCCCCCGATTCGTTGAGGGGGGCGTCGCGCCTGTGCTAGCATCCATATATGGCCTCCCGGGATGCTCGATTCAAGCAGGCCGCGCTGGCCTACCTGATCTACGGCATCGTCTATCTCGGCGGGGCGATCTATCTGGCCTGGGTAGGCGTCGGCGCGCGCGGGATGACGAGCGCCAGGGCCGGGATCATCTGGTTTCTCATCGGAGCGCTCTTCATCGTGGTCTTCCCCTGGCTCATCTCTAAAGGCGCGCAGGGGAGGGGCTACCTCTGGTTCACGCGAGTTCTCACGCTCCTCGTGGCCTTCCGGGCTTTCGGGGTCGGGCAGGTTATGATCGCTCCGACCGTCACCGCTGTCCCGCTCCCTGGGGGCGGCGAGCTTTCCATGAGCGCGGGGGCGGCGCTGTTTTTCATCATCACCTTGGCGACCGCGGCCATGCTGGCCCGGGCCGCGTGGAGCCGGGCCTCATGACCGCTGACCGCTCGGCGCTGCTCAGGAGGGGAATCCACCTCGAATACCTCACGGTGGGGTGGAACAGCCTGGAGGCGGTGATCGCCGTCATCGCGGGGGTGGCCGCGGGCTCGATCGCCCTGGTCGGCTTCGGGTTGGACAGCGTGGTGGAGGTGGTGGCTGGCTCCATGCTGCTCTGGCGTCTCAAGGTGGAAGTGGCCCACGACCACGGGGAGTGCGCGGAGACTGAGCAAGCGGAGCGGCGGGCCCTCCGCTTCGTCGGGGTGACGTTCTTCCTGCTCGCTGCGTACGTCGCGTACGAGTCTTTCCGGAAGCTGGTCAACCAGGAACACCCCCAGGAGAGTCCGCTGGGCTTGGCCCTTGCTGTGGTCTCGCTCGTTCTCATGCCGCTCCTGGCGCTGGCCAAACTCAAGGTGGCCCGGGCTCTGGGGAGCCGGGCCCTGGCCGCCGACGCCAAGGAGACGGCGATCTGCTCCTTTCTCTCCTTCGCGCTCGTGGTAGGGCTCGGCGCCAACGCGCTCTGGGGGTGGTGGTGGGCCGACCCGGTAGCGGCCCTCGCCATGATCCCGCTCATGGTGAAGGAGGGTGCCGAAGCCCTCCGCGGCGAGCACGGCGAGGACCCAGCCCTGGCGCGTTGCTGTGACTGCTGCATTCCGATCTGTCAGCCCGAGCGGTGCGTCTGCGCCGCAGCCTGTCTCTGCTGCTGTTAAACTCTGAGGGGGGCGAGCCCCCCTTCCGAACCTCCAGGAGGGTGAGCCGCTGTGAAGAAATACCGGGATATTCTCGGCGACGGCGGGTCAAACATCATCGGCCAAGTCGAGGAGCAGCAGGCTCGGCTCGGCGCCCGGCTCTCTCAGATTCGTCACACCTTGGCCGTGGTATCCGGGAAGGGGGGAGTGGGGAAGTCCGTGGTGACCGCGAACCTGGCCGCGGCCTTCGCTCGGGAGGGCCGTGCCGTCGGCGTACTGGACGCCGACCTCAATGGCCCCTCGCTCGCCAAAATGCTCGGGGTGCGTGGCCGGACGCTCAAGGTGACAGCGGCGGGCGTGGAGCCGGCGGTGACCGCCCAGGGGCTCAGGGTGATGTCCATGGACTTTCTCCTTCCGTCGGACGAGAGCCCGCTCGCCTGGGACGCCCCGACTCAGGCAGAGGCCTACACCTGGCGCGGAAGCATGGAGGCCAACGCCCTCCGCGAGCTCCTCGCCGACACGGACTGGGGCGCGCTTGATTTTCTCCTCCTCGACCTGCCGCCGGGCACCGACCGCCTGGCGACGGTGGCGGGGATCCTGCCGGGCCTCTCGGGCGCGGTGATCGTCACGATCCCCTCCGAGGTCTCCCATCTCATCGTCAAGAAGTCTGTCACCGTCGCAAAGGAGGCGCGGGCGCCGGTCCTCGGCCTGGTGGAGAACATGGCCGGCTACGTCTGCGCCCGGTGCGGGTCCGTCGGCGACCTCTTCTCCGGCCCGGGCGGCGAGACGCTGGCCGCCCAGCTTGCCATCCCGTTCCTCGGCGCCGTCCCCTTTGATCCGCGGCTGGCCAGCGCCGCGGACCGTGGCGTCCCCTTTGTCACCGCCGAGCCCGGCAGTCCCGCCGCCCGCGCGCTCCTCCAGATCTCCGATCGCCTCCTCGCCTCCCTTCATTGAGCGAGGTGGGCACCCGGGCTTGCGCCACGCCCACCTTGAAGGAGGTCCTGCCGTGACCCACCGCTTCTGCATGGCGTGCGGAGGCCGACTCCGGGCCATCCGCGAGGAGGGGAAGCGCCGCCTCCAATGCGGTCGCTGCGGCTGGACGTTTTACGGCAATCCCATCCCCGCGGCCGTGGCGCTGGTGGTGAGGGGGCGGAGGATTCTCCTGGGGCGCCGCGCCGCGCCGCCGTACGCGGGGACCTGGGATCTGCCCGGCGGGTTCCTGGAGGGCGGTGAGACTCCGGAGGTGGCGTTGAGGCGGGAGTTGAGAGAAGAGCTGGGCGTGGGAATTCGCTCAGCCCGTTTTCTGGGTTTCTTCCGCGAGACCTACGGGCCTGGGGGATTCCCGATCCTGGCCATGGTCTACCGGGTGAGGCTCGCGGGAGGCCGGCTGGTGACGGCCAGCGACGTCTCAGAGCTCCGGTGGTTTGACCGGGAGCGCCTCCCCTTCCGGGAGATCAGCTTCCCCTCGGTGCGTCGCGCCCTCAGGCTCTTCGCGCAGGCGGGCCGGGGTCAGCACCTCGGCGCTCGACTTCCGGCGTCTTCCCCCTTGTAGCTCTGCGCGAAGTGGTTCCTGACCTCCCCCGCCAGTTGCGCCAGTTCAGCCTGGCCGTCGAAACCGTTGATCATGGCCTGCTGGATGAACTCGGCAGGAAGGGCCTGCCGCGCGAGGAATCGCTGGAGCGTGGTCTTGTCCACGAAGACGGCCAGCGTCTCGCTGACCCCGGGGACTCCGGGCCGGGGCTCGAAGTCGGGTTTCATCCAGGTCAGGACCACCGCGAACCCGGTCAGGGCCGGATCCTGCGCGAGCGGCGGATGGCTCGCGAGGTGCCGCAGCAGATCGATCCCGTAGTGCTGGAACATCGCTGAGGCGCGCAAGGGGGCGGGGGCGGCCGCGAAGGCCGGCGTGATCCTCTGGTCGATCCAGGCCCAGACGTTGAGATACCGCGCGTCGTCCTGGGTTCCCTTTGGCGTGACGAAGCTGAGCCTTTGGATCTCCGTCCATTCGTGGCAGCGGCGGATGGCGTCGTAGATCTGCCTGAGCTGCCTCTGGTGGGTGGCGGCGAGCGAGCGCGCCTTCTCGGTGGTGTAGCGCTCGATGGGGATGATCGCTTTGTCAGGGGGAGCCGCGCGGGCCAGCCCTGTCACGCAGACGACCAAGAAGAGGACCCACGCAACCCACCCTGGCTTCATCCGTCCGCTCCCAGGCACTACTATTCCCTGAAGATCTGCGCTGGGCTGACGGTGATGGGTTTCCCCCACCACGCCTCTGTTCTCGCAAGCTCAAGGTCCCTTCGCGTCACCCGGGGTGGAGTGCCCTCCGTGTTCCGAAGGGAGAAAAACAGGTGATCCCCTGTCGCGAAGTGGGAGGAGTGATTTTTCCACTCCGCCCACTCTTCCGAGGTCGCGCAGGCGCCGGCCGCCAGCACCACACCGCTCAGGAGCATCGCCGCAAACACCCTTTTTCGCATGGCCTGTCACCTCCTGTAAGATCGTATGCTATCAGGGCTCTTTCAAATCCGTCAACCGGTTTATTCGGCATCGGGCGACGAGTGCTTACCGCCGTAAGCTGTGCTAAACTTGCGCCGAGGAAGCGGGATGAGCGGAGAAGCTCCACGGGACACGCTGCTGGTGGAGACCGACTGGCTCGCCGGGCGACTCGGCGATCCGCGAATCCGGGTGGTGGATATCCGGGGGTTCATCAAGGCGCCCGATGCCCCGAAGCCCTGGTATCTGGCCCAGCGCGCGGCCTATCACCAGAGCCACATTCGCGGCGCCGTGTTCGTGGATTGGACCGACGACATCGTGGAGCCCACCGCCCCGATCCACATGACCGAGGCTGGCCCGCAGCGATTCAAGGCGCTCGTGGAGCGGCTCGGGATCGGAGAGCACCACCTGGTGGTCGTGTACGACGACAGCGGCTCCATCGCGCCGCGGCTCTGGTGGGCGCGGGGGAAATCGGGCGGGGCGCGCGGAATGGCCGGATCCCGGGGGCCGTCAACGTTCCGGCGGGTCACCTCCTCGATGGCGCGCACAAAAACTGGAAGCCGGAGGCGGAGATCCTGAAGATCCTCGAGGCCGCGGGCGTGAAGCCGGGCCGCCGGGTGATCACCTACTGCAATGCCGGCGTCTCCGCCTCGGTGGGCCTCTTCGCCCTCAGGCTCCTGAACCACACCGACGCCGCCAACTTCGCGGGCTCCTGGTACGAGTGGGAGGCCGATCCGGAGAACCCGGTCCAGCCAGGAGAGTGAGGGAGAGCACTGGATGAATCCGCTGATCATCGACGAGCTGCCCCCGGGGCTGCGCCGCCCGATGCTGATCATGGCGTTCGCCGGATGGAATGACGCCGCCGAGGCCGCGACGACCGCGGCCCGCTACCTCTCCCAGGCGTGGTCGGCCCAGAAATTCGCCCGGATCGACCCGGAGGAGTTCTACCACTTCGGCCTCTCTCGCCCCCACGTCCGATTCAAGGCCGGGTCAAGGACGGAGCGGGAGATC
>CAYJUC010000165.1:0-8212 GCA_964372605.1 uncultured bacterium | reverse complement strand
CCGGCGACCAGGTTCGCCCAGAAGGCATCTTTGCCGATGCCGTTAGGGGCAACAACCCCGAGGCCGGTGATGACCACGCGGCGCCGCTTCAACACAGTTCCTCCATCGGCAGACAAAAAGGTGATCTTGACGCGCCCATAGAATACCCTGAAAGGGGGTTAAATCATTAAACTTTTCTGGGCTCCCGTTGGCTTTTCGGGGGACTGGAGGTAGGGTGGTGCTCTCGCGTCGGGGGTTCCTGACGCTGTCGTGGGCTTGGCTCTTCCTCCCCTGGGAGGTCCGGGGCGGAGCGCCTACCCGCGGCGGCATGGTCTACACGGTGGACGCCGGGGTCTTCTTCGGGTGGTTCAGGTACCGTATGGACGGCCTGCTCGAAGAGCGCATCGACCGAGCCGCCGGGACCTACCGCGTGGTTGCGTCAGGGGCAGGGGAGGGCATCGCCCATCGGATTGAGTCGTCGGGGGTCATTCGCGACAGGCGATTTTGGCCAACGGCGACCCGTAGCTCCTTCCTGATCAGGGGTCGGGAGAGCCGGGTCACTATTGACTACGACTACGACCGCCTTCGGGCCGAATACCACCACGTGAGCCACACCTTCCTCCTCGGCCGGCGCCGCACCGGAGACGACGTGCTGGCCCTCAAGTCCGGGTTCAAGATCGATGATGTCGCCACGGCATACCTGAACTACCTCGAGGGGAAGATGGAGACCGATTCGGAGGGGTCCTTCCTGACTCATATCATCCGGCGGGCCCGGGCAGAGTCCGAGGGGGTAGACGAGGTTCAATCCGAGGGCTACCGGGCCCAGATCGTCCCGCTGAGCTTCAGGGTGGAGAACGACCCCGCCACCGGGCGTCGGGCAGCCCTGGTGGATCTCACTCGTTTCAGCTCGTGGGCCAGCAGCGGGCGCCCCGCGCGGATTCTCCTCGGCCTTGACCGGCGACTCGACTCCATTGAGGCGCACCTGATTTGGGGGACTAAAGTTCGGGTGTTGTTCAGCCCCCAACAGGCATAGCTCCTCTGTCGATCTAGTTTGTGGCTGGAGTAGGGTACAATCGTTCGTGATGGCCAGGCGAGCTCAGAGCGACCGGATGGAGCAGCAGGATCTCGGGCTCCACCCAGCATCTCCGCCGCCGCGCCACACCTCCGGCCTCGAGCACATCCTGGAGAGACTCAACCCTGCCCAAGCCGAAGCGGTCACCCACGAGCAGGGGCCTCTCCTCATTGTTGCCGGCGCAGGCACCGGCAAGACCACCGTCATTACCCGGCGGATCGCCTACCTGATCGCCTCCAAGCGCTGCCGCCCTGAAGAAATCCTCGCGCTTACCTTCACGGACAAGGCCGCGGGCGAGATGGAAGAGCGCGTGGACACCCTGGTCCCCTACGGTTACGCTGACGTCTGGATCTCCACCTTTCATGCCTTCGGTGACCGTCTCCTAAGGGAAAATGCGCTGGAGCTGGGACTGACTCCCGACTTCCGCGTCCTGACCCGCGCCGAGCAGGTCATCTTTCTCCGCGACCAGCTTTTCAAGCTGCCGCTCGACTACTACCGCCCGCTAGGCGACCCGACCAAGCATGTGCAGGCGCTTATCAGCCTCTTCAGCCGGCTCAAAGACGAGGATGTGGAGCCCGGAGAGTACCTGGCCTACGCCCGGAAGCTCCAGACCGAAGGTACCGAGGACGCCGCCCGGCAGGTGGAGCTGGCCGAGACCTACGCGCGGTACCAGGCGCTGATGGCCGAAGCTGGAAACGTGGATTTCGGCGATCAGATCGTGCTGAGTCTGAAGCTCTTCCGGACCCGCCCCCATGTTTTGCGCCGGTACCAGTCGCGCTTCAAACACATCCTGGTGGATGAGTTCCAGGACACCAACTACGCTCAGTTCGAGCTAGTGAAGCTCCTGGCCGCAACGCAGCGGAACGGAACCGTGGTCGGAGACGACGACCAATCCATCTTCCGCTTCAGAGGCGCGTCGATGAGCAACATCCTCGACTTTGACCGCACCTACCCCGACGCGAAGAAGGTGGTACTCCAGGAAAACTACCGCTCGCCACAGGCGATCCTCGACGCCGCGTACCGTCTCATCCAGAACAACAACCCCGACCGCCTCGAAATCGCCCGGCAGATCGACAAGCGCCTGGTCTCTAAAGTTGGTGTGGGGGGGGGGCCGCGACACCTCGCGTTTGACACCATCTCCAGCGAGTCGGACCATGTCACCGAGATCATCGCCAGCGAATCCAAGAGGAGTCGCCAGTTGAAAGATTTCGCCATCCTGGTGCGCGCCAATGACGACGCAGACCCATTCCTGCGCGCGCTCAACATGCGCGGGATCCCGTGGACCTTCTCTGGGAACCAGGGACTCTACGGGCGCCCGGAGATCCGCCTGCTGATCGCGTTTCTCCGGAGCGTCGCCTTCCCAGATGACTCGGTAAGCCTCCACTTCCTGGCTTCTTCCGACCTCTATCAGGTGCCCATTGTGGACCTGACCCGGTGCGCCACCTATGCGGATCGAAAGCACCGCGATCTTTTCGCCGTGCTGCGTGGGCTCCAGGACTTGCCCGACCTGCGCGAGGAGGTCAGCGATGAAGGCGCCGCCGCTGTCCAGCGCCTCATGGCCGACCTGGAACGCTACATGGAGCTGGCGCGGGAGACTCCGACGGGCGAACTCCTCTACCAGTTCATGCTCGACTCGGGGCAGATCGCCCGCTACACCAAAGCGCCCGCCGAACTGGAAAGCGAGGTCCAGAACGTCTCCAAGTTCTTCGCCAAAGTGAAAGACGCCTCGCGCGTCCTCCGTTACGACAACGTGCGCGAGTTCGTGAAGCATCTCGACGCGTTGATCGAAGCGGGCGACGATCCAGCGGTGGCCGAGGCCGATTCGGACATTCCGGCTGTCCACGTGCTGACCGTTCACAAGGCCAAGGGGCTTGAATGGCCGGTGGTCTTCCTGGTGAACCTGGTTCAGAACAAGTTCCCTTCCACGCGGCGCGCCGATCCCATCGAGATGCCGCGCGCGCTTATCAAGGACACCCTTCCTATTGGCGACTTTCACCTGCAGGAAGAGCGGCGCCTCTTTTACGTCGGTATGACTCGGGCCAAGGAGGCGCTCTACCTGACCAGCGCCGAGGATATGGGGGGCAAGCGCAAGTGGAAGGCGAGTCAGTTTGTTCTGGAGGCCCTCGACCTGCCCAAGGACGCCACCAGACCCTTCAAGGCACGGGCCATCGAGGAGATCCAGCGCCACGCCCCGCCCCCACTGCCGCAGGGCGGGAGGCTCGCCCCCATTCCCGACGACGAACCGCTGAACATCAGCCACAACCAAGTGGATGATTACCAGACCTGCCCGCTCAAGTATCAGTACATTTCCATCCTGCGCGTCCCGATCCGGCGCCACCACGCCGTGGCCTACGGCAGCGCCCTCCACAAAGCTGTGGAGTTTTATCTCCGCCGGCGAGCCGCCGGACTCTTCACCCCGCTCGAGGACTTCTTGCGAGCATATGACGACGCCTGGCGGAACGAGGGGTTTCTGACGCGCGAGCACGAAGAGCAGCGGAAGAAGGCCGGCGTTGCGGCGCTCACGCGTTTTTACCATGAGGAAGAGGCGCGGGGTGAAAAGCCCGCCCAGGTCGAGAAAGAGTTCGGCTTCAGCCTGGCGAACGATCGCGTCCGCGGCCGCTTCGACCGCCTCGATGACACCCCGGAGGGACTTGTCATCATCGACTATAAGTCGAGCGACGTCACGGAGCAGAAGGCAGCCCACCAGCGCGCCAGAGAATCGCTCCAGCTCCAGATCTACGCGCTGGCCCAGAAGGAAATGACCGGCGAACTCCCGGCCCGTGTGGAGTTGCGCTTCCTGGAGTCGGGCCTGACGGGCAGCCACACCCCCACGGAGAAAGACCTTGAGGAGGCCATAACGGCGATCAAGGCCGCCGCGGCGGGCATCCGGGCGCGGCGCTTTGAAGCCACGCCAGGCTACCAGGTTTGCCGCTACTGCGCGTACAGCCAGATCTGCCCGTTTACGGCGACGCAGGAGTAGCGAACTTTCGCGTGAGAAGAGAAGGCGTGGTGACAGAATTTGCCCGCCGGCCTCAACCACATCGACGCAGATTGTCACACAGCCATGCTAGAATGAGTAGTTTTCGCTCCGACCAGGCACATGAATTCAGGCACATAGAGATTGGCACATTGGTTGCAAATCTTGCAAATCTGAATCATGATCCCAGGCGGCGGAGTTCAGGCCAGGCTCTTGATCTACGGGGCTCGACCGGGAGATGAGAATGCACTGGACGCGCTGTAGGCCACTTTGCGAAATCGCTGCGGGATTCATTACGCTCGGAATCAGTCTCCTTGTTAACGTGTCCGGCGCAGCAGGACACGGCCACGATTCTCCTCCCGGCTCCCTTGGCGTGGAAAATGTTGTCGCAACGGTCGATTTCACCGAGCAGCTCCTGCCTGCCGTCGCTGATCTATCCGAGGAAACGTCTCCCGAAGGTGTCTTCCTCGAGGACGCCGGAGAGGCCATTCTTCTAGCCGAGGGAGAATGGCTGGCGGATGCGCAGGCTCAACGGGTAATCGCGGAGAAGGACGAGCTGACCGAAGAGTATGATCCGTGGGAGCCGTTCAACGACAAGACATTTTTGTTTAATCGAAAGTTTGACCGGTATGTTCTGAAACCGGTTGCAACCGCCTACGACGTAGTGGTGCCGGATGTGGTGAAGGAGAGCCTGAGAAACGCCTTGACCAACGTGGGTGTTGTCCGTCGCGTGGTGAACAATGTGCTCCAGCTCAATTTCCCGGGCGCGGGTCGAGAGGTGAGCCGGTTCATGATCAACAGCACTCTGGGCGTTGGCGGCTTTTTCGATGTCGCAAAGGTGTGGTTTGGCATCGAGAAGAGCGAGAGAGACACAGGCCAGACTCTGGGCGCCTACGGTGTGGGGCAGGGCCCCTACCTGATCCTGCCCCTTTTGCCCCCGCTGACCGTCCGTGATGGGGTCGGCTTCGTTGTTGATATCGCGCTCGATCCACTCGTGTACTTCGCGCCTTTTGCGGCGTTGGCTGGCAGGACCGGAGCGACGGTGGTCAGCGATCGATCGCTGAATCTTGAGTTCTACAATAACGTTGAGGAAGCAACCCTCGATCTCTACAGCGCCGTCCGGAACGCCTATTTGCAGCAGCGAGCAAAGGCGATCGAAGAAGCGCGCTCCACCGTGAAGACACCGTGGTCGCTGACAGGAAGGACCAGCCCGGCCCTGCCTCTGACTGAGGGCGAGCTTCTTTCTCGAATCATCACCGATCGTTATCCTGAATAAGTCCCCCTGCCTCTACTCGGAATTCCACCGTGATCGTCGCTCCGGCGCCATGGGCCCGATTGCTTGCTCGGAGTGTGGCTCGGTGGACATCCGCGATGGCCCGGCAGATCGCGAGGCCGAGCCCGCCACCGCGGGATTTAGTGGTCACGAACGGTTCGAAGAGAGTGTTCTGAATGGCCTCCGAGATCCCCGGTCCGGTGTCCGAGATCTCAACGATTGCCGTGGTCTTGAGATCCCCCTTTCGCGCCCAGCAATGCACGCGGATCTCCCCACTGTCGGCCACCGCCTCCTTGGCGTTGACCAGGAGATTTAAAAAGAGCTGCTCCAGCTGTTCTCTATCGCCCTGGACCCAGCAGTCGCTCTCGAGTTCTCGGACAACGGTTATGGAATCGCGACTGAGCCTGGCCTGGAGCAGAAGAAGGGTGTCAGCCAGCACCTCGCCGAGGTTGACAGGCGCGAAGGTGGTCCGCGGGAGGTCGCGCGTCTCGATCAGGCGATCGAGCAGCGTATCGATCCGGTCAATCTCCCGCGTGGCCATGGCCGCGAACTGCCGCTGCTCCTCCTGCGCGCCGCATGTGCACCCCTCTGGCAGGAGCTGGAAGTGAGTTTTTATCGCCACCAGCGGGTTTCGGACCTCGTGGGCGATCCCCGAGGCCATGGCGCCGAACGTGGCCAGGCGTTCGACTCGACGGGTCTCTGCCTCCAGCTCTTTGACCCGGCTCAGATCGCTCCCGACGCAGATCGCGCCACGCACCTCGCCCTGGGGACTGACCAGCGGCGCGACCGAACAGACTAGATAGACACGCGGCACCGAACCTCCCCCCAGGTCGACCTCTTCATACCGAGTTTGTCCATCACCCAGCGTGTTCCTGATCAGGCGGGCCAAAGGATGCGAGGTCGGCAGCTCGTGGCCCCGGACAGAGGTTGCCTGAAGTCCCGTCAAGCGCTCGGCCGCGTCATTGAACCACTCGATCTGGCCAACCCGATTCGCTACCACCACAGCGCTTGGCATGGTCTCGAGAATAGCCTCGGTCTGCTCTCTGGCGCGCACTACGTCGTGGTGGAGACGCGCGTTTGCCAGCGCCACGGCCGCCTCGGCGGCGAGCGCGCCGAGGAGGGCGACGTCCTCGTGGAAGTAAGGGTCACCGGAGAGCTTAGGGCCGATCAGCAGGATCCCTTCAAGCCCTTGGTCCCCGCAGATGGGCACGGTGAGCTCGCCTCCCAGGCTGACCAGCTCCACCATGGCGGCTCGCCAGCCAGGATCGGCCGAAGCGGGATCATCGCGTAGCAAGGGCTGGCGGTGAAGAGCGAGCCGGGTCGCAAGGGGTGAGGTCTCCGGGATTGCATCCGGCGCGCCGGCCCCCGGGTCTATCTGCCGACCCTGCTGCGCTTCGCGTCGGTAACCCGACCCATCCAAAACCGGCAGCCACAGGGAGATCACTTCTGGACGAACCGCGCGGTCCACAACGCCGCAGAGGTCGGTGAAGAGCGTGTTCAGGGGCTGCAACTGCGCTAACCGCTGAGTCGCCTCCCGGATGGTCTCATGATAGTTATACCGCTCCCGGTACACATACGCGTTGAACGCTCGGTCGAGGCGGTTCCGCAGAGGCGCGGCCAGGATGGCGACTGTTCCGACGACTAACGCATCCAGAATGATCCTCCCTGCGGCCGATGGAACCAAGATGCCTACCGCCACCACCACTACGACGGCTGGTGCGGCCAGGACCATCCCAGTCAGTGTATAGACCGTTCCATGCCTGACGATGACACGAATGTCCATCAGCCTGTGTCTGATGATCGCGTGGGCGATCACGCCCATCATGGGGACCGTGGAGAGAGGTCCATAGCTGCTGAGCGCGGATGTGCCCCAAAACAATGGGAATACGAGATTAGTTGTGACGCTTGCCGCGGCTGGCACGATCACCCCTATAAGGAGGTATTGGAGTTGAAGACGCGCGAGGCCGGTCGCACGGTGAAGTCGCCGCCAGAGAGTGGCGACACAAACGAAAAAAGAGCTCAGGACATATGTCCCGAAGACCGGGTAGAGGGGGCCGTAGAATCCCTGGTGTCTTCCCTCGTGGACAATGGCCTCGCGGTAAACCAGGGGAGTGAGAGACAGAAGCGCCATTACTACGCCGATGGTTGCGAAGAAGACGAGGTCCCATTGCCCCTTAAACGCGGCCCCCTGTGGGAAGCTTTTCAATAGCGCGAGAAGAGAGGCAAAGCTAAGACCTGCCCCAACGAATGCCAGCCGATCCAAGACCGGCGGAGAGCTGGCAGTACGGAGGAAGATAAGTCCCATGGTCCACAACGCAATGCTCCCCGCGAGAGCGGCAAACATGCGGTTGGGCAAGTTCTTGGGGTTCTTCGTATACACATAGACGCCAAAAGCGATGTTGGTGAGCGCCACGCCGAGCAGGACCAGACGAGTGGCCAGGTAGCCCTGTCCGATAAGCTCTGGAAGTGTCATATCTTCCTCTTTCTCCGTGTTCTTTTTGATACAGTTGCGCCGGCCTGAAGGCTTGAGCTCCCTTATACCCTATGTTATCGTTCTGGACCATACTTGAGTCCTCGACTGTCCTGAGTAAATCGTTTCCCTCTTGAGAGGACTTGGCGCGATGTCAATACCGCCGGCGCAACCCAATTCTCTCGTCTCGGTCCCAATCGTGCTCGTGGTTGACGACGAGGAGAGCGTCCGCCAATCCATGCAACGGATTTTCCGGCGAAGCTATCAGGTCTTAGAGGCCGGGGATGCGGCAACGGCCCTTGGGGCCCTCGGACGCCGCGCTGTCGACGTCGTTATCCTCGATGTCCGCTTACCCGATGCCAACGACACCGAACTGCTCGGAAAGATCCGGGCCATGGATGATTCTGTCGAGGTCATTCTTGTCACGGCGGTTCGAGAGAT
>CAYJUC010000164.1:6155-8221 GCA_964372605.1 uncultured bacterium | reverse complement strand
ATCTGGCCGAGCGCGCCCACCAGGTTGACGAGCGCCATGACCGGATGCAGCATTCTGGCCCCCACGTAGTCGTCGGCCACGGCGACGGCGAGGCTCGGGATCGCCCACGCCACGATCCCCCAGAGCGCCGCCGATGCGTAGACGGCCCCATCCCACGGGACCAACGCCATGGTGAGATACGCGAGCGCCATGACGCCGAACACCAGGCTGACGGCTCGGCGCCGGCCGATACGGTCAGAAAGCGCCCCCCAGATCAGGCCGCTCGAGATGCTCAGAATCCCACCGATGGCCCACGCTCCGCCGATCGCCGCCGGCGCCCAGTGTCGCTGCCCGGCGACGGCCGCGCCGAAGAACGCCACGTAGGAGAGATAGGAGTAGCCAAAAAATATGTAGACACCGCAGAGCCGCCAGACGCCCGGGATCCGGAAGGCGTCTCGGACGCGGCCCGTCTCCCGGCGAGCCGCCGGAGCGTCTCGAAGCAACCAGAAGGAGAGCACCGATACGGCGAGGAGCGCGCCACCGATCGCCGCCCAGGCGAGCCGCCAGCCGGTGAGACCCCGGATCGTGAGCGGAAGCAGCGCCGGAAACGCCATCCCCACCACCACGAGTCCCACCCCGATCCCCGCGCTCGGGATCCCGCTGGCGAACCCGCGCCGTGGAGCCGGAAACAAGACGACGGGCAGGTTCTGGGCGGGAACGATGGCTCCCCCCGCCCCAAACCCCACCAGGAATTGCCAGCCCACCACGGCCATCGGCGCCTGACTCACCGCCGTGAGGCCGGCGCCCAGAGCGGCGAGAACCAGCGCTGTCCCCACGACCGGGCGAGCGCCGAACCAGCCGGCCAGCATGCCGCCCAGGAGCGCCCCGCCCAGGAACCCGCAGAGGTTGGCCCCGCTGATCCACCCGGCCTGGGCGTAACTGAGCCCCAGCCCCTCGCGCATCAGCGGGAGGAGCAGTGCGTAGCCGAAGCGCCCGAACCCCAGCGCCGTCAATCCCACCAGCGCGCTGACCACGCTGATGATCCAGGCGTCGCGGGAGACTCGATCGTTCCCGGCCGGCGAAGGGTTCATGGAACGTCAAGATCCAGGGGTGGGGCGAGCGGCTCGTCGAGGGCGCGAGCGTCGAGAGGAAGATCAGGGCCGGAAGGCCGCCAGACGGGGCATGACTTCGCGGGCGAACCGCTCCATCGACCGGAGGACCAGCTCGTGGGGCATGCTGCCGATGTTCATCCAGCAGATCAGGTGCGTCGCGCCGGTCTCCCGAATGCGCCGTTCGAACTCCGCCACGGCGGTGTCGGGATCGCTCAGAACGGCATGCTGCTCGCACAATCGCTCGAAGGTCATTCCAAGGAACGGGGGCGTGCGCAGCCGCGAGGTGTCCTGGCCGCGCCGGGTGAGCCAGTTGCGGTAGTCATCGTTGGTCTCGGTGATGACGCGGTAGTAATCCATGATGCCATCCCGCGCTTCCTTCCGCGCCTGCTCGGTTGTCTCGGCCACATAGGTGGGGGCCAGCAGGCCCAGCTCGCGCCCGGCGGCAGCCTGGCCGTGGCTCTTGAGGCGGCTCCAGTAGGCCTCAGCTAAGCCTTTCACCTCCAGCCAGGGGAAGGTGTGAATCGGAAGAAAGAGGTTCAGCCCGAGCTTGGCCGCGAACTCCACGCCGTCGGGTCCGCTCGTGGCCGCGTAGATCGGCGGATGGGGTTTCTGGAGTGGCTTCGGTGTGGCGGAAACCTCCGGGATGCGATAAAACTTGCCGTCGAATTCCACGGTGTCCCGGGTCCAGGCGGCCCGGATCACCTTCACGCTCTCTTCCATCATGGCCCGGCCGCTCTCCTGGTCGACTCCGAAGCCCTCGTAGACCCTGGTGTGCACATGTCCTCTCCCGACGGTGAACTCCATCCGGCCGTGGGAGAGGAGGTCCAGCATCGCCGCCTGTTCGGCCAGATGCAGCGGGTGGTGAACGGGCAGGATGTTGACGGCCACTCCCAGGCGGAGACGCCGGGTCCGCTGGGAGAGGGCGCCCAGAACCGGATACGGGGCCGAGAAGAGCGAGAACTCCTGCTGGAAGTG
>CAYJUC010000164.1:0-6055 GCA_964372605.1 uncultured bacterium | reverse complement strand
GCGACGATCAGCGCCATCGCGATCACTCCGAGGAGCATGAACGGCAGGCTGGCCTTCCAGACGTCCATCATGGTGGCGTCGGGCACCACGCCCTTCATCACGAAGAGCGCGAGGCCGTAAGGCGGGGAGATGGTGGCCACCTCCAGGTTGATGAGAATGAGGAGGCCGAACCAGATCGGGTCGAATTTAAGTGTCTCGACAATGGGCATGTAGACGGGAATGGTGACGATCAGCATCGCCAGCTCGTCCATGAACGTTCCGACGACGATCAGCATGAGCTGCATCATGATCATCACCAGGAGGGGGGGCAGGGTGTACTCGACGACGACGCCGACCAGCTTCCGGGAGATTCCGGTGAAGGCGAGAATCTGGCCGAAGGCG
This sequence comes from uncultured bacterium, assembly GCA_964372605.1. GTDB lineage: Bacteria > Methylomirabilota > Methylomirabilia > Rokubacteriales > CSP1-6 > CAYJUC01. The sequence goes on along the minus strand of CAYJUC010000164.1, from coordinate 5,674 downwards.
GAGGCGTTCATGATGATGAGGAAGACCATGGAGGTGATCTTGACGGTGGCGAGCACCGACCGCCCCACGATCTCCCAGGTCAACTTCCGGTAGATCGCCAACACGACAAGGGCGCCGGCGACCCCCATGGCCGCGGCCTCGGACGGCGTGGCGATCCCGAAGAAGATCACCCCCCAGATCGCCAGCGTGATGATGCCGACGGGCAGGCAGTGCACGGCGGCCGCCACCTTCTCGCCCAGGCTGGGGTCGCCGGTCGCGTAAATAGGGGCCAGATGGGGCTGGAGCCAGGCGCGCGTAAGGATGTAAGCGGCGTAGAGTGCCGCGAGGAGCAGGCCCGGAACCACACCCGAGATCAGGAGCCGCCCTACGTCGATGTTTGCCAGCGACCCCAGGACGACGGCCAGGATGCTGGGCGGGATGATCATCGCCAGCGTCCCGCTGCCCAGAATGGGTCCCAGCGACATCTCCTTGCTGTAGCCCCTGCGTCGCATCTCGGGGGCCAGCGTGGAACCTAGCACGGCCACGCCGGACATGCCGGAGCCGCTCATGGTGCCGAAGATCGTCCCGGCCCCCACGGCCGTCAAGCTCAGGCTTCCCCGGATGCCGCCGATCCATTTCCCCGCGGCATCGATGACGACGCTCATGACGCCTGACCGAAAGAGCATGTCCCCCATGAAGATGAACAGCGGCACGGCAATCAGCGGAAAGGAGGCCACGCTGGTATAGGCGCTGAGCGGCAGCGTGGTGAAGGCCTTGGTCCCTCCCATCCAGAAAAACATGGCGATGAGGTTGAACAGCGTGAAGCAGAACGCCACCGGCAGCCCCGACAGGAAGAAAGCGGAAAGGAGTCCCAGAATAACCGCCAGGTATCCCCACCATTCCATCGTGTGCTCTCCGCGCCTCCCGTTCGAGCGCGGGCTCTGCCCGCGCAATCCGGGGGGAGGTTCGGAAGGGGGGCTTGCCCCCCTTCGAGTTATCTAGAGGCCGGGCTCTTCTTCCTGCTCGACGCCGCCGGGAAAGCTGAACGACCTCCGGATGAACTGGAGCACCAGAAAGAGGAGGCCGATCGGGATGCTCACCAGCACCGCCCACTTGGGGACATGCACCGCCCGGAAGAGCACCTCCCCGCTCCAGAATGTCTCCCAGGTCAGGTATGCGCTGTACCACAAGAAGAGCCCGCAGACCCCGGCGCCTACCCAGGACGTCACCACGTGGAGAATGGTTCGCGTCTTGCGCGGTAGGATGTCCACGAGCATCTCGACCTTCACGTGTCCCTCACCTTTCAAGACCCAGGCGCCGGCCAGCAACGCCATGTAGAGGAGCATATACTCGCTGAACTCGATCACCCATCGGGTGGGCGTGTTGAAGAGGTAGCGCATGAATACTTCGTAGAGGACGGACGCCCCCATGAAGAGGAGAATGCCCCCTGCCAGATAGGTCAGCGCGATGAGGAGCCGATCAAATCCCCGTCCCAGCGCGGCGAGCCGGCCTCCACCGTCTGGGCGCGCCTTGATTCCGGGCATCAGCGCGGGGCGAACTGGGCGATCAGTTCCTTCAACTCCGGGCCGTATTTGCCCGTGAGGAAGAGCTTGGCGCCCTCCTCCCAGTGGATCCGCTTCACCTTGTCGACCTCCGAAGCCGGTAGGGTGATGATCTTTACCCCGGCCTTCTTCAGCTGCTCGTCCTCGACAGCCTCTTTCGCCTGGTAGTGACGTTTCGCCTCCCGCTCGATCTCTTTCATGGTGTCCACCAAGAGCTTCCGAAGATCGGGGGACAACGCGTCGAAGGACTTGGCGTTCATCATCACCAGGCCGTTCGTGGACTGCCACCACCACGGCATGATCTTGTATTTGACGTATTTGGCGTAGCCGGGTCCGACCACGAAGACGGCCGGCCAGGCGATGCCGTCCACGATCCCGGTCTGGAGGGCCGGGATGATCTCGGCCGGAGCCAGGCTCACGGTCCCCGCACCCAGCCCTTTGAGGACGGGGTCATACAGTGAGATGCTCCGCATCTTGATGCCGCGGAGGTCCGCCTTCTCGATGGGCTTGTTCAGGTAGATGCTGAAGGGGAGCCACATGGTGGCGCCGATGAAGGTGACCCCGGCCTTCTCCCGGGTGATCCGATCGAGACGCTCGGGGAGGCCGATCTCGCGCGCCTTCGCGGGATCGGAGCCATCAAACATGAGATCGTTGGCGTGGAGCTCGGGGAGCGCGCCTGTCACATAAGAGGCAGGGGTGACGATACTGTCGATCACCCCGCGCTTCAGCGGGTCCAGCTGCTCGAGGGCCGGGAACACCTCCGGGCCGCCAACGTTTTCGAACTTGAGCCTCCCACCGGCCCGCTCGTTGACCCGCTTGATCCACTCCAGGTACATATCGTTGAACACCCAATGCTTGGTCCAACCCATCACCGCCTTCAGGGTGACGGGCGCGGAGGCAGTCTGGGCCCACAGGCCGGACGCACCGACCGTTAGGAAGAGAACCGCGGCCGCCAAGAAGGAAAGGACCCACCGCTTGACTCGTTCCATCTTCGCCTCCTTATTGCCGAGCACCGGCCACTTACCCGCGGTTATTATGGGTGACGCCTGAGACAAGTCAAGCGAAACGTGCGCGGTGACGCTCCTATCGCGGAGCGAACTGGGTCATCAGCTCCTTCAGCTCGGGGCCGTACTTGGGGGAGGGGCCGGTGAGGAACATCTTCGTGCCGTCCTCCCAGTGGATCCGCTTCGCCCTCGCCACCTCCGCCGCCGGCAGCTCGATGATCTTCACCCCGGCCCGCTTGAGCTGCTCGTCCTCTCCGGCCTCTTTCCGCTTGTAATACGCCTTAGCTTCCCGTTCGATCTCCTTCAGCGTATCCACCAGGATCTTCTTGAGATCGGGCGGCAGGGCGTCGTAGCTCTTGGCGTTGACAAAGACCATCCCATCGATGGATTCCCACCACCAGGGCATCACCTTGTACTTGACGTACCGGGCATAGCCGGGTCCGACGATGAAGATGGCGGGCCAGGCGATGCCGTCCACGACCCCGGTCTGCAGCGCCGGAATCACCTCGGCGGGCGGCAGGCTTACCGTGGCCGCCCCCAGCCCCTTGAGAATGGGATCGTAGGTGGGCGTGCTCCGCATCTTGAAACCCTTGAGGTCGGCCTTGTCGATGGGCTTGTTCAGGTACACGCTGAAGGGGAGCCACATGGTGGCACCTAGCGTGGCCACCCCCGCCTTCTCCCGGGTGATCCGATCGAGACGCTCGTAGAGCCCGATCTCCCGTGCCTTGACCGGATCGGAGGCCTCGAACATGAACCAGGCAGCGTTGACCTCCGGGATCGCCCCCGCCAGGTAGGAGGGAGAGGTGGCGATTACGTCGATCACCCCCCGCTTCAGCGGGTCCAGCTGCTCGAAGGCGGGGTAGACCTCGGGCCCGCCCACATTCTCGATCTTGAGCCGGCCCCCCGCCCGCTCGTTCACCCGCTTCATCCACTCCAGGTACATCTCGTTGAACACCCACGCCCGGGTCCAGGCTGTCACGGCCTTCAGCGTGACAGGCGCCTGGGCCGCCGATTCGGACACGGCAGCCAGCGGCAGGAACGCGAGAACCGCCAGCACCAACAAGACCCATCCTAACGCTCTCTTCATCTCTCCCTCCTGGTGCATCTCGGATCTATCAACGCGGGGCAAAGGGCGCCAGCAGCGCCTTCAGCTCGGGGCCGTGCTTGGGCGACGGGCCCGTGAGGAACATCTTTGTGCCTTCCTCCCAGTGGAGCCGCTTGACCTTCTCGACTTCCGCCTTGGGCAGCTCGATGATCTTCACCCCGGCCTTCTTGAGCAGCTCGTCCTCCGCCGTCTCTTTCTTCTGGAAATACGCCTTGCCCTCACGCTCGATCTCTTTCAGCGTATCCACCAGCAGCTTCTTGAGATCGGCGGGCAAACCGTCGAAGCTCTTGGCGTTGAACAATACCTCCGTCTCGACGGATTCCCACCACCACGGCATCACCTTGTACTTGAGGTACCGGGCATACCCGGGTTGGACGACGAAGACGGCCGGCCAGGCGATCCCGTCCACCACCCCGGTCTGGAGCGCCGGGATCACCTCGGCGGGCGGCAGGCTCACGGTCGCCGCCCCCAGGCCCTTGAGCACGGGGTCGTAGATGGGCGTGCTCCGCATCTTGAACCCCCGAAGGTCGGCTTTTTCGAGGGGTTTGTTCACGTACACGCTGAAGGGATACCAGGCGGTGGCGCCGAGGAGCGCCACGCCCGCCTTCTCCCGGGTGATCCGATCCAGCCGCTCATAGAGACCGATCTCCCGCGCCTTGGCCGGATCGGCGGCGTCGAAGAGAAACCAGATCGCGTTGAGCTCGGGCAGGGCCCCCGCCACGTAGGCCGTGGAGGTGACGATCGTGTCAACCACGCCGCGCTTCAGCGGATCCAGCTGCTCGAAGGCCGGAAACACCTCCGGGCCGCCCAGATATTCGATCTTGAGTCTCCCCGCTGCGCGCTCGTTCACGCGCTTGATCCACTCGAAGTACATGTCGTTGAAGACCCAGTGCTTGGTCCACGCCGTCGCCGCCTTCAGGACGATGGGCGAGGTCTGGGCAGACGCGCCGGGCACGTCAACGGCAAGCAGGAGAACCGCCAGAGCGAGGAAGGACACGAGCGATGCGAATACTTTCTTCATGTTCCTCTCCTTTATGGTCGTCCCGAATCCGGTCGCACTCCAGCGGCCCCCCCAAACCTGAGCCGTGGCCTCCAGCATCCCCGACTTCGCGGGATTTCCCGCCTCAGCGCGGGGCGAATCGGGCCATCATCTCTTTGAGCTGCGGGCCGTATTTCGGCGAAGGCCCGAGGAGGAACGCCTTGCTCCCCTCCTCCCACTGCACCCGGTTCACCTTCGCCACTTCCGCGGCGGGCAGCTCGATGATCTTCACCCCGGCCTTCGCCAGCTCGGCGTCCTCGTCTTTCTCGAGCTTGAGGAAGTAAGCCGGCGTGTCCCGTTCCACCTCTTTCATAGCATCGATCAGCACTTTCTTCAGATCCGCGGGCAAACCGTCAAACGCCTGGGCATTCATGAGCACGATGTCGGTCCCGATCCACCAGTGCGGCATCACCTTGTATTTGATCACGCGGGCGAAGCCGGGTTTCACCACGAAGACCGCCGGAAACGCGAAGCCGTCCACGATCCCGGTCTGAAGGGCGGGAAGGATTTCGGCGGGCGGGATTGTCACGGTGGCGGCCCCGAGCCCTTTGAGGACCGGGTCGTACACGGCGACACTCCTGAGCTTGAGGCCCCGAAGATCAGCTTTCTCGATGGGTTTGTTCAGATACACGTTGAACCTGACCTGGAGCGGAAAGCCGAGGACAGTCACCCCGGCCTTCTCCCGCGCGATCTTATCCAGCATATCGACAAGGCCAGCACCGCGGAGGTCGGCCGGGGAGGCGCCGAACCCGAGCCAGGTGGCGTTGACCTCGGGAAGCACCCCCGCCACATACCCCGTGGAGGTAATGATGGTCCCGATTACCCCCCGCTTCACAGGGTCGAGCTGCTCAAGCGCCGGGTAGACCTCCGGCCCGCCGACGTACTCGATCTTGATCCGCCCGCCGGACCGCTCGTTCACCCGCTTGATCCACTCGAAGTACATGTTGTTGAACGGCCAGCCCTTCGTCCAGGCCGTCACCGCCTT
>CAYJUC010000163.1:5314-8251 GCA_964372605.1 uncultured bacterium | reverse complement strand
TCTGGTACTGCGGGCGCTCCGACGACATGCTGAAGGTGGGCGGGATCTGGGTCTCGCCGGTCGAGGTGGAGGCCACCCTCATCGGCCACCCCGCGGTGCTGGAGGCGGCGGTCGTCGGCAAGGAGGACACCGACAAGCTCGTCAAGCCCAAGGCCTTCGTGGTTCTCAAGGAGCCCCATTCGCCTTCGCCTGCGCTGGAGGAGGAATTGAAGAACTTCGTCAAGGGCAGGATCGCCCCCTACAAATACCCTCGCTGGATCGAGTTCGTCTCCGAGCTTCCCAAAACTGCCACGGGCAAGATCCAGCGCTTCAAGCTCCGGCAGAGAGCTCAAGAGTAAGCCATCGCGAGGAGACAGAACGTAGAGTCGCATCCGAGACCTGATCCGGGGCGAGGAGACGCCTGCGTCCCGACCTGGATTGCCGCTCCCGTGGACCTCGATCGGTTCGCCGCGCGGCTCGGCGGGGCCGCCGAGCTGGCGCTCGACACCGAGGGGGACAGCCTCCACCACTACCCCGAACGGCTCTCGCTCCTGCAGCTGGCCGGGGGCGGGGAAGTCGCCCTCGTCGACCCCCTCGCGATCGCCGACCTGCATGTCCTCGCGGCGGTCTTCGCCGACAAGCGGATCCTGACGATCGTGCACGCCGGCGACAACGACCTGGCGCAGCTCAAGCGACGCTACGGCTTCACTTTCGCGGCCGTGTTCGATACGGCCCTCGCGGCGCGGTTCGTCGGCGCCCGCGCGCTGGGGCTCGACGTGCTCCTGCGCGACTACCTCGGCGTCAAGCTCCCGCCGTCGCGCCAGAAAGACGACTGGTCGGCCCGGCCGCTCTCGGAGGCGCAGATCCGGTACGCGGCGGCCGACGTCCAGTACCTGGTGCCGCTCAAGGACCGGCTCACCGAGGAGCTCACACGGGTCGGTCGGCTCGCGTGGGTCGAGGAGGAGTCGGGGGCGCTGGCGGCGCACGTGCCCGTCGAGAAGCCGGCGAACCCGGACGCCTACCTCGGCCTCAAGGGGGCACGGACGCTGCCGCCGCGGCACCTGGCGGCGCTGCGCGAGCTTTACGAGACGCGCGAGCGGCTCGCGCGGTCCGCGGGCCGGCCGCCCTTCAAGATCCTCTCGGAAGAGACCCTCGTGCGGCTGGCCCTCGCCTCGCCGGACGACATGCCGAGCCTCGCCGGGGTCCCGGGGTGCACCCCGCGGGTGACCGCGCGCTGGGGCGGGGCCATCCTCGCCGCGATCGCCCGGGCCCAAGCGCTGCCGGAGTCGCAGTTGCCGTCGATCGAGCCCCGGCCGCGCCCGCGCCTGTCCGCGGGGACGCGCCGCAGCATCGAGCGCCTGCGCCGCTGGCGTGCTGGCGCGGCGCCGCGCTTCGGCCTCGAGCCCTGGGTCCTGCTGCCGAACCGGCTCATCACCGCGATCGCCGAGGCCGCGCCGCGCGACCGCGAGGAGCTCCTCGCCATGGAGGGCGTGCGCCGCTGGCGCGTGGAGACGTTTGGTGACGAGATTGCCTCGGTGGTGGCTTCCGACTGAGGTCGCGACGCCCTTCTTAGGCCTGCCGCGCGGGACGGCAAGGCACCGAGGCCAAGCTACGGGGCAGACGAAGGGGCTGTCGAGGCGAAAAGCTGGCAGCGGATGGGAGCAGCCGGCAGCGACGCAGAGGCGCGGTGGTGCGGTGATCGCTTGACAAACAGCCGCCGGCCACTTAGCTTCGGAGCAAAAGAGCGTGTCCTCCGCTGAAATGGTAGAGATCCCCTACTTCGACCGATCGCTGGAAACGTCGCCACCCGAGCGGTTGCGCGCGCTCCAGTGGGATCGGTTTCGGGCGCTCGCGCGCGAAGTCTTTCCCGCCAACCGATTCGTCACGGAGAGGTGGAAGGCCGCGGGCATCCGCTCGGCGGATGACCTCTCCTCCTGGGACGACTTCTTCCGCCTGCCCTTCACCACCAAGGCGGAGCTGGTCCTGGACCAGGCCGCCCACCCTCCGTTCGGGACCAACCTCACATACCCGTTGGAGCGCTACGTCCGGGTCCATCAGACCTCCGGGACAACGGGGGCGCCGATCCGCTGGCTCGAAACGCAGGAGTCGTGGGAGTGGTGGGGACGCTGCTGGAGTTTCGTCCTCAGGGGCGCCGGCGTCACCGCGGAGGACCGGGTCTTCTTCCCCTTCTCCTTCGGCCTCTTCGTCGGCTTCTGGGCGGGGTTCGAGGGGGCGCGCCAGATGGGAGCGCTGGTGATTCCCGGGGGTGGGCAGGACTCTCCCACGCGCCTGGCGTGGATGGAGGCCCTGGGAGCGACGGTGCTGGTCTGTACTCCCTCGTACGCTCTCCATCTGCTGGAAGTCGGAGGCCAGCGCGGGCTCGATCCGGCGAAGCTGCCGGTGCGCATCACCGTGCATGCGGGCGAGCCCGGCGCCGGAATCCCCGAGGTACGCAGCCGGATCGAGGAAGGGTGGGGGGCGAAGTGTTTCGACCACTCGGGGATGACGGAGGTGGGGGCCTACGGCTTCGAGTGTGTGGAGCAGTTCGGGCTTCACGTCAACCAGGCCGAGTTCATCGCTGAGGTCATCGATCCGGCCTCGGGGGCCCCGGCCGATGAAGGGGAGCTGGTGCTGACAAACCTGGGTCGCGCCGGCTCTCCGATCTTCCGCTACCGGAGCGGGGACAGGGTGCGCCTGACCGAGGCGCCCTGCCCATGCGGGCGGAGCTTTCCGCGTTTGGAAGGCGGGATCCTGGGGCGCATCGACGACATGCTGATCGTGCGGGGGGTGAACGTCTTCCCCTCCGCCATCGAGGGGATCGTGCGCAGGTTCACGGCGGTGGAGGAGTTCCAGATCGAGGTCTTCACCCGCTCCGCGATGCACGAGGTGCGCCTCTTGCTGGAAGTCGACGGGCCCGCGGACCTCGTGGTGCGCCAGGTATTGGAGGCGATGCGGACG
>CAYJUC010000163.1:2562-5214 GCA_964372605.1 uncultured bacterium | reverse complement strand
CCATGGTGACGTTGGAAGCGCGTCCCGAGCCCATTTCAATTGATCCGGCCAAGACAGCCTTGATCGTGGTGGACATGCAGAATGCCTTCCTGAGTCCGGGGGGAATGCTGGATCGAGCTGGGATCGACATCTCGGCGGCGCCCCAGACCCTCGACGTGGCTCAGCGCGTTGTCAAGACGGTTCGTGGCCTCGGAATGCCTGTGGTCCACCTCCAAGTGGGCTACCCGCCGGATCTATCCACCGCGGGCGGCCCCACTTCCCCCAACCCGCGGAAGGAGCTGGCGCTCTGCCTCATGGAGCGGCGCCCTGAGCTCAGAGGGAAGCTCCTGATCTGGGGGACCTGGGACGCCGAAATCGTGGAACCGCTGGCGCCCCTGCCGGAAGAGGTCGTCATCAAGAAGTCCCGCTACAGCGGGTTTGCGGGGACCCCGTTGGACCAGCTCTTGCGCTCGCGGAGTATCCAGTATCTTTTGTTCCTCGGCGTCGCCACCAACGTGTGCGTGGAGTCGACCCTTCGAGACGCTTACTTTCTGGAGTACTGGCCGATCTTGATCGCGGATGCCACCATGCAGGCCGGCCCGCCCTCGATTCAGGAGGCCACGCTGTTCAACGTCGAGCATTTCTTCGGCTGGGTCACCACTAGCGAGGCGCTCGCGAGGGCGCTTCAAGGAGCCTAAGAGGCTCCAGGGAGCAGAGCCATGCGAAACCGTCTGCGTCAGAGTTCGATTTTGTTGGGGCTGGTCCTGGTTGTGGCGGGCTGGCTTCCCGCGATTAACCCCGTTGCCGCTCAGCCGGCGATGGGGCCGGTCAAGATCGGCGTCCTCCTCCCCCTGACCGGCGCGGTGGCCGTCGTCGGCAAAGGCGAACTGAACGGCATGAAGCTCCGGCTCAAAGAGCTCAACAACGAGATGGCGGGCCGGAAAGTCGAGCTGATCGTGGAGGACTCCGAGGGGAAACCCGACGTGGCGGTCACCAAGGCCCGAAAGCTGGTGGAGCGGGACAAGGTGGACGTGATCTTCGGCCCCCTGCTGAGCCACGTGGTCGCGGCCGTGCAGGACTACATCGGCCAGAAGGGCGTTCCCCAGATCGTGGTGGTCTCCCAGCCGCCGGAGAATGCCAAGTACCCGACCACCCTGGTGGCCGGCTGGCACGCCGTGCAGATCGGCCGCATCTTCGGCCAGTACGCCTACAGGAAGCTGGGGCACAAGAAGCTGCTCATCGTCAGCTCCAACTACGTGTACGGCCGGCGGGTCTCCGACGGTTTTCGTGAGGGGTTCACCGACGCCGGGGGCGCCATCGTGAAGGAGGTCTACCCGCCTCTGGGCAACCCCGACTTTGCGCCGTTCCTGGCCGGGCTGCCTCAGGCCGACGCAGTCTTTTCTTTCTTCCCCGGCGGCGACGCCATCCGATATGTCAAGCAGCGGAAGGAGCTGGGGCTCAACGAAAGCTTGCCGCTCCTGGGGATCATCTCCACGGTGGACGGTTTACTGCTTCCGGCCCAGGGCGACGCCGCGCTGGGGAGCCTGGCCATCACCCACTATGTGGAGGACCTCGATATCCCGGGGAACCGCCGCTTCGTGGCGGCCTACGCCAAGGAGTACGGTGAGAACCCCCTCGGCTACTACCCCGCCAAGGGGTACACCATCGTGCAGACTCTGGAGGAAGCGCTCAAGCGCACCGGCGGGCAGACGAGCCCGGCCGAGCGCCTGATCACGGCCATGCGGCAGGTGGACTTCGAGAGCCCGCAGGGACGTTACCGCTTCGATCCCGTGAAGCCGTACCCCATCATGGATTTCTACATCGTCAAGGTGGTGAAGAAGGAGGGGAAGCCGGGCTACCAGGTAGTGGACGTCATGAAGGACGTGAAGCCGGAGTAGTGCGGAGGATGCCATGGCCGAAAGCGCACGAGCCAGCAAAGAAGCCTTCAACGACGTGCCCCGCTATAACGCGCTGATGGAGGTGGTCCGGACCCGGATGACGAACCGCGCCTTCGCTCCGCACCAGGTGCCCCGGGAGCATTTCGAGATGATCCTGGAGGCGGCCCGCCATGCCCCGTCCGGCGCCAACGCCCAGCCCTGGCACTACATCGTCGTCACCGATCCCCTGGTCAAGGCGAAGATCGGGGAGTGCTTCGTCCAGGAGCAACAGGCCCGGGCCAAGCTCAAGATGGGCTTCCCCACGCCGAACTACAACGGCGTGAAGACCGCGCCGGGCCTCATCGTCATCGTGGCGGATTTCCGCTTCATCAAGGCGTTCCCCGTGCTCAACGACGGCTCGGAGCTGGATCGGCTGTACCAGCAGAACGCCGAGCGCATCCTCCTCCAGAGCGTGGCGGCCTCGACCATGTCAGCCCACCTCGCCGCGGCGGCTCTCGGGTACGCGGTGTGGTGGATCACCGCCATCGGCCAGGAGGACATTCAGAAGCAGATCAAGCCGCTGCTGGGGGTGCCCGAGGATCTCGCCATCATCGACGTGATGTGTTTCGGGCCGCCGTGGAAGCCCTCCTACAAGCGCTGGAAGAAGAGCCTCGATCAGATCATGAGCTGGGAGCGTTTCAACCCCCGGAACTACATGACCGACGCGCAGGTCGACCTGTGGATCAAGAACACGCGTCACAAGGTGATGTTCAAGGACGAATCCAAGATCGACTGA
>CAYJUC010000163.1:0-2462 GCA_964372605.1 uncultured bacterium | reverse complement strand
CATTTCATGCGGCTCCACGAATGGATCGCCCTGGAGCGCGGCTATTACGAGGCCGAACGGCTCGAGCCCGAGCTCTTGGCCGACGTCATGCACCAGGTCAGCGGCTACCGGGAGAAGACGTACAAGGATCGGCCGCAGGACCGGCCGTTCCTCGAAGGGGTCCGGATGGCGAACTCGGCCTGTCACTGGGGCAGCGTGTGCAACGCGGGCGCCGGCATGGGGAAATTCGTGCCGGACGTCTATGGCGTGGCGCGCTTCGGGATCTACGCGCGGCCCGGGTCCACGCTCGGGCGGCTGACGGATTTGCGGGGGATCCCGGTGGGCGTCGGGATCATGACCGGGAGCCACTTCAACACGCTCCAGACGCTGGAAAAGGTCCTCCCGCGGGACCAGATCGTCATCCGGAATTTCGGCGGCCCCGGGCGCCGTCTCCAGGGGCTCCTGGCCGGAGAGCTGGAGGCGGCCACGCTGCTGGACCCCGAAATCCCCATCGCCGAGGCCCGGGGGCTCCGGAAGCTGGCGATGGGCGAGTTCAAGACCCTCTTCTGGGTCCATGAGGAGCTGGACCAGGAAATCCTGAGCGGCTACTTCCGCGCGCTCAGACGGGCCGACGATGAGCTGCGGGCCAACCCGAACGCCCACATGGCCCTGTGGGCTCGCAACGTCCCGCCCGAGCTTCGCGGCGATTACGATTACAGCGCCTTTGGCCTCGGCGAGCTTCTCTTCTTCGAGCCGTACTCGCGCCAGGAGTTTGACGAGGCAATCGCTTTTGCGAGAGGCTGGGGGCTCACCGGGCAGATCCAAAACGAGGAATACGAGCAGCTCGTCGCGCGGGTCTCCGTCTGACGGTCTTCTCCCGAGATGTCCCGGTTCTGATCGCCGGCGGGGGCCCCGTGGGTCTCACCGTCGCGATGGAGCTCGGCTGGCGGGGCGTACCCTGTCTCCTCCTGAATGACAAACCCGAGACGGCGAAGCACCCCAAAGCGAACGCCGTCGGCGCGCGATCCATGGAGCACTTTCGGCGCCTCGGGATTGCCGGCCGGCTCCGGAAGGCGGGCTTCCCCGCCAATCATCCCACCGACGTCGTCTATCTGACCCGGCTCACCGGATACGAGCTGGCTCGGTTCCCGCAGCCGTCCTCCGCCGGGGCGGTGGAAAATGCCAGGGCGGGGAAGGGGCCATGGCCGACCCCCGAGCCCCCCCATCGGATCTCACAGATCTACCTCGAAGCGATTCTGAAGGAGCACGCCGAGACATTCCCCCCCGTGACGCTCCGGTACGGCTGGGGTCTCGAATCCTTCCGCCAGGAAACCGACCACGTCGTCGCCGAGGCGGTGGAGACCGGGACCGGGCGGCGCGAGATCATCCGCGCCGGCCATCTCGTCGGGTGCGACGGCCCGAGGAGCCGGGTTCGGAAGCAACTCGGGATCGAGCTTGAGGGAGAGAGCGGAGTCGTGCGGCCGTTCATGGGCGGCTCGATGCTGGCGGTGTATTTCCGCGCGCCGTCGCCGCGGAGCTGGCTTGCGGCCGATCCGGCCTGGATGTACTGGATCGTCAACTCCGAGATCCGGGCCGTGTTCATCTCGATCGACGGCCACGAGCGCTTCCTCTATCACACCCAGGTTCCGCCCGGCACCGACCCGTCCTCCCTGGATCCCCTGAGGCTGATCCACACGGCGGCCGGGGCCGACTTCCCCCTGGAGATCCTTTCGAGCTTGCCGTGGGTGGCGGGGTACAGCCTGGTGGCGCGGAGCTACGGCGGCGACCGGGTATTCCTCGCCGGGGATTCGATTCATCTCTTCACGCCCACCGGTGGCCTCGGCATGAACACCGGCCTGGACGACGCGGTCAATCTCGGCTGGAAGCTCGCGGCACTCTACCATGGCTGGGGAGGTCCGAAACTTCTCGACAGTTACGAAGCGGAGCGCCGGCCGGTTGGGCTCCGGAACGTCTCGTTTGCCAGGAGCTTCGCCACCTCGGTGGGGACCGTGCCGGTCTCCGAGGCCATCGAGTCGGACACGGCGGAAGCCGCCAAGGAGCGAAACTCGCTGGGAGCGCGGCTCCTGGACCACGCCCGCCGCGAGTTCATCATCCCCGGCATCTGGCTCGGCGTCCGCTACGATCAGTCGCCGATCGTCTCGCCCGACGGCGCCCCCGATCCCTCCGACGACCCGGGCGTCTATGTCCCCGCTGCCCGTCCCGGTTGGCGGTTGCCGCATCTCTGGCTGGATGACGGCGCTTCGTTGTTCGATCACCTCGGAAACGGCTTCACGCTCCTCCGGCTCGGCGGCTCCCGCGCCGACACGTCCGGCCTACAAAGGGCCGCCTCCCAGCGGGGAGTCCCCCTCAAGCTGCTCGAGGTTCCGAACCCGGCCGCCCGCCAGCTCTACGAACGCGACTTGGTGCTCGTGCGTCCCGATCACCACGTGGCCTGGCGGGGCGACACAGTGCCGGAGGATGCC
>CAYJUC010000162.1:0-8254 GCA_964372605.1 uncultured bacterium | reverse complement strand
ATCGCCCTCCGGTGCGCCGAACTCAGCGGCCGGTGGGAGGAGTTCTGGGAGGCCCAATCAGTCGGCTAGCCCCCGGGACCCACAAATTTGTCGCACACCCTGGTAACCTTGACGCCTCCTCTCCCAAACCCTTATACTAGCACTAGGTAGAAATTTCTTACTTTCTAACCGATTATGGGAGGACTAATTTAGCCGTGCCACTCGTCAAGGTCAAAGAAAAATACCAGGTCACCCTTCCCGCCTCGGTGCGCCGCCGGGCTCGCGTCGCCGTAGGCGACCTCCTGGAGGCCGACGTCCAGGGCAAAAAGATCACATTCACTCCGAAGGTCGTCGTGGATCGAGCACTCATTGAGAAGCGGCTGGCCGAAGGGCTTGAGGACATCAAGAAGGGTCGGGTCTACGGCCCCTTCTCTTCGGCACGGGAGGCGATCCGCTCGCTCCACCGGGAGGCGAAACGGCTCAAGAAACGCTAAATGCGGATTGTCTACGCCAAACGTTTCCTGGAGAGCTACGCGGATGCGCCGCCAGCCATCCAGCGAGCCGTTGATCGCCGTATCCCACCCCAAATAGTATGTCCCGCGTGATTGCGGGCGCTGGCTCAAGAAGCGTAAATTGCTTCGGGCGGATGGAGCTTCCTCGCTCCGTTTATTCTGAATGTATTCTGAAAAGCCGAAGGGGTTAGCCGTTCGCACCGGCTAACCCCTTATGTTGTTTGGTTGCGGGGGCTGGATTTGAACCAGCGACCTTTGGGTTATGAGCCCAACGAGCTACCGGACTGCTCCACCCCGCGAAGTGAGGTTATCTGATCCCTCCGGCAGTGTCAAGTCGTCCCCCCTGGAGCACTCGATCGGTCTTGGCCGGCTCGTAGCGACCCGCGCGCGCCAAGGACCAGAGGACGCGCCAGGCCGCCCGCGTGGCGAGGAGCCAGTAGGTCTGGGAGCGGAAGATCCCCCAGAACTGGTCGGCCAGGGTCCGCCGGCGGAGGTCCGTCGGCTTCGGGAGGAACGGCGCCAGGTCTTGAATCAGCCGCTGGGTCACGATCCCGCCCACCAGGATCGTCAACCCCAGCGCGACGGTGGGCAGGGCCACGGAGAAGACGAAGAGCCAGGTGTGGTCCCGGAAGTAGTAGGCCAGGTGCCAGCCGAGAAAGCCCACCACCGGATAGACGAAGACCGCCACGGGCCACTCGATCACCTTATTCCCGACGTGCCGCACGAGCTGGGCGAGATTGTACGCGCTGGGATGCCGCCGCCACGCCCGCCAGAGGCAGATCGTATCGTCCAGCACGCCCTTGTA
This sequence comes from uncultured bacterium, assembly GCA_964372605.1. Lineage (GTDB taxonomy): Bacteria > Methylomirabilota > Methylomirabilia > Rokubacteriales > CSP1-6 > CAYJUC01. The sequence goes on along the minus strand of CAYJUC010000162.1, from coordinate 6,958 downwards.
CCACCGCGCGTTCTGGCGAATGATCTTCTCCGGCGCCTCCGGAAGGTCGTTCACCTCCACCAGGGGCATGGCCCGGATCAGAATGCCGCGCAGGCCGAGCTCGTACCCGAGGGTGGAGTCCTCGGTGACGCCCTCCACCGGGAACCCGCCGATCGCCTGCAGGGTATCGAGCCGGACGAACTGGTTATGGCCAAGGCAGATCTGGGAGCGACGGAAGAAAAACTCGAAGGCCGGCGCGACGAGCCTGGCCGTCCGGGGAGCCCGCCCGTGGAGCCGGGCCAGCACGTGGACCCGCTTGACCTCGTTGATGAGCCGGGCGATGGAGACGCGGACGAAGATGGACGACTGCTGGATGGCGCAGATCCTCCCCCGCGTGTCCAGGCGGTCAAAGTTGGCCAGGGAGAGGGTCACGCCCTGATACGCCCTCGCAACCCGCCCGGCCATCTCTTCCCGGGCGATCCAGGCGTAGACGTTGGGGTCGGGGATGGAGTCCGCGTCGCTCACCCCCACGAACACGCGACCCGGGTCCACGCCCTCTCCGAGGATCTGTTGAAGCATTTCGGGCCGGAGCGCCCAGTTGAGCTGATGCGCCTTGCGCCCCTCGCCGGGCATGGCGATCTGAACGAGCATCTTCTGCTGATAGGGGGGGAGTTCCACCATGAAGCGGCGCACCAGCTCCCCGGTTGAGATCCCCATGGCAGGATGCGGCGAGCGCTCCTCCTCCTCTTTCGTCACGACCACCACGTAGAGCTTTCCGCGGGGATACCGGGAGGCCAGCAACGCTCGCAGCGTCCCCAGGATCTCCGGTTCCTCCCAGGCGGGGACGAGATGCAGGAAGATCGGAGCGCGCTCGTCCCGCTCCAGGTGGGCTTCGTCCGGGAGGGAGTGGATCTGCGCGTAGGCCTCGCGCACGAAGCGGCAGGTGGTGAGCATCCCCTTCCAGTCGATCAGGAGCTTGATGATCGCCCGGAAGTTGCAGAAGACTGTCAGGACGAACAACAGCGGAATCGTGATCTCCATATGGCTCCTGAGCGATGTCGAGTCGCCCGCGACGTTAGCGGACGTCCCGGGTGGGTTTGGGGGTGGCCGGGAACTTGAGCACCTTTTCGCCTTCTCTCACGTAGCCGAGCTCCTCGCGGGCGATCTTCTCGATCAGCGCGGGGTCCCCGCGCAGGCGATCAATGGTCCGCGCCAGCCGATCGTTTTCCGCCTCGAGCACCTGGACGTCGCGCTGGAGGTCCTCCACCTGCTGTTTGAGCCGCCAGACCCGGAGGAGCCCGTTCCCGCCGAGCACCAGCATGGCCACGACCACGACCCCCAGCGCCCCGGCGGCGATCAACCGCCATCGGCCCCTCACCGGCTGCCTCCGCGGGAGAAGAGCGCGCGGCCGGGCCAGGAGGCCGCCGGCCCCAGCTCCTCCTCGATCCGGAGGAGCTGGTTGTACTTGGCCGTCCGCTCGCCCCGGGCCAGAGAGCCCGTCTTGATCTGGCCCGCGTTCACCGCCACGGCCAGGTCGGCGATGAACACATCCTCGGTTTCCCCGGAGCGATGGGAGATCACGGTGCCGTACCCCCCCTGCTTGGCCAGCTCCACGGCCTCCAGGGTCTCCGTCAGCGTCCCGATCTGGTTCACCTTGATCAGCACCGCGTTCGCCACATTCTTCGCCATCCCGTCCCGGATGATGGCGGGGTTGGTGACGAACAGGTCGTCACCCACGAGCTGCAGCCGGGCGCCGAGTCGCCGGGTCAGCGCCGCCCACCCGTCCCAGTCGTCTTCGGCGAGACCGTCCTCGATGGAGCAGAGCGGGTAACGGCGCGCCAGTGATTCGTAGAAGGCGATCATCTCGTCGCTCGACTTCTCCGCGCCTTCGGCTTTCAGGCGGTACCGACCCTGGTGGAAGAATTCGCTCGCCGCGGCGTCCACCGCCAGGAAGACCTCCTCGCCGGGTCGATACCCGGATCGCTCGATGGCCAGGAGGAGGAAGTCCAGCGCCGCCGCGTTGGAGGGGAGCGCCGGCGCGAAGCCGCCCTCGTCGCCGACGCATGTCGCGAGCCGTTTGTCGCGGAGGAGGCCCTTCAAGGTCTGGAAGATCTCCGCCCCCATCCGGAGCGCTTCGCCGAATCCTCCGGCCCCGGCCGGCACCAGCATGAATTCCTGGATGTCCAGGCCGTTGTCTGCGTGGACCCCGCCGTTCAGGACGTTCATCAGGGGGACCGGGAGGAGACAGGCGCCGGCGCCGCCGAGATAGCAGTAGAGCGGCAGCCTCGCCTCGGCGGCCGCGGCCCTGGCCACGGCGAGCGAGACTCCGAGGAGCGCGTTGGCTCCCAGGCGCGATTTGTTTGGAGTGCCGTCCAGATCCCGGAGTCGCTGATCCACGGCCGCCTGCTTGGAGGCTTCGAGCCCCGCGATCTCGGGCGCGATGACCTCCCGGACATTCTTCACCGCCCCGAGGACTCCCTTGCCGAAGTAACGCGCGGCATCGCCGTCCCTGAGCTCCACCGCCTCGCGCTTTCCGGTGGACGCGCCGGAGGGGACTGCTGCGCGCCCCACGACCCCGCTCGCGAGCGTGACCTCCACCTCCACCGTGGGGACGCCGCGGGAATCGAGGATCTGTCGCGCGTGAACCGTTCTGATCGCCGACACGCCCTATGATCTCCGGTTAAGGATGAAATCAGCCAGCGCCCTCACTGGCTCGGCGCCCGGGCCAAGCGCCGCCAGCTGAGCCTTGGCCTCTTCGATGAGCTGCCTGGCCTTGAGCCTGGAGGCTCCCAGGCCGAAGTGTTCCGGGTAGGTGACTTTCTTCTTCCGCCGATCGCTCCCCGCCGTCTTGCCCAGCTCCTCCAGGCTCCCCTCCACATCCAGGATGTCGTCCACGATCTGGAAGGCCAGGCCGAGCCGCCCCCCAACCTCGCTGATCGCCATGAGCTGAGACGGCGTCGCCCCCGCCAGGAGCGCCCCGGCGCGGAGCGAGGCCCGGATCAGCGCCGCGGTCTTGTGACTGTGGATGTACTCCAGGGTCTCCGCGTCCACGGATTTCCCTTCGGACTGGACATCCACCGCCTGCCCGCCGATCATCCCGGGAGTGCCGGCGGCGTCGGCGATGTCGGCGAGCAGCTGGGGGAGGAGCCGCGGGTCCCGCGCGCCGGCGAAGTTCTCCGCCAGGAGACGAAACGCCAGGGTGAGGAGCGCGTCGCCGGCCAGGATCGCAACCGCTTCGCCGAAGACCTTGTGATTGGTGAGACGGCCCCTCCGGTAATCATCGTCGTCCATGGCGGGAAGGTCGTCGTGGATGAGCGAATAGGTGTGGACCAGCTCCAAGGCAGAGGCCGTGGGCATCACCGACTCGGCGCTCCCCCCCACCGTCTCGGCGCCCGCGATGACCAGGATCGGACGGAGGCGCTTCCCTCCCGCGAACACGCTGTACCGCATCGCCTCGTGGATCTGCCGCGGGACACTGTCGGCGGAGGGGAGAAATCGATCCAGAGCCCGCTCCACGGCCTGCCGCCGCTCCGCTAGGTAGGCGGGGAGGTCGAAGCTCAATTGCCGGGCTCCTCGCCTTCCAAGCCAAAGGGCTGGCTCTTGAGCAGGCCCGACTCGTCCTTGGTCAGAAGCTCGATCCGCCGCTCCGCCTCCTCCAGATACTTGGCGCAGCTCTTGGCCAGACGGATCCCTTCCTCAAACGCCGTCAGGGATTCTTCGAGGGGAAGGTCGCCGGCTTCAAGGGTGTGGACGATCTGCTCGAGGCGGGCCAGGGCGTCTTCAAACTTGAGGTCGGTCATCCCGCTCCCTCACTAGAACGACCCGGCAGTCCAGGCTTCCCTCGTGAAGCAGCACGCGCACCGGGGATCCGGGGCCCACCTGACGAGCGGATCGCACAACCTCGCCGGTGGAAAGGCGCGTCAGGCTGTACCCCCGCCGGAGCACCCCCAGTGGGCTCAAGCTCTGGAGCTGCCCGACCGCGCTCTGGAAACGCTGACGATCGCTGGCAACCGCGTGCGCGACTCCGGACCGAAGCCGCCCGTTCAGTTGCTCGATGATTGCTGAAGCGTGTGCAATCGTAGCCAACGGGCTTCGGGAACGCAAGGAATTTGTCGCCGCGAGGGCGCGCTGGATGAGGTGCCGGTGCCTCCCGTGAAGGCCCGAGTAGAGACGGGCGCCAAGCTCGTCGCACCGCCGCTCCCAGTCGCGGAGCGGGCGGGCGGGATCTGTGAGGACGCGGCGGCGGGCCAGCGACTCCACCTCGCCCCTCCACCGGGCCACGCGCTGGGGCACGCTCCGGAGGAGCCGGGTGTAAAGGAGCCCGATCTGCCGGACCACCGCCTCCTTCTCCTGAACCACCAGCTCGGCGGCGCCGGATGGCGTCGGCGCCCGGAGGTCCGCGACGAAGTCCGTGATCGTCCAATCGGTCTCGTGTCCGACCGCCGAGATGATCGGAACTTTGGAGGCGGCCACGGCTCTCGCCACCGCCTCTTCGTTAAACGCCCAGAGGTCCTCCAGCGAGCCGCCGCCCCGGGCAACGATGATGACGTCCAGATCGCCGATCTGGTTCAACTCGTGGATCGCCTGGACGATCTCCCCGGGAGCCTCCTCCCCCTGGACCCGCGCCGAATAGATCAGGATGGAGAGGTCGGCGAAGCGCCGGGTGATGATGTTGAGGATGTCCCGGATGGCCGCCCCGGTCGGCGAGGTCACGACGCCGATCTTCCGCGGGAACCTCGGAATCGGACGCTTGCGGGCCGCCTCGAAGAGCCCCTCGGCCCCGAGCTTGGCCTTGAGCTGCTCGAAGGCCAGCTGGAGCGCGCCCAGCCCCTTGGGCTCCAGAAGCTCCACCACGAGCTGGTACTCGCCCCTGGGGCCGTAGATCTCGAGTCCTCCGAAGGCGAGGACCGAGAGACCGTCCTGCGGCTCGAAGCGGACGCGTCTGGCCCGGTTCCTGAAGAGCACCGCCTTGATCTGGGCGGTTTCGTCCTTCAACGTGAAGTAGGCGTGACCCGATGACGGCACGCGGAGGTTACTGATCTCCCCCTCCACCCAGAAGGCGGGGAAGCGCTCCTCCAGGAGATCCTTGATCCGCCGGGTCAGCTCGGAGACCGTCCAGACCTGCCGGTTCTCGTTCATAGACGGTGTCCCAGCGGGTGGCGCGGCGAGCGGGCGCCCGGAGGCACGAGCCGGGGGTCCCTACACTGGGCGGGGGTGGCTCGGGCCTCCGGGCTGCTCGCCGTGACAGGACCCGCTGGACGATTCTCACCCACAGGACTCACCTCGCACCCGTCTGCCGCCGCGCGGCCTGGAGACTGTTCTTCATGAGCATGGCCACGGTCATCGGCCCCACGCCGCCTGGCACCGGCGTCATTGCCCGGGCCACCAGGCTCGCCGACTCGAACTCCACGTCGCCCACCAGCTTGCCGCTCGCGAGGCGGTTGATGCCGACGTCGATCACCACCGCCCCCTCCTTGACCATGCCGCCAGTGACCACCCCCGGACGCCCGGCGGCCACGCAGAGGAGATCAGCCCGCCGCGTGTGGGCCGCCAGATCGCGGGTCCGGGTGTGACACATGGTCACCGTGGCGTGGCGCGCCAGGAGGAGCTGGGCCAGCGGTTTTCCCACGATGCGCGACCGCCCCACCACCACGGCCTCGGCGCCCCGCAGCTCCACCTCGTAGTGATCCAGGATCTCCATCACCCCGGCGGGCGTGCACGGGACGACCGTGGGGCTGCCCGCCAGCAGGTTCCCCAGGTTCATGGGATGAAAACCGTCCACGTCCTTTTCCGGGAGGATGGCGCCGATGGCCCGGTCCTCATCGAACCCCTGAGGAAGCGGAAGCTGCAGGAGGATCCCGTGAACTGTCGGATCCTCGTTGAGCGCCCGCAGCAGCTCCAGGAGCGCCGGCTGGGTGAGCCCTTCGGGGTGGATGTGGTCGCGTGAGGCGATGCCGACCTCGGCGGCCATCTTCTTCTTGTTGGCGATGTAGATCTTGGAGGGAGCGAAGTCGCCGACCAGGATCACGGCCAGGGTCGGGACGACGCCGGTCTCGGCGCGAAGGGTGGCCACTCCCCGCTTGACCTCTTCCAGGGCCTTCTGCGCCACCAGCTTGCCGTCAAGGATCTTGGCCATGGTCGCTCCGGCTCACGGCAAGAGAAGGGACGCTCGCTGAGTGGCGGCGGGCTGGCCTCCCGTCACTGAAGGAACGGCACCTGGAGGCGACTGATCCCCAGGGCCCGGCCGCTCTCGGGATCGATCGACACCACCGCCCCCTGGAGACGGGCCGGACCTTTTGCGGGCTCGAAGCGATTCGGCATCCCGGAGAGAAAACGCTGGATGGCGATCCCGGGCTCCACGCCGATCACGGAGTTCACGGGCCCGGTCATCCCCAGATCGGTGATGTGGGCGGTCCCGCCGGGCAGGATTCGCTCGTCCGCCGTCTGCGCGTGGGAGTGGGTCCCCAGCACCGCGCTGACCCGCCCGTCCAGGTACCACCCCATCGCCTGCTTCTCCGACGTGGCCTCCCCGTGCATGTCCACGATGATGATGGGGGTCTCCTGGCGGAGCCGGGGCAGCTCCTCGTCGGCCTTCCGGAACGGGCAGTCCACGGCGGGCATGAAGACCCGCCCCATGAGGTTCAGCACCCCCACCTTGTAGACCCCCGCTTTCACCGCGATGGACCCCACCCCCGGAGTCCCCGGCGGATAGTTGGCGGGACGCAGGAGGAGGTTCTCCCGGGCGATGTACTCGATGATCTCCTTCTTGTCCCAGATGTGATTCCCGGAGGTGAGCACGTCCACCCCCCCGGCGAGGAACGTCGCGGCGATAGCCGGCGTGACGCCGAAGCCGGCCGCGGCGTTCTCCACGTTGGCGATCACCAGGTCTAGCTCGTGTTCGCGCCTGAGCCTGGGTAGAAGGCCCAGGACAGCCCTCCGCCCCGGCTCGCCGAAGACGTCGCCGATCATCAGAACGGAG
>CAYJUC010000161.1:0-8273 GCA_964372605.1 uncultured bacterium | reverse complement strand
GGCCCCGCGACGTGCTGCGGCTCGCACTACTATCCCCCGGCTGCGCGCTCGAGGGCCTTCCCGAGCGCCCGGGCCGTCAGCACCCTGACGAGATCCCGCTTGTACTCTGCCGGGCCGCGGAGGTCCGAGGTGGGCTGGGACTCCTCGGCCGCGAGCTCTGCTGCTTGCCCGATCACCCCCTGGTCCGGCCGTTTGCCCTGGAGGAACCCCTCCGCCCTTTTGGCCTTGATCGGCAGCAGCCCTACGTTGGTCAATCCGATGCCAGCCCGCTCGCACGTTCCGTCGGCGCCGATGGTCACCTGGGCGGCGACGGCTGCTGTCGCGAAGTCTCCGACCTTCCGCTCGAGCTTCAGATACGCCCCGCCGCTCCGTGGCGGCGGAATCGGGATCATGATCTCGGTGAGAATTTCGTCGGCGCCGAGAGCGGTGGCAAAAGGGCCGGTAAAGAACGAGGCGACGGGAATGCGCCGCTCGCCTTTTTTGCCGACAACCACCACCTCGGCCCCCAGGGCCAGCATGGTCGCCGGGTGGTCGTTGGCGGGGTCGCCGTGCGCCAGGTTGCCGGCGACCGTGGCGAGGTTTCGGACAATGGGGTCGGCAATGACCTTGCTCGTATCGAAGAGGATCGGATACCGCGTCCGGATGAGGTCGGAGCCTTCGAGATCCGACTCCCGCGTGAGCGCGCCAATCCGAAGAAACCCTTCGGCCTCTCGGATATACGCCAGCCCCGAAATCCCGTTTATGTCGATGAGGTGCCGCGGCATGGCGAGCCGCAGCTTCATAAGCGGGATGAGGCTCTGGCCTCCAGAGAGGACTTTTGCATCGTCACCGAGCTTGGCGAGGAGCTGGGTCGCCTCGCCAAGGGACTTGGGAGCGTGATATTCAAACGCGTCAGGGATCATCGTGGTGGTCCCCTTCAGGGTCATCCCTGTTCGGGCCGTCTTGAGACTGAGCCCGCCTCTCCGAAGCGCGGTCCTGAGCGACTCCAGAGAAAGGCCGGGCGCTCTGCCGGTTCGAACGAGATACTCTCTGAGCTTTGGCAGGCTCCACGCGGCAATGGGAACGCCGAGGTCTTGAGGCCGGGCGCTTGACACAAGGGCAATCTGCCGGTGAACCTCTCGGGTGAGCTTGAGGGGGCGACCGGGACGAAGCCGGGTCCGAAGCCCGGACACTCCGGATTTCTCGAAGCGGCTGAGCCAAGCGGTGACCGTGGGGCGGGAGACTCTGAGCTGCCGCGCGATCTCGGAAATCGGCACCCGCTGGGCCGAGAGGCGGATGATCGACGCGCGAAGCGCTACGGCCTGGTTCCGACATAGACGGGTGAGCTCTTTCCGCTCGGTGGAGGTTAGCTCCCGAACGAACCGGCTCGGGATGTCTGCCACCCCTCGCCTCCCTGGGCCCAAGTTCTGGCGAAAAAATCATGTAAAAGGACTTTTTAGCTATCCTGGACCTTCAGCGCGAGCCCACACTAGAAAGGGGAAGCCACCTTGTCAAGCGAAAACTCGGGTGGAATAACCTTAGATGGGGAAGGGGGGGCTCTGGGGGAAAGCGGTGAGACGCTTTACAGGCGCAACTGCCCGGCCAGCTCCCGGAGGCTCGCCAGATTGTGCGCGGGGGAGAAGCGGTCCAGGATGGGGAGCGCCGCGGCCATCCCCCGCGTCAGCGGCTGGTACGCCGGGTTGCCGAGGAGCGGGTTCAACCAGATCAGCCGGCCGGCCCGGCGCTTGATCCTCAGAAGCTCCCCGGCAAGGAGGTCCGGGTCACCCGTGTCCCAGCCATCGGAGAGCACCAGCACGATGGTGTCGTGATTCAGGAGCCGGCGCCCCCATTCACGATTGAATTCGGCCAGGCATTCGCCTATACGCGTCCCGCCCGACCAGTCGCGCACGTCCGACAGGCGCTTCAGAACCTGGCCGTACGGGCGTCCCTTCAGATGATCGGTGACCCGCGTGAGGCGCGTCGAGAATGTGAACGTCTCGACCCGGCCAAAGACATTCTGGAGGGCGTAGAGGAACTGGAGGAGGAAGCGGCTGTAAAGGTCCATGGACCCGGAAACATCGCAGAGGAGAACCAGCCGGACCTTCTTCCGCTTTCGCTCCCTGCGCCTCAACTCCACGAATTCGCCGCGCATCAAGTTGAGGCGAACCGTCCGCCTCAGGTCCACCACGCCCCGGCGCCGGGTGGGCCGCTTCCGCCGGCTGAGCCTGGAGGCCAATCGCCGGGCGATCAGGATGGTGAGCCGCGCCAGCTCGTCGAGCTGGTCCGCCGGGAACGCGGAAAAATCCCGCTCCATCAGGAGCTCCCGGTCGCTCATCACCGGAACTCCCAGAGGCTCCCCCCGATCTTCGTTCTCTTCGTCGGCCCAGGATTCGAGCGACACTCCCTCGCGCTTCTGCCCGGCGATCTTCAGCGTCCCCGGCGCCTCCTCTTTCCCCTGCTCCGGTCCTTCCCCCTTGGCGAGCTGGGTGGCCCCGAGAAGCCCTTCCAGCTCCTGCCCCGTCTCGGCGTGAAACTTCCAGAACGCCGCAAAGCAGCGGTCGAAGGCCGGAACTTCCTCGATGCGGGAGACGAGAACCGTTCGGAGCCCCCAGTAGATCTCGTCACGGTCGGCCAGATCCAGGGCCTCCAGGGCCCTGACCGCGTCCCGTGATCCGGCCAGCGTGATGGCCAGCCCGTGGGCCCGAAGCAGCCGGCAGAAGGAAATGGTGGCGGAGAGAAGGGCGCGAGGCGGAGCGCTCGGCGACACCGGTCGAAACTCTACCCCTCGAGTGGGAGAAAACGGCTGAGCCCGCTCGCCTGGAGCTCCCCCTTGAAGCGCCTGATGTCGTCGGCGTCCTTCAGCACGCACCCCAGCGTCTCGTTGATCAGCGCCTCGTCCAAGTGATCCGCGTGAAGCGAGGTCAGCGCCAGGGCCCAGTCCAGACTTTCGGCGACCCCGGGGACCTTGGAGAGACGGAGCTTGCGGAGCGACTCCATGAATTTCGACACTTCGCGCGCCAGCCGTTCGTCCACCCCCGGGACTTTTGTCGTGACTATCCGAACTTCTTTTTCGAAAGACGGATAGTCGATCCACAAATAGAGGCAGCGCCGCCTGAGCGCATCCGACAGCTCGCGCTCACGGTTGGAGGTCAGCACCACGTAGGGTGGCTCTGTCGCCTTGATGGTGCCGATCTCCGGAATGGTCACCTGGAACTCAGACAGGACCTCAAGGAGAAAGGCCTCGAATTCCTGGTCGCAATTATGCGTAACCACCTGATTGGCGACGAAGTACGGATGGCCCTCCAGAACAAAGTCATAGACAGCGTGGGGAGCCTCGATTGTCTCAATCGATGTCACTTCGGCAAGAACGATTTCCCGTTCGAGAAGGTCCCGCAGCTCGGGTGAGTCAAAGGCCTCGGAGATCCGCCGAAGTGAAGAGACATTGGGACGGACCCGGCCGGCCAGAATGTCATAGACGGTTTGATGAGTGGGCATCCCGTGCAGCACCGTCTGATTCCGAAGCCGGTTCAGGGTATTGGTGACGCTGGCCTTGGGTAACGTCTCCGTCCGTGTGAACGCGTGGGAAGGGGGATCCTCGATGAGACGTTTCTTGGCCAGTGAGCAGAAGCCAACGGCCTCGGCGAAGGCCTGAACATCTGAAACGTTCAGGACAAAATGCGGCCCTTTGCCGAAGTTGCTAGGATATGCACGGACTCGGGAAATATGGCTGTCCACGCCCAGGGAGCTGAGCAAGTGCTGAATCCCGACAAGTAAGTAAGGAGATGAAGAACCTGCCGCAACCTGATGGTCCCCCACCCAGCCTTCTCCGTCGAAGAATCCCCTCACGAAGCCCGCCCGCTTTTCTGCGGGGAGTGAGAACACAAAATTGGGGACCGTTCGATGCCTACTACGAACCATCCCGGAGCCCAGCACTCGCAGCAGAAATCGCCCCAGCGGAAGCGAGTGATAGCTCAGCTCATAGTTCCGGTGGGGGCCTTTCCGAATCCTCGGACGGTCGCCAAACGCCTCTTCGAACTTTTCCGCATAGATTTCGAGATTCTGTCTGTCCTTGTCCGCGATGCAAAGTTGGTCGCTGGTGAAGCAGCCATCGGCGACGATGTAGCCGAGCAACTCATAAAACGAAACCGCCTGGCGGATATGAAGCCCGTGGGAGTGCTCGGGCCTCGCGACTGCGCCATTCAAGTCCAACTCCACACAAAGCTTGTCCAACACCGCCGCTCTCAATGAATCGCGGACAGATCGCGGCTGGATCACGTTCCGGAGATGATTTGGTGACACCCCGACCGCCGTTGAAATCTGCTGATAGGTCCTTCCCGATGCCTTGTATGCCGAATAGAGCAGGCGCTTCCCGGCCTCGGTCACTTTGATGATATTTTCAGGGAAATCGAACCGGGGCTCGTCGGCCGGCGCGGAACGAGCCTGCTTGTGAAGCGGCAAGCAATCCCCTACCCGGAGTTCGGAAGCCCGCACAACCTCATGCCCGTTATCCGAATACCGAGCGAAGCGGTGTTCGGGCGTGACTTCGAGAAACCGCCCGCCAACGATAATCCGCACGATGGTGGAAGCCTCGCGCGGAATGACCTTCCTGACGGTGGCACGCGCGACCCGAAAGTCCTCAGGGGCAAAGCTCACCAGCTCATCGCCTGGCCCAATCTCCTCGGCTCTCTTAAGCCCCGCCCCGGTGGCGATTAACGTCTTTGCGGTAACGCATCGGTCTATCTCATCGATCAAAAGCACGGGCGGCTGCCCGTTCTGGGTGATGGCCTGGAGCAGCGGGCGCTTCAAGAGGAACGGCTCAGAGAAGATGGCTGCTTCCTTCTGCTCGATGGGGTGCTGAGTCCCCTCCTCCAGCTTGATGTGGAGGATCTGCTTGGGATAGTTCCACTCGTAGAGCGCCGTGTTGGCGTCCAGCCCCTCGTAGCACTGGAGGCGAATCAGGTTGGTGCCGAGCATCCGGGACAGCACCTTGGCCACCTCGGTCTTCCCGACGCCCGCATGGCCCTCGATCAACAGTGGCTTTTTGAGAGCCATGGCCAGATGGACGGCGGTGGCGATGGGGGCATCGGTCACGTAGTCCGCGGACTCCATCATCTCCTGGATTTTCCGGATCTCGTCGCGCATAGCCCTAATAGTTTACACCGGATTGGCCCGGGGGCGCAGGCGTTCGTATTCCTGGACCGTGTCGAGGTCGGCGGGCATGGGCAGGTCGAAGGGGACCAGGGCGACCCGGCCTGGATCCTTCTCCACCGCCGACCGTGCGCCCCGGTCACCGGTGAGGCTTCGAAGCTCGGGGAAGACGGACGCCGCGAAGAGGACCGGGTTCCCCTGCGCTCCCCGGTAGAGGGGCGCCACGACGAATTTCCCCGTCTGCCTGAAGGTTTCGAGCAGCCGTGGAACGACGTCGGGAGGAAGCGCTGGCTGATCCCCCAGGGCGATGAGCGCCGCCTCGACGCCCGGTTCGAGCGCCGAGACCCCGCGGGCGATGGAGCCCGCCTGTCCTGCCTCCGGCTCCGGGTTCTCGACAAAACGAACCGGGAGGGCGTCGAGCGCCTCCCGGATCGCCTTGCCCTCGTGACCGAGGACCACGATCAGCTCCATGCCCCTCCCTGTCAGCGCCTCCACCGCCCGCCGGACCACCGGCCGTCCTCCCCAGTCGAGCAAAAGCTTGGCCCGCCCCATCCGGCGGGAGAGGCCGGCCGCGAGGACGATGGCCGCGATCACTGGCTACTGCGGCCTCGACCTCACTTCTTGGCTTTGAGGGCGGCCTCGAAGGCGCGGCGGCAGAAGACCTTGATGAGGTGGGTCTTGTACTCCACCGACCCCTGCAGGTCCGCCTGGACGTCCACGCCGTCCGCCGCCTTTTCCGCTGCAGCCTGGATCGTGGCGGCGTCCAGCGTCTTGCCGGTGACAGCCGCTTCGACTCCCTTTGCCCGCACCGCCCTGGTCCCAGCCCCGGTGACCCCGACGCTTGCTTTGGAGCACGCCCCCTTGCCGTCCACGGTGACGCAGACAGCCACGCCCACCACCGCGAACCGGGAAGCGGGGTGCGGGAATTTCATGTATGACATCCCCGTCCCGGCCGGCCAGGAAGGGATCCGAACTTCGACGAGAATTTCATCGGGCTGGATCGCGGTGGTCATCAGCCCCTTGAAGAAGTCGTCAACCTTGATCGTCCGCCTGCCTTTCGGGCCTTGAGCCACCAGCTCGGCCCCGAGCGCGATGACCGCCGCCGGGTAGTCGGCGGCGGGGTCGGCGTGGGCCAGGCTTCCGCCGATCGTCCCCAGGTTCCGGACCTGGGGATCGCCGATCATTGCGGCGGTCTCGGACAGGATGGGACACTTCTGCTTCAGCAGGGATGCTGTTTCCAACTGGTAATGGGTGGTGAGGGCGCCGATGACGAAATGGCCGCCCTCCTCCTTGATTCCGGAGAGCCCGGGCACCTTCCGGAGATCGATCAGGTGCTGGGGCCGAGCCAGGCGGAGCTTCATCATCGGGATCAGGCTGTGCCCGCCGGCCAGGAGCTTGGCGTCGTCCTTCCATCGGCCGAGAAGGGAGATCGCCTCCGGGACGGTCGCCGGGGTGTGGTACTCGAATGCGGCAGGGTACATGTCACGCTCTCCTTGTTCTTGCTCAGGCCTTGGCGGCCCGGATGGCCTTCCAGACGCGCTCGCCCGTGAGCGGCATGGCCTCGATGTGGTCCACGTTGAGGGGCGCCAGTGCGTCGACGACTGCGTTCACCACCGCCGGCGTGGCCGCGATGGTGCCTGTCTCGCCGGCGCCCTTGATGCCCAGCGGGTTCACCGGCGTCGGCGTCACCGTGCGGTCGGTCTCGTACAACGGCAGCATGTCGGCCTTTGGCACGGCGTAGTCCATCATGCTGCCGGTCACGAGCTGGCCGGAGGCGTCGTCGTACACCGCCCCCTCCCAGAGGGCCTGGCCCACGCCCTGGGCGATCCCCCCGTGCACCATCCCGTCGACGATCATGGGGTTGATGACGTTGCCGACGTCGTCGACGGCGAGGTAGCGGAGGATCTTCACCGCCCCGGTGTCCTGATCGACCTCGACCACGCAAGCGTGGGCGCCGAAGGGGAAACAGAAGTTGGAGGGGTCGTAGAAGCTCGTCTCTTCGAGCCCGGGCTCGAGCCCCTCCGGATAGTTGTGCGGGACATACGCGGTGAGGGCAACCGCCCCCCATGGCACCGCTTTGCCGGGCGCGCCTTTGACCTGGAACTGTCCGTTCACGTACTCCATGTCATCGGGCGATGCCTCCAGTAGGTGGGCGGCGATCCGCTTCCCCTTCTCCTTGACCTTGTTGAGCGACATCAAGATGGCAGTCCCCCCCACGGAGGCCGACCGGCTGCCGTAGGTCCCCATGCCGAAGGGGATGGCTGCGGTGTCGCCGTGGACGATCTCCACCTGCTCGATCGGGATGCCAAGCTCGCTGGCCACGAGCTGGGCGAAGGTTGTCTCGTGCCCCTGCCCGTGGGAGTGGGAGCCGGTGTACACCGTCACCGTCCCCGTCGGGTGCACCCGCACCTTGCCGGACTCGTAGAGACCCGCGCCGGCGCCGAGGGCGCCCACAAGCTTGGAGGGCGCGATCGAGCACGCCTCGATGTAGGTCGAGAAGCCGATGCCGAGGAGCCGCCCCTGCTTGCGCGCCTCCGCCTGCTCAGTCCGGAACTTCTTGTAATCGAACATCTGGAGGAGCTTGTCGAAGGCGCCCGCGTAGTCGCCGCTGTCGTAGGTCACGGCCACCAGCGTCTGGTAGGCGCCGGAGAACTTCGGGATGAAGTTCTTCTTCCGGATTTCGGCCACGTCCATCTTCAGGGCGCGCGCTCCGGCCTCGACCATGCGTTCGAGGACGTAGCAAGCCTCGGGACGGCCGGCGCCGCGGTAGGCGTCGACGGCGGTGGTGTTCGTGAACACCCCGGTGACCTCGCAGTGGATGGCGCCGATCGTGTACACGCCGTTGAGCAGCGTCGCGTACAGGAACGTCGGGATCGCCGGCGCGAACGTCGAGAGGTACGCGCCGAGGTTGGCCGTGGTCCGAACCCGCAGGCCGAGGATCTTGCCGTCCCGCGAGAGCGCGACCTCGGCATCGGTCACATGGTCGCGGCCCTGGGCGTCGGTCTGGTACGCCTCGCGACGGCTGGCCGTCCAGCGGATGGGCCGCTTGATCTGCCGCGAGGCCCAGGAGCAGACGACCTCCTCGTTGTACAGAAAGACCTTGGAGCCGAAGCCGCCGCCCACGTCGGGGGCGATCACCCGCACCT
>CAYJUC010000160.1:3940-8320 GCA_964372605.1 uncultured bacterium | reverse complement strand
CCGACGTGCCCCTACCGCAGCGCGGGGCGGCCGGAGGTGATGTTCGTCCTCGAGCGGCTGATCGACATCGCCGCGCGCCGCTGCGGCTTCGACCCGGTGGAGCTGCGGCGGCGTAACCTCGTGCCCGCGAGCGCGATGCCGTACGCGAACAAGCTCGGCCTCACCTACGACAGCGGCGAGTTCGAGCGGGCCATGGACGCCGCGCTCGCGCTCGGCGACTGGAACGGTTTTCCCGCGCGCCGCGCGGAGGCGAAGAGACGTGGCAAGCTGCGCGGCATCGGGCTCGCCCAGTACATCGAGGTCACTTCGGGCTTTCCTGTCGAGCGCGCCGAGATCTGCGTCCTGCCGGACGAAAAGCGCGTCGAGGTCGTGGTCGGCACGCTGTCGAGCGGCCAGGGCCACGAGACCAGCTTCGCGCAATGCGTGAGCGACTGGCTCGGCGTGCCGTTCGAGGACGTGCGTCTCATCGCCGGCGACACCGCGCGGGCGCGCGAGGGCGGCGGCTCGCATTCGGCCCGCTCGATGCGCATGGCCGGCATCGTCATGGGGAACGCCTCGAACGCGATCATCGCCAGGGGAACGCGCATCGCGGCGCACATGCTGGAGGCGGCCCCCGTGGACATCGAGTTCGCCGGTGGCCGGTTCAGGGTCAAGGGCACCGACCGCCTGCTCGGGATCTTCGAGGTGGCCGCCGCGGCAGAGTCGCGCGCCGACCTCCCGGCCTCGCTCCGCGGCCCGCTCGCCGCCGAGAGCCAGGAGATGATGCGCCACCCGGGCTTTCCTTACGGCGCCCAGGTGTGCGAGGTGGAGGTCGATCCCGAAACGGGCGCGGTCCTAGTCGCGCGCTACGCGGCCGTCGACGACGTCGGCCGCGCGATCAACCCGATGATCCTGCACGGCCAGGCGCACGGCGGCATCGCCCAGGGCGTGGGTCAGGCGCTCCTCGAGCATATCCACTACGATCCCGAGACCGGGCAGCTCCTTTCAGGCTCGTTCATGGAGTACGCGATGCCGCGGGCCGACACCTTCCCGTCCTTCGACACCGAGATCATGGAGGTGCCGACGCCCACGAACCCGCTCGGCGTCCGCGGCGGCGGAGAAGGCGGAACCACGCCGGCGCTCGCCGTCGTCATCAACGCGATCGTCGATGCGCTTTCCGAATTCGGCGTCGAGCACGTCGAGCTGCCGGCGACGTCTGAGCGCGTCTGGCGCGCGATCCGCGACGCGCGACCCCGCGCCGCGCTTCACACCTAGGCTACGATGCTGAAAAATGTAAGGGTCTCACTTCTAGTCCCAATCCGAAAACATCTAACCGGGAATTGGTTGATTCTCTCTCTCCCCGTCGGGGGAGAGGGCAGGGTGAGGGGGAAAGCTATCCGCCCCACCCTCACCTTTATCCTCTCCCTCCCCGGGAGGGAGAGGAGACCGATGGGAAGCGGCGACTATCGCTATTGTTGCGTACAAATAATTTCGGGTTGGGGCTAGGTCGGTTACGCGGTTCGAGTGCGGGCTTTGCCCGCGCAACCCTCGGGGGGAGGTTTCGGAAGGGGGGCGGAGCCCCCCTCCGAGCGAACTAAGGAGGACGCATCATGCCGGTAGGATACGAGACGATGGGCAAGGGCGGGCACAAGGTGCTCGTGCTCCACGGCTGGTTCGGCGACCACGCCATGCTCAACCCGATGACGGCCGCGCTCAGCCTCGACGAGTTCACCTACGTCTCTCCGGATTATCGCGGCTACGGAAAATCGAAGGCGATCCGCGGCGACTACACGATGGCCGAGATCTCGAAGGACGCGATCGATCTCGCCGACAGCCTCGGGTGGGACAAGTTCAGCCTCGTCGGCCATTCGATGGGAGGCATGGCGGTGCAGCGCGTGCTTGCCGACGCGCCCGCGCGGGTGCGGAAGCTGGTCGCCATCACGCCGGTGCCCGCGTCGGGCGTGCCCTTCGAGGGCGACGTGTTGAAGCTCTTTGAGGGCGCCGCGACGAGCCTCGACAACCGACGCGCGATCGTGGACTTCTCTGTCGGCGGCCGGCTGTCCAAGACCTGGGTCGACCGCATGGCACGCTATTCGCAGGAAACCTCGTCCACCGAGGCGTTCGCCGCCTATTTCAAGGCGTGGTCGAAAACCAATTTCGTGGACGCCATCAAGGGCAACACGACTCCGATCAAGGTCATCATCGGCCAGCACGATCCGTCGATCACGGCGGAGGTCATGAACGCGACCTACATGGCTTGGTATCCCAGCGCCGAGCTCGAGGTCATTCCGAACGCCGGCCACTACCCGATGGACGAGACACCGATCGCGCTCGCGACCTCGATGGAGGCGTTCCTGCGCAAGTGACAGACCCCCTCACCCTGACCCTCTCCCCCACCGGGGGCGAGGGAACCGAAAGGGCTCCCTCTCCCTGCTGAGGGAGAGGGCGGGGGTGAGGGTGCCCGGTGTGGACGCGAATAATCCGGCTAGGAGAAAGGGGAGGGAGCGATGATAAGCGCCAAGGATCTCAGTGGTGTCGTTGCGATCATGCCCACGCCGGCCAGGGAGGGGGCCGATCGCCCGGATGCAGTCAACACGGTGAATCTCGAGGAAACAGCCCGATTGGCGGAAAGCTTGATCCGTGACGGCGCGACCGCCATCATGGCGCTCGGAACGATGGGAGAATGCGCGACGCTCTCCGAGAACGACTACGAGGCATTCGTCGATTGTCTCCTCACCACCGTACGAAGTCGCATTCCCGCGTTCGTCGGATCAACCGCGCTGGGAACCCATGACATCGTGCGCAGGATCCGCTTTCTAAAGGAGCGCGGCGCTGCCGGAACCCTCCTGGGAATCCCGATGTGGCAGCCGGCGACGGTTGACATGGCGGTGAAGTTCTATGCCTCCATCTCGGAAACTTTCCCGGATCTCCCCATCATGGTGTACGCCAACTCGCGCGCCTTTCGCTTCGCGTTCGGCCTGGACTTCTGGAAGGTGATCGTCGACAAGGCGCCGACAGTCATGTCGTCAAAGTTTTCCAACAAGGCGATCCTCGTCGAGGCCGTGGCTGCGACTAAGGGACGCGTGAACTTCATCCCGCCGGTAGGGCTCGCCTATACCTTTGCCGAGCTGTCGCCGGAGACCACCACGACCTGCTGGATCCCCGCGGTCGGGCCCCAGCCGGCGATCGCGCTCATGCAGGCCGTCGCGGCGCGCGACTGGAGCCGGGCCAAGGCGGTCGCCGAGGATATCCGGTGGGCGGTCGAGCCCCATCACGTCATCACGGGCTCTCCGGAAGTTTTCGCCTCGTACAACATCCAGCTAGAGAAGCTGCTGATGGAGGCCTCGGGATACTGTGAGCCAGGACCCATCAGGCCACCGTATGACGTCATTCCGGAAGATTTCGCCGAGGCGGCGCGGGAATCCGGCCGGCGATTCGCGAAGCTCCGCGAGAAATACTCGTAAGTCACCGCGATAGCACTGGCTCGGCATGAAAACAGGCTTATTCACCGAGTGTTCGTACCCCGAAAAGTCCGAGCGACAAATCTATCGCGAGGTTTCAGAGCAAATCACCCTGGCCGACGAGCTCGGCTTTGATTTCTACTCGGCAGATTCTGGCGCTTCAGCGACTTCGAGCTGAGCCCGACCCCGGTCCAGCGGCCTCATCCGCCCTTATACGTCGCGGCTTCGACTACCCCGGCCAGCGCTGCGTTCGCAGGACAGGTCAGCCAGGGTCTGGTCCTGCCAGGCTACCTCGGGATCCCTCTCGCCCTGGTCCAGAGCCTCGCCAAGGTGTACCGGCAGAACCTGCCTGCCGGTCGGCGCAGTGATGTCGTGCTCGGCCTTCACCTCCATGTGGCGGAGAACCACGAAGAGGCGGTGGAGAACGGCGCGCTCGCGCTGGCTTCCCAGGCCAGAGTGTTTCTGCAATCGAGCCAGCATCGGCTGGGTCTGAGCGGCGAGACGCAGGGCTATGCGACGAAGAGCGAGTCGCTGAAGGCGTTTGAAAAACTCTGCGAGCCTGAAAAGGCGCGCCGAGCGGTAGAGGAGGAGGCGCCCCACATCATGGCTGTCTGGGGCACTCCCGACGAGTGTCTCGAGAGAATCCGCTATTACCTGGATTGCATGGGGCCGGAGCAGCTCATGCTCAACATCGCCTCCGGCAGCCTTCCCCAGGACAAAGTCCTGAGGTCGATGCGTCTCTTCGCCGACGCGGTCATGCCGGCCCTACGGAAGGCGTGATGCAGCCAGCTGCCGGGCGCATCGGCCTAGCCCGGATTATTCGTGTCCACGCTCGGCGCCCCCACCCCCCCCCCCGGCCGGAGGGGGGGGGGGGGCCCCCGGGGGGGGCCCCCCCCCCCCCGGGGGGGGGGGGCGGGGGGGGGGGCCCGCGCGGGCCGCC
>CAYJUC010000160.1:2186-3930 GCA_964372605.1 uncultured bacterium | reverse complement strand
TTCGTGTCCACGCTCGGCACCCTCACCCCAGCCCTCTCCCTAAGAGGGAGAGGGAGCCCCTTCGGTTCCCTCGCCCCCGACGGGGGAGAGGGTGAGGGTGAGGGGCCCGTCGCGGAACGCAGGCCGTCAGGTCCGGAGCGCCGGCAGCGGCTCTCCTTCGGAGATGAACCGGAGGGCCAAGCCGTTGTTGCACCAGCGCTGCCTTCTGGGCAGGGGACCATCGTTGAAGACGTGCCCTTGATGACCCCCGCAGCGACCGCAGTGGTACTCCAGCCTGGGCCAGATGAGCTTGAAGTCCCGCTTGATCCCGACATGACCCGGAATCGGCTGAGTAAAGCTGGGCCAGCCTGTTCTGCTGTCGTACTTGGCCGCGGAGGTAAAGAGTGGCAGAAAGCACGCTGCGCAGATGAAGGTGCCTTCGCGCTTCTCGTCGTCCAGCGGGCTGGAGGAGGGGTGTTCGGTGGCTTCCTCGAAGAGCACCGCGTATTGCTCCGGCGCCAGCAGTTGACGCCACTCTGAATCTGGCTTCGTCAGCTTGTCGATCACTTGCTGGTCCGGGCGAGCCATCGCTTCCTCAGAGGTCCCTCAGCGAAGGCGCGACCTCCCGCTCGAAGCGCTCGAACATCTTGAGCCGGTCACGCAGCGGCGCCGGGTCTCTCCCCGCGACCAGCAGGAAGGTCCCGAAGCCGCCTGTCTCGGCGCAGAGCCGCCGGATGCCCCGGATGACCGTGTCAGCAGACCCGACGATGTATTGCCCGATGTCACACATGTGATCGAATGTCACATCGGTACGCGCCGCCTCCGGCGTAGGCTTGAAGGCGTCGAGCAAGATCGCGACAGGCACGGAGCGAATATAGTCCAGGGACCTGTTCTGCCAGTTCCGCACCCTGTCACGCGCCATCCGATCGGATTCGTCCACCCAGCAGAACCGAGACACCCCCAGATCGTGCCGGTTCGGAGTCAACCCGGCATCCCGCGCGCCGCGCTCGTACTCCGCCCAACCGGCGGCGATATGCTCACCAGATATAAACTGGCTCGCCAGTACGGAGAACCCGCGGCGGCCGGTGCTGTAGAAGGACGCCGGGTGGCCGCAGGCCCGAGCGACGGGCATGTGGGGCGACTGCAGCGGCCGCGGCCAGATATAGACGTCCTTCATGCGCCAGAACCGCCCCTCGTAGCTGAACGGAGCTTCGCTCGTCCAGGCTTTCAGGATGATGTCGATGGATTCTTCGACACGCGCCGCGCCCTCGGCGAAGTCGATATTGTAAAAACCGTACTCCTGGCCGCCACCGGTACCGAACCCGAACAGATAACGGCCATCGGTCAGATGATCGGCAGTCGCTGCCTCGGCGGCGACATCCAGCGGATAGTGCAACGCGATCAGGCGGACCCCCGGGCCCAACCGGATATTCCGGGTCTTGACCGCGGCTTTGGCGATGAGCATTTCCGGACTCGGCAAGACCTCCTGCCGCCCATTCATGTGATGCTCGCCGATCCACGCTTCGGCCCAGCGGAGCTGATCGGCCAGGACGATTTCCTCGAGATCATCGTTGTACGCGTCTCGCGGCAGACGATCCGGGTGCTCTCCCATGGAAAACAGGCCAAAGCGCATGCCCGAATTCCTCCAATCGCAGTGTTAGCGCCGTGCCCCGGTCATACAGCGCGGAACGGGCGGCCGCGCTTGTCGGTTACGGGGTCCAGTTCTGGCCGACGTTGGGGATCTTGTCGATGACGCGGTTCACGT
>CAYJUC010000160.1:0-2086 GCA_964372605.1 uncultured bacterium | reverse complement strand
TACGGGGTCCAGTTCTGGCCGACGTTGGGGATCTTGTCGATGACGCGGTTCACGTACCGGCCGTCCGTTTTCTCCATCCGCCGGATATAGACGTCCATGATCCGGTGCTGGTTCGGATCGAACCAGACGAGTCCGGCCGGCCCCTCGAAGCGGGTCTTCCGGAGCGCCTCCAGGAACCGCTCGCGGTCCTCCACCTTCCCCCCGACGGCCTTGATGGCCTCGCCCACCGCTTTGATGCCCACATACGCCTGCTCGGACCAGGCGTCGGGCCTGTCGTTGTACTTCTTCATGAACGCGGCGAAGAAGCGACGGTTTTCCGGCGTCTCCAGAATCTCGGAGTAGTGCTTGGCGGTGATGATCCCGAGCCCCGCGTCCCCCATGAGCGGGAGGACCACGTTCGCCGTGAGGGCGCCCTGGCTCACGATGGGCTTATTGATACCGTACTCCCTCAGCTGCTTCACGATTCGGGCAGCCTCGGTCCCCGCGAACCACGCCCAGATCACATCGACCTGATCCGCCTTGAGCTGACTGATGTAGGGCGCGAAATCGGGGGTGCCGAGCGGCGGAAACACCTGCTGGATCACCTGCCCTCCGGCCTGCGTGAACGTCTTGACGAACGACTCGGTCTCCTCCCGGCCCGCGGCGAAATTCGACGCGATGGCGATGGCCTTCTTGTACCCGAGCTTCGTGGCGACGTAGTGGCCGAGCACCAGCGGCTCCTGCGAGTTGTCGTTGCCGACGCGGAAGATGTACGGGCTCTTCTTCGCCAGCGTCACGTCGTTCGCGCCCGCGGTCGTGATCACCAGCGGGACACCTTTCTGATGGATGTAGTCGCGCACGGCGTAGGCCTCGTGGCTGCCGATGATCCCGACGACGGCATGGACCCGGTCCAGCTCCACCAGCTTTCGGACCTTGGTCAACGCCACGTCCGCCTTCGCCTCAGTGTCCTCCACCTTCACCTCCACCGGGCGTCCGGCAAGCCGGCCCCCGATCTCGTCGAGGTAGAGGAGGATCCCCTTGCGGTTGTCCTCACCGTTGACCGCGAGCGGCCCCGTGAGGGATAGCGGGACCCCGATCCTGATGGGCTCCTGGGCCTGCGCGGAGACCACCGTCAAAAGCCATGCGCCTACGACGGTCAACAGCGTTTTCGTTCTCATGCGACACCTCCTCTTTGGACCCCTCACCTTCATCCTCTCCCCTTCGAGGGGAGAGGGGGGAGGGGGCTATTTGTACCACCACTTCCAGGTGTCCTCCTGGGTCACGTCGGGAACCCGGTCCACGATGGCATTAACCAGTCGGTTCCCCTGGCGCTCCACCCGCATCACGTAGACGGGGGTGATGACCTGCTGGTAGCGATCGAACTGGATCGGGCCGCGGGGCGGATGGATCCGCGTCACCGCTCCCCGGAGCGCTTCGCGGAACCTGTTCCGGTCGCCCACCTCACCCTTCACCGCCTCGATCGCCGCACCAACGAGCTGTGCCGATACGTACCCTTGCTCGCTGTACCGGGTCGGCCAGGCGTTGTACTTGGCCTCGTACTCCTTGACGAAGGCCCGGTTCTCAGGCGTGTCGACCGTGGCGCTGTAGTGGCCCACGCTGAGGATCCCCAGCGCGGTGTCGCCCATGGCCGGCAGCAGGATGTCATCCACCAGGCTGTTGTACGCCAGGAGGGGAAACTTCCCCGTCAGACCGTACTCCTTGTAGGCCTTCACGAAGCGGATTGCGTCTGCCCCCGCGAACCAGGCGTAGACCGCGTCTGCCCCGACACCCGTAAGCTGAGCCAGGAAAGGAGCGAAGTCGGCCGTGTTGATGGGGGGATAGATCTCTTTGACGATCTCACCGCCAGCGGCCTTGAAGGCGGCCATGAAGGCTCCCGCCGAGTGGCGCCCGGCCACGAAATCGGAGGCCATGACGACCACCTTCCGGTAGGGCGTCTTCTTGAAAACCCAGGTCCCCATGCTGTAGTTGCTCATATCGTTGGTTTCGGTGAGGCGGAATATCCAGGGGCTGGTCTTGGGAGGCGCCGTCAGCTGAGAGATCCCGGGGACCGGCACGACGAGCGGGACCCCCTGCGCGTGCACGTAGT
>CAYJUC010000159.1:0-8462 GCA_964372605.1 uncultured bacterium | reverse complement strand
TGGGGGATGAGATCGTGCTCCTGCCCGACGACATCCAACCCGGGGACGTCATCGAGTGCCACGGCGTCAGGCAAAAGGTCACGTATGAGTTCGGCGCTTACGCGCTGGTGAGGCTCGACGCGGAATAAGAGATGGCCGACTTCGCTGAAGAGATCGAGCACTTTCTGGCGAGCTTTTCGCCAGACGAAGTGGCTCTGATGCGCCTCGCCTTCCAGGCCATCCTCGACGGCCGGCCGGCGCGCGTGCCCGAGTTGCCGGCCGCCATGGATCTCCCGCCCGCCGCGGTTCGAACGGCTGTCGAGCGCCTCGCCGAGCGGGGGATCATCGTGGTGGAGCCGGACACGGGGGAGATCACGGGCGCGCGCGGCCTCTCTCTCACGGAGACGGCCCACAGCCTCGTCCTCGGGGAGCGGCGGCGTTACGCCTTCTGCGCAGTGGATGCCGTCGGGATTCCCGCCGCGCTGGGCGGTGCCGCCACAATCGAGTCGCACTGCCACAGTTGCCGGACTCCGCTGCGCCTGCAAGTAAAGGACGGAGCGGTTGTCGAGGCGCCGCAGGGGACGGTGATCTGGGCCGTCGAGCGGGATCTCACCCGATCACTCCGCGCCCACACCTGACCCCTCATCAACTTCTTCTGCTCGGTCGAGCACATGCGAGCATGGGAGCCCACGGCCCCGCGGCCGGGTCGGATGCTGACCCTCCAGGAGGCGACTGCCCTCGGTCCTCGCCTCTGGGGGGTGATGCGAAAACCGCGAGTCTCTCAGGGCACGTCTTCGGGGCCCTTGTCCACATGGTCCTGGTAGAAGCGGAGGAGCCGCTCGCGATCGAACTGATCGAGCTCGTCGAGCCAGGTCCATGCCAGGATCGCCAGGCGGGTCCCGAGTTTCTGGTGAGGCGTGATGAGCAGCTTCACGTGGCCGTGCTTCGATTTCGGGAAGGTATCGTAGAGACCGCGGAGTTGCTGGATCAGATCGGGGCAGGGCGTGTCGCAGCGGTAGAGGATGACGGTTCCGCCATGCTCCAGGTTGTGAACCCAGATTTCGGGCGGCACTTCTCGCGTGTAGAAATCCCATCGAGCCCAGCGGGGCCAGTGCTGCCCTGAGGTTGGCGGCTGGTGGCCGTAGGTCCCAGGTGTGCCCTCCGGCACGTGCTGGAACCCCTCGTCGGGCATCCGGCGACCGACTTCAGCGCCAACCTCGGCAGCCGTCAGGCTTCCGACCACCATGAGCGCGGCTCCGGCCGTGGAGAACCACCGACGGCGTGCCTTCCCGTGCGTGTCAACCGTCATGTTCGTTTTCCTCTCCATTGATCAACGCGATTGGGTTCGCCTATCATAGCAAGCAACATGCGCTTCGTCTTTCTCGGAAGTTCGGGGGCGATCCCCTCCATTTCTCGTGACACGACATCGCTGGCCTTTGTCAGCGACGACTCGGTGATCCTGGTCGACTGCGGTGGAAGCCCGGTCCAGAAGCTCCTCGCCGCCTCTGTGGATCCCGCCCGGCTCACCCACATCGTCATTACTCACACCCATCCTGACCACGCCTATGGTCTCCCCTCGCTGATCCAGAACCTGCTCCTGTTGAAGCGGACGACGCCGCTCGGGCTCTACTGCCGGGCGGAGCACGTTCAGACCCTGGACAGGCTCCTGGAGATATTCGGCCTCTGGAAGCGGCTCACGTTCCCTCTGGAGATCCGGGGGGTGGAGCCGCGCGACGGCGAGGAGGTATTGAGGACCCTGTCCTTTGTCGTGACCGCTTCCCCCAACGCCCACGGCAGTATGCCTAACCTGGCCCTCCGGGTGGACGTCCCCGAGAAGAAGCGCGCCGTCGTCTATTCGTCGGACACCGAGCCGTGCGAGGCGGTGGCGCGGCTGGCCCGTGGCGCCCACATCCTGATCCACGAGGCCACGTTCCCCGAGCGGGATCGGGGGAGGTTCGGCGCCCACTCTACAGCCGCAGAAGCCGGCCAGATCGCCGCCCGGGCCTGCGTTCAGAGGTTGATCCTTACGCACATCGACGCCCTCTATCATGGGGAGGTGGAAGGGCTCGCCGCCGAGGCCAGGCGCCACTTCGGTGGAACCGTGGAGATCGCCGAGGAGTTTCGCCCCTACCCGATCTGACCACTATATCTTGAATATTTCCGCTTGACACCCCCAAGCGCTTGTAGTATTCGGGAGAAAAGTCCCCGGGGGGAGCGCCATGCGGATCGTCGCCGATCTCCACATTCATTCCAGATACAGCCGGGCCACCAGCCGGGAGATGGAGGTGGAAACCCTCGCCCGCTGGGCCAAGTTGAAAGGCGTGAACCTGCTCGGGACCGGCGACTTCACTCACCCCACCTACTTCGCCGAGCTGCGGGCCAAGCTCACGCCGCAGGGGAACGGTCTCTACTCGCTGAAGCGGGGCGACAGCGATGTCAGCTTCATGCTCACCGTGGAGGTCGCCAACGTCTATTCCCAAGGCGGGCGCCAGCGCCGGATCCACACGCTGATCTTCGCCCCCTCTCTGGAGGTGGCTGCCCGGATCAACGGGTGCCTCGGCCGCCTCGGCAAGCTCGCCTCGGACGGTCGCCCCATGTTCGGCTGCTCGGCGCGGGACCTTGCGAAGATGGTCCTCGACCTCTCTCCCGAGTGCGCGCTGGTTCCGGCCCACGCCTGGACTCCGTGGTACTCGGTCTTCGGCGCCAACTCTGGCTTCGATTCGCTGGAAGAGTGTTACGGAGAGGCCGCCGGCGCCATCTTCGCCATCGAGACCGGCCTCTCGTCCGACCCGGCCATGAACTGGCGCTGGTCGGCGCTGGATCGGATCGCGCTCATCTCCAACTCCGACGCCCACTCGCCCTCCCGCATCGCCCGCGAGGCCAACGTCTTCGAGACCGAGCCGGGCTACCAGGCTGTCCTCGACGCCATCCGGACCAAGGATCCTTCCCGCTTCCTCTTCACCATCGAGTTCTTCCCGGAAGAGGGGAAGTACCACTACGACGGTCACCGGGAGTGCAAGGTCCTCTGGGCGCCGGCAGAGACCCGCAGGCACGGCGGCCGCTGCCCGGTCTGCGGAAAGCCGGTGACGGTGGGGGTAATGCACCGCGTGGAGTCGCTTTCCGACCGGTCGGTGGGATATGCGCCTCCCCGGGCGATCCCGGCGAAGCACCTGGTGCCGCTTGCCGAGATCATCGGCGAGGCGCTGGAGATCGGCGCCGAGAGCGCAGGGGTCGAGGCAGAGTGGCGGAAGCTGGTCGCGGCGGGGGGGAGCGAGTTGGCCGTCCTTATGGATCTCCCGGAAGCCGACCTGGCCCGTTTCACGCCGCCGAAGATCCTGGAGGGGATCCGTTGCGTGCGCGCCGGCCAGCTCTCGATTACCCCGGGATACGACGGCGTCTACGGGAAAGTGAGCCTCTTTGCGAGGGAGCCCGAGCCCGCCCAGCCCCAGCTCGCTCTCTTCTGACCGGTCACTGGCGAGCTTCAGCGAGGCGGTTGAGCACGAGGGCTCTGAGGCTCTCATAGTCGAAGGCGGTGGCCTGGCGGCTCGGCGGTTCCGCCTCCGTCTTGAGGCCGGTCTCGCTCACGATCACGCAGACCGTCTGATCGGGATCAAGCTCCTTTTTCGCCAGCAGCCGACCGAGGACGGCCAGCGTCGTCGCCCCCGTGGGGCCGGCCCAGATCCCTTCGGTGCGGGCGAGGAGTTTCTGCGCCTCCAGGATCTCCTCGTCCTCGGCGTCCCCGGCGAGCCCGTTCTCCTCGCGGAGGAGGCGAAGCGTCCACTCGCCCTTCTTCCCCGGGTTCCCCGAGGCGAGCCCCTCGGCCACGGTGTAGCCGATCTTCACAGGCTCGATCGCTCGCCGCTCGCGCCAGGCGAGCGAGATGGGGTTGGCGCGCCTGGCCTGGGCCGCCACCAGGCGCGGGGCTTTCGCGATCCACCCGAGTGCGGCCAGCTCCCGGAAGCCGCGATGGCATGCGATGAACGTTTCGCCGACGGCCACGGGCGCGACGACCACATCGGGCGCGGCGAAGCGGCGCTGCTCGCAGATCTCGTAGGCGAGGGTTTTCTTCCCCTCCTGCTTGTAGGGGTTCCGCGACGCGCCGCAGTCGAAGAAGAGCTGCTCCTCCACCAGCCGGTCCCAGTGGGCGATGAGATCGTCGTAGAACCCACGGTGGATCACCAGATCCGTGGCGGTAGCCGACATGTGGAGGAGCTTGGGGGCCGCGGTCCGCTCGTAGGCGAAGATGAAGGAGCGGAGGCCGGCGCGCGCCGAGTAGGCCGCGATGGAGGAGCCCGCGTTGCCCGTGCTGACGACAGAGGTCGCCTTGAAGCCGAACTGGAGCGCCGCGGCCACCGCCGTGGCAGAGGAGCGATCCTTGACCGTGCCGGTGGGGTTCGTTCCCTCGAACTTGATCAGGAGCGCTCGGACCCCGAGGGATTTTGCTAGATGCGGGCAGTCGAGGAGCGGCGTCTGCCCCTCGCCGAGCGTGACCCGGTGGCCCGGGTCGGTGATGGGGAGGACCGGCGCGTACCGCCAGAGCCCGCCTCCTCTGAGCAGTTCGGGTCCCTTCGCGCGCAGCGTGTCGAGGTCGTAGGTGAGCTCGAGGAGCCCGCGGCACGCGTCGCATTCGAGCCGGTACCCGAGGGGAACGGTCGCCCCGCAGTCAATGCACCTGAGCCCCGTCGCGTACGATTCCATCTCATCGACGGCCGAAGCGCGCCTCCACTATGGCCAGCATTTCCTCGATCCGATGCCGGAGCGTGTGCTCGCCGAGGGCGCGCTTCATGGCGTTCTCCCCGATGGCCCTCGCCTCATCGGGGTGCGCGAGGTAGTAGCGCAGGAGACCGCGGAGCTCACCGGGGTCGCGGTAGGCCAGGAGTTCATCGCCCGGTTTGAAGAGAGCCGGCAACTCTTCCTTCAGGTCCACCACCTGGCAGGCTCCGCTGGCGGCCAGCTCGAAGGCGCGGGTGTTGACCCCCACGATGTCGTTCATCGGATGGTGGTGGTTCAGCGACAGCGTGGCGCCCGAATAGATCGCCAGCTTGGCGCGCCCCCAGACCGCGGCTCCGGCCACCAACTGCCGCACCGCCGGGTCGGGCGCGTTCTGCCAACCCGCGCCCCAGAGCTTCATGGGGAAGTCCGTCAACTCCCGCACGAAGCGCTCCCGGTACGGGTAGTAGCTTCCAACAAACGCGATCGGCGCGGCGTAGCGCTCGCGCTCCTCGGCGGTGAGTGTCACCGGATGGTGCATGGCCGGCACGCAGTACATGGGCAGGTAGTGGAGATTCTTCAACCCCACCTGCTGGAGGCTCCGCATGGCGTAGCGCTCCTTGGTGAAGAACACGTCGTAGGCCTCGATGTGGTCGAACGGGATCATCAGGAGCGGGTTGTCCGGAAAAAAGTTGACGAAGAGCGTGTCGAGCCGGGCCTTCACCCGACGGATCACCCCCGGGGTGATGGGCCCGCCCTTGACGACCAGCACCAGGTCGGGGCGCCAGTCGAGGCAGAGACGCTCAAGCCGCCGCAGGATCCAGAGCTGATAGGCGGCCTTGGTGCCGGCGTTCTTGTAGAGCGGGTTGGCGCGCCGGTAGGCGAACGTCTGCACCTCGTGGCCAAGGGCCAAAAGCTCGTCCCGGAAGTCCATCCCCATGTGCTCCGGGCGCTCGAAGGGAAGGACGATCAGCCAGCGCATGCCCCAAGCCTAACACACGTCACTGGCGTATAGCCGGCAGGCAAGCTGCGTTCGAGAGGCCTCATGGGTTAGGAAGATCGAGGAAGCGGCGAACAGTGATGATGCTTGCGTTCCGAAATGTCTTCAGGCGCAAAAGATGACGATCGCCGGAAACAAGGAAAGCCGCTCGCCCTGCTCTGGCGAGTCCGAGAAAGATGTCGTCGGTCGGATCATCTCGGATGACGGTGACGGGTTGTTTGACCTCGACGATATGCACTCCTTTCGTCTGTGCCAGTATCTCATAGATGCTCGGGAGAAGCTCGCAGGAGGGGGCGCGGCAGGCGAGCCTTCTGAAGGTCTTTGAGAATCTCGTCGCGGTCCCGGTCGTCCGGAAGACCTCCAAGGAGCACGCTCACGTCACTCTTCACTCCTCCGCCCATACCGGAACGTGCGGCGGCTCAGCAACCCCATCCGCACGTCGGGGTGAAGGTCCAGATTCACGTAGGGCGAAGTCAGGAGCATGAGCCGGCCCTCCTTGGATTAGCGAGCTTCCGGGACCGCCACGCCGAAGAGGTGGGGGCGGACCCACGGGGGCCCAAGATGGAAGCGCTCCAACTCCACGAGCCGGAATCCCTCGCGCTCGATCAACCCCAGCGTGTCGCGGTTCGGATGGCAGCCCGCGGCGATCCGCTTGTGGATGGGCGCGACGAGGTCCTGGAGCCGGGCCTGACGGGGACCCGTAGCCCTGACATGCTCCACGAAGCGGAACCTCCCTCCGGGGGCCAGTACCCGCCGGATCTGCCGAAGGGCGGCGGTCGGGTCCCGAACCGTGCAGAGGACGAGGGTGGCCACCACACTGTCCGCGCTTTCGTCCGGAGCCGAGAGCGCCTCGGCGCGGTCCGGCAGGAGGAGCAGAGGGAAGGGGAGGCCGCGCGTTTTTTTCACGGCGCGTCTCAGCATGTGCGGGTCAGGCTCGGTGGCGGTGAGCCGGTCGATGGCGCGGTAGAAGGGAAAGTTCCGTCCGGTTCCCGCCCCGATCTCGATGACCCGCCCGGTCGCGCCTCCAGCCGCCTTCTCCCGGTAACGGGTCAGCCCCTTCTTTTCGATTTTCTCGCAGAAGAAGTCGTAGAACGCCGCGAAGATCGGATGGCCGCCGGAGGGCACGCGGGGTTACTTGAGCCGCTTCATGTCCTCGGGGAAGTTGGAGGTGAAGGAATACGACTTCACCAGGCCCCTCTCGTCAAAGCGGATCGTGAGCTGTTTGGTCAGGTCCTGGCCAGTGGAGACTCTGGCGTAGGTCCAGGCCCAGGTGGGGTCGCCGGTGTCGAGCCCCACCTGGTGAGGCTCGCCGAAGAAGCGGAGGAGGTCGCTCTTCCCAGTCTTGCCCACCACCAGCATGTCCTTGGTTGGAGAGGGAAACTCGTGTCCGAATGTCAGCCCGCCGCAGCCGGCCAGCAACGCGGCGATCAGCAGCATTCCGAGAAGCCGTCGGAGACCCATGGGCAGGGTTATAGCACGGGGCCGACAGTCGGTCAATCGCGCTTGACATGATCAGGCGCCCTGGCTACGGTGGTGCCACCGACGCCATCCCATACGGAGGTCGCGCCTATGCCAGTTCCCGTCATGAAGGGGTTCCTGCACCTCGACAAGGTCCCCGAGGAGAAGGTCACCGACAAGATCACGCGGCAGATCGTCACCGGGGAAAAAGAGATGGTCGTCTTCTGGAAGATGAAGGCCGGGGTCCATGCCGCCGCCCACAGGCACCCCAACGAGCAGATCTTCTGGATGCTCTCCGGCAAGATGGAGTTCCGCCTGGGCGGCGAGAAGCGGACTTGCGGCCCGGGTGACATCGGCATCGTCCCTGCCGGGGTGGAGCACGAGGCGTGGTTTCCCGAGGATACCGAAGTCATCGACATCTTCACCCCGCCGCGCGAGGACTTCTACACCGGTGGGGACACCTACCTGCGCCAGGAGTAACAGGAGCCGGGTTTCACAGGAGAATCTCTTCCTGATACACTTTTAGGCGAAGGGGGGATACTTATGAAGTTCCGGACGATGTTTCTCCTGATCACTCTCCTTCTCACGCTCGTGTTAGCGGGGAGCTGGGCGGCGGCGCTGGCGGCTTCTTCAACGCGACACTCAGGGACAGTTCTCAAAGTTGAACCCCAAGCGGGGACGCTGGTGCTCGAAGAGATGGGCGCCGCGGGGAAGATCCAGCAGCTCAAGGTGAGCGTCCCGGCTCAGGCCCGGGTGGTGCTCTCCGAACGGATCCCGGATAACCAAGTTACGGACCTTCAAAACCCGTTCAAGGAGACCACCATCGGCCTGTCCGACATCCGTCCCGGCGACTTTGTCGTCGTGGAGCTAAAAGGAGAGGCGAACCAGGCCGGTTCAGTCACGGTGACCTTCCGCGGGGGCTCGCGGTGAAAACCCTGGCCGCCGCGCGCTTGACCCCACCGACAGAACGCCGTTGGTTCGAGCGCGGGCTTTGCCCGCGCGATCAACCCGGGCCTTGCGCGGCGGGTGGCCTGCCTCGCGGCAGGGCCGAACCCGCCGCGCTCGAACTGCGGGGGGAGGTTCGGAAGGGGGGCGGAGGCCCCCCTCCGAGTGATCTCGCGGTGAGATCCGCCCGGGGCCGGGCCTGAGATGGCGGAGGTTCCGGCCGAGGAATTCACCCCCGAGGAGCGTCAGGTCCTCTCCCCGTACTTCACTAACCTGGACGGCCCTGTCTTCGCCCTGGTGAACCTCCCTGAAGTGGTCAAGGGCGCGCTCTTCGCCCGCTACTCGCGCTCGGCCAAATCCCTCCGCCGCC
>CAYJUC010000158.1:0-8469 GCA_964372605.1 uncultured bacterium | reverse complement strand
GGGGTTGCGCGGGCAAAGCCCGCGCTCGAAGCCCGGTAGCCACGCCTTTCCCTCTTCTCACGGCACCAACTTCCCCAGAGTGCGCTCGGCTTCTACATCAGTGATCGTGACCTTGGCGAGCTGGCCCATCAGGCTGTCCGGGCCGGAGAAGAGCAGCTCGACGTAGTTTCCAGTGAGCCCGGTCAGGAGCCCGGTGCCCTTCTCGCGGGTTTCGAGGACCAGCACTTCGAGAGTTCTGCCCAGGAGCGTTCGCCTGAACGCCAGGTTCTTTGCCCGGCCGAGATCTCTCAGCGCTTTGCTCCGCTGGGTGATAACCCGCGGTGGAAGATGATCGGGGAGTCGGGCCGCCTCGGTTCCCTTCCTGTCGGAGTATGAGAAGACGTGGAGATAAGAAAACGGCAGCGCCTCGATGAGCCCGACCGTCTCCTCGAAATCGGCCTCGCTCTCCCCCGGGAAACCGGCGATGACGTCCGCGCCCAGGCCGAGGTCTGGCATGGCCTTCAAAAGCCTCTCAACAAGCGATATGTAAATGGCTGTGTTATAAGGTCTTCGCATCAATCGAAGCACGCGGTCGCTGCCACTCTGGAGAGGGATGTGAAGGTGGGGGCAGAGCAGCCGAGAACCGGAGACGACCCGGATCAGCTCTTCGGTGAAGTAGGGAGGCAGGACCGACGAGAGACGGAGTCGTCGAAGCCCCGGGACCTCCATCACCCGAGCCAGGAGCGCGGCCAGCGTGGTCGGCGGCACACGGTCCCGCCCGTAGTGCCCCATGTCCGCCCCGGTCAGCACCATCTCTCTGTGACCGGATTCGACGAGCTGCCTGACCTGCTCGACGACCAGCTCTGGATCCTGGCTCCGGCTTCTGCCCCGGGCGTAGGGCACGATGCAGAACGCGCACCGATGCTGGCAGCCGTCCTGGACCTTGACAAACGCGCGGGAGCGCTCCGACTGCCGGCTCACCGGGACCGCGGGCAACGACCGCGCCTCCCGGATATTTCCCACCTTGACCAGCGGCGTTATCTGCTTCCCGAGCGCTTGCAGAAGGTCGGCGAGCTCCCACTTCTCCTGGTGCCCGACGATCAGATCCACTCCCGGGATGCGGGCGATGGCCTGGGGGTCAGTCTGGGCGTAGCAGCCGGTGGCGACGATCAGGGCGTTCGGGTTCCGCGCGATGGCGCGCCGGATCATCTGGCGGTCCGAGTAGTCGGCTCTGGCCGTCACAGTGCAGGTGTTGATCACGTAGACCTGCGCGGCCTCGTCGAAGGGAACCGCCCGGTATCCTCTGGCCTCCAGGAGCCCGCGAAGTTCCTGGCTCTCGACCTGGTTGAGCTTGCACCCGAGCGTGGCAAAAGCAACCGTCACCGCCTCGGGGTTCGGGGCTCGGGGTTCGGGGTTCGGGGCTCGGAGTCCTAGACTCGTCATTCCACCAACCCCGGACCCCGATCCCCGTTCTTCTTCATGCGGGAACCTTCTCCTTGAGGTTTCGAGCAGGCACCTGTGCCCCCTCCGAAGAGCATAGCTGCCCGCAGGCCGCGCCGATGTCTTCGCCTTTGCTCCAGCGGATGGTGGCAGTGATCCCGTGGTCCAGGAGGATTTTCTGGAAGGCCAGGATCCGGGCATGGGGCGGCCGGCTGAAACCGGAGCCCTCCCAGGGGTTGAAGGGGATCAGATTCACCTTGGCCCGGATTCCATTGAGCAGGCGGGTGAGCCGCCCGGCATCCTCAGGAGTGTCGTTGACCCTGTTCAAGAGCACATACTCGAACGTGATGCGCTGGCGCACCGGGAGCGGAAAGCGCCGGCAGGCGGCCAGCAGATCATCGAGCGACCATCCCCGGTTCACCGGCATCAGCTGGAAGCGAGCCTGATTGGTGGTGGCGTGAAGGGAGATGGCCAGGTTCACCCTGAGATTCTCCTTGGCCAGCTTCTGAATCCCCCCCACCAGCCCGACGGTGGAGACCGTGATCCGCCGCGGAGAATAGCCGAAGCCGTTCGGATCGGTCAGGATTCGGAGTGCCTTCACCGTGGCGGCGTAGTTCGCCAGCGGCTCCCCCATTCCCATGAAGACCAGGTGAGTCACCCGATGTTCCGGAGGCAGGGTCGCGCGCGCCGCCGCGAGCTGGCCGACGATCTCGGCCGTGGTCAGGTTCCGGTCGATTCCCATGGTCCCCGTGAAACAGAACGCGCAGGCGAAGCCGCAGCCGACCTGGGTAGACAGACAGAGGGTCAGGCGGTCGTCGTCGGGCATGAGGACCGACTGGACGCGTTTGCCATCGCCCAGGCGGAGGACGAGCTTTCGGCTTCCATCCTGGGAGGGAACCAGCTCCTCGACTTCCGGGATGCCGATGAACGCGCGCTCAGCAAGGCGCTGGCGGAACTCCTTCGGCAGATCGGTCATCGCGTCGAGGTCGCGGGCGCTCTTCCTGAAGATCCAGACCGCGATCTGACGCCCCCGGTAGCGGGGCGCCCCCACGCTCTCGGCCAGCGTTTCCAGCTCTGAAGGCAAAAGCTCGAGAAGATTTACGGGAGACATGACGCATCGAGGATACCGGACCGTCTCACGAGGTGTCAAACCGGAGGGTGTTCCCTCCCCCGGGGAGGGCTGTCCACACTTTTGGTGACTTACCTGTGGATAACCCGGTGCACCAGCGGATGGGCCATTTAAAAAATCAACCACTCTGAGTGCTTCGCCCAACAAATCGGCAGTCCTGAGCTCCCTCTCCCTCCGAGGGAGAGGGCCGGGGTGAGGGTCAGCCCCCGACGAGGAGCAGGTAGAGGTCCTGCAGGTTAGTGTTGGTCGGACCGGTCGTCACAAGTTCACCAAGGGTGAAGAAAAAATGATAGGAGTCGTTTTCTTCGAGACTGGCCAGGGGATCCAGCCCCATCTCCCTGCCCCGCCTGACAGTCTGGCCGTCGGCCACCGCACCGGCCGCATCGGTGGGACCATCGCTCCCGTCACTCCCCGCCGCCAGGATCAAGACGTTCTCCATTCCCTCAAGGCCCAGCGCGCCGGCCAGGCAGAACTCCTGGCACCTTCCGCCTTTCCCTCTTCCTCGGACCGTGACCGTGGTTTCGCCTCCCGCGATCACGCACGCCGGGGGTGGGACGGGGCGGCCAACCGAACGGATCTGCCGGGCCAGGTCGGTGAACTGCCTGGCCGTCTCGCGGGCCTCGCCATGAAGCGAGCGGGTCAGGACATGGATGTTGAAGCCAAGCTGCCTGGCCTTCGCCTCCGCCGCTTCAACCACTACGCGGTTATTCCCGATGACGTGATTGGTCACCCGGCGAAAGATGGGGTCCGTGGCTTTGGGGGTCTCGGGAATCTCGCCCCGGGCACCCCGCTCCAGATGAATTTGCACACTGGCCGGCACCCGTCCCCTCAACCCGAACCGGTCAAGAACGGCGAGGGCCTCCCCGTACGTGGTCTGATCGGGGGCCGTGGGGCCGGAGGCGATCACATCCAGCGGATCGCCAATCACGTCGGAGAGGATCAGCGAAAGCACAGGCGCCGGGGCCGCGGCCTTGGCGAGCTGTCCTCCCTTGAGCTGGGAGCAGTGCTTCCTCACGGCGTTCAGCTCGTTGATGGTCGCCCCCGCCTCGAGGAGCAACCGGGTGAGGGCCTGTTTCTCGGCCAACGTGATGGGAGGAACCGGCGCCGGGGTGAGGGCCGAGCCTCCGCCCGAAATCAGCATGACCGCCAGGTCATCCTCGCGGGCGTCCCGGGCCAGCTCCATCAATTCCCGGGCGGCCCGGAGCCCCCGCGCGTCGGGAAGAGGATGGCCGGCCTCCACCAGACGAATCCGACGCGTCCGGGCCGTGTGGCCATCGTTGACCACCACCAGGCCCTGAGCGATCCGGTCATCGAGAATTTCCTCAAGGACCTGGGCCATCGCTCCTGATGCCTTTCCCGCCCCGAGGACCAGGAGGCGTCGGATCCGGGTGAGATCAAAGGCAGCGGGACCGATGTCGAGCCGGGAGCCCTCGAGGCGGACAGACCGCTCAAGCAGCGACCCAACATGACCGGCCTGAAGGCCCGCCCCGAAGATCGCGAGGGCGACGTCGCGAAGAGTCACGCCGTTTTCGGAGGGGGGCTTTCTCAGCCGAGCACCGCCAGCTCCGCCTCCGCCTGCGCCAGCCAGAAGCCCATGTCCATCTCGCGGTACATCGTCATCGCCGTCGTGAGGTGCTCCTCAACCTTCGAGCGGTCACCGGTTCGGCGGGAGAGCTTGCCGAGCCCGAGATGGCAGTGGGCGATGAGCGGGCGCATCCCGAGTTCTTCGGCCAGGGCCATGGCCTGACGGTAGTGGCCTTCGGCCGTCTCTACGTCGGGAGGATCGCGCCGCGGGGCAATCTCGCCCAGAAGGCGGAGGGCCCACGCCTCGTAGCCGCGCTGACCACGCTCGCGGGCTAGCGTCAAGGCGCGCTCGGCGAGAGCGAGCGCATCTTCGAGCCGGTCGGCGAGTATGCTCGCCTCGCCGAACTGCGCGACGATGACCGACTGGATAGACTCGAGGGCGTTCACGCCCTGATCCAGCAACGAGAGACCCTCGGCGACGCGTCCCGACAGCGCGTACGCTGGGCCCAGGAGCCCCACGGTGATCGGTAACAAGGTGGGAAGGTTCCACTCGCGGCAAAGAGCCAGGGCGCGTTCGAGGAGGCGGACGGCGTGGGTCAGTTCACCCTTGGTGCGGTGGAGATACCCCGCACCCCAGGACGCGACAACCCAGCTGTACGGATGATCGAGTGCCTCGGCGATGCGGATTCCTTCCTGTCCGTGGACGATCCCTTCATCGAACGCTCCACGCTCGGCGAGGGCCCACGCCAGATAGCCGCGGGCCATCGCGGCGGGAAACCCAGCCAGGCCGCAGCGGTCATGATACCGATCACCCTCAAGCAACTGCACGACCTTCCGCAAGAAGCTCTCGGCCTGTCCATACTCGCCCGAGGTGAGACAGACCGTGCCAACGTAGAAATTCGCCCCCGCCTGGAGCCGAAAATCCCGCAGTGTCTCAGCGATAGCCTGGGCGCTCTCGGCGGACGCGCGCGCATCGGCTGAGTGACCGGTCATCCAGAAAAGGTGGCCACTGTAGACCGACACCCACCCGAGTCGCCGTTGATCGTCGAGCGTCCGCGCCAGGCCTTCGGCTTCACGGAGATACCCGAAGATCCTCTCAAGCTCTCCGAGCGGAAAGAGCGATGTTCGAAGATCGAAGCGAAGATCGATGGCTTGCTCAAGTGTCTCGCGGGTCTCAGGCAGGTGCCGCAGAGCCGCCAGCGCCTGCTCGAAGTAGGCGATCGCCTCGCGGTTAGCCGATCGCGCGAACGCCTTAGCCCCGGCCTGGCGTAGGTAGCTCACCGCCTTCTCCCACATTTCGCCCCTGAAAGCGTGGTCGGCCAGCTGCTCCACGTGTTCGCGTAGGCGGTCGGGGTAGAGATGCTCGATGGCCTCCACGATCCGAGCGTGGAGACCGCGCCGACGATCGTGGAGCAGACTCCCATAGGCCACCTCGTGCGTCAGGGCGTGCTTGAACGTGTACTCGAGATCCGGGAAGAGGCGCGCCTCGTAGAGGAACTCGGCGGCCTGAAGCTGCGCCAGGCCCCGGCGCAGCGCCTCCTCGGGAAGCTCGGCGATCGCCTGCAGGAGCCCAAACGGCACTTCCTTGCCGATGACCGAGGCGGCCTGGAGCAGGCGCTTGTCCTCGGGCGAAAGCCGGTCGATGCGTGCGGCCAGGATCGCCTGAGCCGTCGCCGGAACCTGGATGCTCTGCGCGGCCTTCGCCAGGCGGTACGCCCCGCGCGCGCCGACCAAGACTTTTGCCTCAATCAGCGTCCGGACGCTTTCCTCAAGGAAGAAAGGGTTCCCTTCGGTCCGCTCGATCAACAGCTGCTTGAGGGGCTGAAGCCCGGCGTCGTTCCCGAGCAGCGCCGCAAGCAACTCGTCGACGCTCTCAGGGGGCAAGGGGTCGATCCGAAGCTGCCGGTAGTAGGTCTTGCTCCCCCAGCCGTGCTGATATTCCGGCCGGTAGTTGACGAGCAGCAGAAGGCGCGCCGTTGGCAGGCTCTCCACCAAGCTGTCAAGCAGTGCCTGGGTCTCGGCATCGATCCAGTGCAGGTCCTCGAACAGGACCAAGAGCGGTTGCACCTGGCTCTCCCGGAGCAGGAGCCGCTTGACCCCGTCGAGCGTCCGCTGTCGGCGCTGGGGCGGGTCAAGCCGCTGCCACTGGGGATCCTCGACGGGGACATCCAGGAGCCACAGGAGCGCCGGGAGGGAGGGCTCAAGCTGCCGATCCAGGGACAGCACCTTCCCCGTGACCTTCTCGCGGATCTTGCGCGCCTCATCGCGGGCCTCGATCTGGAAGTAGGCGCGGAGGAGGTCGATGATTGGCAGAAACGCACTGGCCTTGCCGTAGGAAACGGAGCTGCTCTCGACGATCAGCCAGCCCTGGGTGCGATGCGAGTGGGTGAACTCCCAGTAGAGGCGGGACTTCCCTACCCCGGGTTCGCCGACAACGGCCACGACCTGGCCGTGCCCGGTGCGGACGCGCTCAAGCACCTGGCGCAGTTGCTCCATCTCGCTCTCGCGACCAACGAAGCGGGTGAGGCCACGCGCGGCGGCGGCATGCAGCCGAGAACGCACCGTCGCTGCCGCTGTGACCTCGTAGACCTCGGTCGGGGCCTCCAGTCCTTTGACTGGCATCGGGCCGAGCGGCTTCACCACCACGTAGCCTTCGGCCAGGTTGAGCGTGTCCTGCGGGATGAGAATCGAGCCTGGCATCGCCATCTGCTCCATACGGGCGGCCAGGTGCGTCGTCTGGCCGACGGCCGTGTAGTCCATGTGGAGGTCGCTCCCGATGGACCGCACAACCACTTCGCCGGAGTTCAAGCCGACTCGGATCTGAATGGGGATCCCCTCGGTCCGCCGGACTCCCTCGGCATACCGTTTCACCGATTCCTGCATCCGCAGCGCGGCATAGCAGGCCCGCACGGCGTGATCCTCGTGGGCCAGGGGCGCGCCGAACAGGGCCATGATGCCGTCGCCCATGACCTGGTTCACCGTGCCCTCGTAGCGGTGGACGGCCTCCATCATCCGCTCAAGGACGGGGTCGAGCAGCTTCCGCGCCTCTTCCGGATCCCGGGCGGCGAGCAGCTCCATGGACCCCTTGAGGTCGGCGAAGAGGATCGTTACCTGCTTGCGCTCGCCCTCCAAGGAGCTCTTGGAGGTCAGAATCTTCTCGGCGAGGTGCCTGGGAGTGTAGCTGGCGGGAGACGCGAACGTCGCCGCCGGCGCGTCCGGCGTCAGCCGAGCGCCACACTCCCCGCAGAATTTCTGGGGAGCGTTGGACGCTCCGCAGCTGGAGCAGAGTGATAGAAGGCGGGTCCCGCACTCCCCGCAGAACTTCAGGCTTACCGGGTTCTCATGCTGGCAGCGGGGACACTGCATGCCGGGGCCTCCACCAAGATCAGCGCCCGTTCACCCGCTTGGAGATCATCGGCGATCTTGATCCCCGCGCGGCAAATCGCAGGCGACGCCTTCTTCGCGAAGCTCGGTGATGGTTGGGTAGTCCGAGCAGACCGGGCAATCGGGGTCGCGCCTCACCGAAACCGCCTTGAAGCCGCCTTCGAGAGCGTCAAA
Organism: uncultured bacterium; assembly: GCA_964372605.1. GTDB lineage: Bacteria > Methylomirabilota > Methylomirabilia > Rokubacteriales > CSP1-6 > CAYJUC01. Next base: position 839 of record CAYJUC010000158.1, on the reverse strand, counting down.
GAGAAGGATGCTCCCCGACAGCAGCTCTCCCACCCCCAGCAGGATCTTGAGCCCTTCCACCGCCTGGAGGGTCCCCATGACCCCGGCCACCGCCCCCAGCAGACCGGCCTCCTGACAGGATGGGATCAACCCCGCGGGCGGCGGCTGCCGGAAGGCGCAGCGGTAGCACGGCCCCCGCTTCGGCAGGATCACGAACATCTGCCCCTCGAAGCGGAGGAGCCCGGCCATCACGAGCGGTGTGCCGAGCATCACGCAGGCGTCGTTGACCAGGAACTTGGTGGGGAAGTTGTCGCTCCCCTCGATCACGAGGTCATAGCTGCCGATGATCTCCAGGGCGTTCCCGGCTCCGAGCTTGATCGGGTACGGGATGACCCGGACGTCAGGGTTCAGCTCCTGCATGCGATCCTGGGCGGAGAAGACCTTTGGCCGCTCCAGGTCCTTCGTCGAGTGGAGGACCTGGCGCTGGAGGTTTGAAAGATCCACGTGGTCGGCGTCGATGATCCCGATGGTGCCGATGCCGGCCGCCGCCAGGTAGAGGGCCGCCGGAGAGCCCAGGCCTCCGGCCCCCACGATGAGGACCCGGGAGGCCAGGAGCCTCTTCTGCCCTTTCCCGCCCACTTCCTGGAGAATCATGTGGCGAGAGTAGCGCCTGATCTGCTCTTCGGTGAACTGAATCTTCGGCAACTATCTATCTCGCACGGGCACCCGGGCTGCGCCACGCCCGTGCCCCGCGGCTGTCTCGTGCTTGGGCTGACCTAGCCCGTCATCTTAGGGCCTGTCGGATTAAGCGCCGTTCGAGCGCCGGCTTCGCCGGCGCAACCCTTTCCTGGGGGTGGCTC
>CAYJUC010000157.1:0-8500 GCA_964372605.1 uncultured bacterium | reverse complement strand
AAAAAGACGGAGTCGCCGCGGATCCGCGTCACCACTCCCCGCTTGATCATTTCGGCGCGCACCCGCTCCCCGACGTTCCGGTCCGGCGGAAACTTCGCCTTGGTGGCCCGGTCGGCCACCAGCTCGACGGCGGCCAGGAGTCCCTTTCCTCCCCTGATATCTCCGGCGTTTGCGTGGTCGCCGAGGGCCTGCCGGAGCCCCTCGTAGAGTCGCGTGCCCATCCTGGCCGCATTCTCCCAGAGGCGCTCCCGCTCCATGATCTCCAGGTTCTTGAGGGCGACGGCGCAGCAGGTCGGATGGCCCGAATAGGTGTAGGCGTGCATCCAGCGGTTCTCGGGAGGCACCGAGTCCATCGCTTCCTTGATCTCCCGCGACACCATGATCCCGCCCAGCGGCTGGTAGCCGGAGGTGACGCCCTTGGCGAAGGAGACAATATCGGGCTCCACCCCCCAGTGGGTCAGCGCGAACCAGTGCCCGGTGCGGCAGAAGCCGGTGATCACTTCGTCGGCGATGAAGAGCACCTGATGCCGACTGCAGATCTCCCGGATCCGGGGGAAGTAGTCGTCGGGCGGAACGATCACCCCGCCTCCGCCGATGATCGGCTCGGCGATGAAGGCTGCCACCGTATCGGGTCCCTCGCTGAGGATCGCCTCCTCCAGCTCGCGCGCGGCGGCCTGGCCCACCGTCTCCCCGGGCTTGGCGCCCTGAAAGCGGTAGGCGTAGGGCGCCTGGATATGGAGAAACCCCGGCACGCGCGGCTCGAACATCTTCCAGAAGGCCGGGATGCCGGTGGCGCTCATGGCCTGGAGGGTCACGCCGTGGTAGGAGTCCCGCCTGGCGATCACCTTGAACTTGTCGGGCTTCCCCTTGGCCTTCCAGTAAAACCGAGCGGTCTTGAAGGCTGACTCGTTGGACTCGGCGCCGCCGCACGTGAAGAAGACCGCCTGCATGTTCGGGTAGGCGAGGCTGATCAGCCGATCGGCCAGCGTGATAGCCGGAATGTTGGAGAAGCCGGCGTAGGCGGAGTAGTAGGCGAGCTGCTTCATCTGGGTCGCCGCGGCCTCGGCGAGCTCTTCTCTGCCGTGTCCCACGTTGACGTTCCAGAGGCTGGCGAGCCCGTCGATGTACTCCCGTCCCTGGATATCCTTGATCACCGCGCCTTTGCCCTCGACGAAGATCATGGGCTCGGCGTGCTCCACCGGGTGGTGAAGCGGGTGGATCAGGTGGTCCTGGTCGTGCTTGACGAGATCTGCCGGGCTCAGCCTGGCCATGGTGTTCTCCTCCCGGAGGACTGTTGAGAGAGGCGCTGGAGCGCGTCCAGCACGCGCTTGGTATCAATCGCAAGCCCCCCCACGTCCGCGTAACGGATGGCGCCCTGGCGGTCAATGACGAAGGTGGCGCGCTTGGAGAGGCCCCAGAGATCGTCCCACACGCCGTAGGTCTGGCTCACCTTTCCCTTCGGGTTCACGTCGCTCAGGAGCCGGAAGGGAAGCTTGAGCTCCTGAGCCCAGGCCTTGTTATCCGCCTGGGTATCGGCGCTGAGGCCCACGACCTCGGCCCCGACCGCATCGAACTTCGCCTTGTCATCCCGGAACCGGGAGAATTCCAACGTTCACCCCGAGGTGAACGCCTTCACGTAGAAGGCAAGAACCACGAAGGGCCGGCGGGACAGAAGGTCGGCGAGACGGACCGGGCGGCCCTCCTGGTCGGAAAGGGTGAAATCGGGGGCTTTCGCCCCGACGGCCAACGGCTCGCCCAGCGCAGGGGACGCCGCAAGCAGGAGGAACGCCAGCGAGAAGGCAAGGCGGCGCCTCACGAGCTCAGAGGCCCTAGACCACATCGGCCGCGGCCCGGAGGATCTGACCCAGAAACTCCTTTTCCGGAAGCGCGCCCTCGAACTCCACACGGTCGTTGATGATGATCTTCGGAACCGCCATGACTCGGTAGCGCCTGGACAGCTCGGGAAACTCCGTGGCCTCGATGCAGTCGGCGCGAACCTGGGAGGACGCCACCGCCATGTGCTGAGCCAGGCGCACGGCCCGGGGGCAATAGGGTCAGGTGGGGGTGGTGAAAACCTGGATGTGGACGGGCCCGGGAAGGTCCGCCAGCGCGCTCTGCGTCTCAGGGGTGAGGGCTGGCTGGCCGGTCGAGGCCACGACCACAGCGTCGATCAGGTTGGTGAACTCGTATCCGGACGGGAGGCCGAAGAAGCGGATCCCGTAATCTCGCTCGCCCTCCACCACGACCGCCGGTACCCGGTCCACGCCATATGCCTCTGCCCGCTCCCTGTCCAGGACCAGATTCAGCAGTTCCACCGAGAGCTTGTCCGAGCACTCGGCCACTTCCTTCACCAGCCACTCGGTTTGCTGGCAGGTTTCGGACCCCAGCTCCTGGGAGAAGACGGTCAACTTCACCGGGTTGACGAGCTTTTCGAATTCCTTCTGGACCGCGGCGCGGTCCCTGTCGGAAAGAAGAGCCATGAAATCCTCCCCGTGGAATCCTCAATCGCGTTTCATTATACGCCGGACAGCGACCTTCTGCTATCCCGGCAGCGTCCCTCACCCTGACCCTCTCCCCCGCCGGGGGCGAGGGAACCGAAAGAACTCCCTCTCCCTCCTGATTGAGGGAGAGGGTTGGGGTGAGGGTGCGCTACGAGACCGAGACTCCGAGCAGCGCCCGCGCGGCACGGCCGATCGCATAGGTAATCCCCACCGCAGCGGCCAGGATCGCCACGTTGGTCAGCAGGCGCCGCCGGAGATCCATCCCCGAGAGGAACGACAGGACCGCGGAGACGACGACGGTGACGAGCGCGCCGGCCACCAGCGACACGACGACGGTTCGAGCACCGAGCAGGACAGGCAACACCGGGATCAGGGCGCCGAACAGATACGACACCCCCACCAGCAGCGCGGTGCGCAGCGGTGAGCCGGCGGCAGAGGGCGCCCGCGCCGATTCACCGAGAAACGCCGTTTTCCCGGCTTCGATCCGCTGGACCTCGCCTTCCGAGCTGGAAGCGACGTAGGCGCCGGCCCCCATCGAGAATGAGCCCGCCACCGCCACGGTGGCGCTCGCCATGAGGATCGAGGACGCGTCGTTGAACGCGGCGAACAGCCCGCTCACCGCGCCGAGGATCTCCACGAGCCCGTCATTGAAGCCGAGGAAGACGCTCCGGATCCCTTCCGGATCGACGCGGCGCTCGATCGACTCGGTGACCACCTGGTCCTCGTGACGAAGCTCATCCTCGAGGACCTCCTTGACGGCCGCGCCGAGCGGGTCGCCCCGGTACGCCTCCCAGAGCCGAAGGTACTTGCGAACGCCATAGATCTCGATGGCTTCGAGGACCAGATGAACGGCGCGGTCCCCGAACAGACGACACACGAGAGTCAGCGCGCGGAGCTTCAGCCGCCGCCTCCAGTCCAGCCGCTCGATGTCGCTCCGGAAGAACTTTTTCCAGAACGCCGCGTGCCTGGCTTCGATCGGGATCAGCTCGCCAAGCATCCGGCGGAGGTTGCCGCTGGTCGTCTCGCGGAGCGCCGTGTACAGCGAAAGGTCGAACAGCTCGTCCAGGACGAGTGTGCGGGCGAGCGTGTCGGCGTGTTCCCGTGAAGTCGCCATCGAGTGGAGCCTATCCTGCCCGCGCTCGCTTGAGGCGGTCGAGCTGGAACATGTCCCAGTCCGCGCGCGTCTTTCCCCTGAGCCGCGGGGCCAGCTCCTCCAGGATCAGCGAGAGATCGCCAAGCACGTTCACGAACGGGATGAAGGGACGGTTGGAGGGCGGCGTCCGGTCCAGATGGACGACGAGCGACGAGTACGGCCAGCGGTGCGGATCTAACTCCTCAGGGCTCAGACCGCACGTGACGATCACGTCCGCCAGGCCGAGGAGCGAATCATCCCCCTCCCCACCCGTGAAGGTCCCGAGGGCGAGGGGGTGAGTTTCGGGGAGGAGGCCCTTGGCTTGAGCGGTCGCGAGAAGCGGGGCCGGCAACGCCTCGACAAAGGCGCGGAGCCACCCGGCATCCTCCGGCCTCTCGCATCGAAGGCCGGCGATCACGACCGGCCGGGACGCGGCCTTGATGATTTCTGCGGCACGGTCCAGGACCACGGAATCCGGCGGCGGAGCAGGCATGGTCGGCGTCAGCGGGCGAACGCCCCTCACCGGGCGAGACGCTCGAAGACCGGCCGCATCAGCGCGAGCGCCTTCTTCAGGTTCGCCTCGGAGGTCGCGTAGGAAAGGCGCAGATACCCCTCGCCGTAATGACCGAAGGCGGTGCCCGAGAGCAGCGCGACGCCGGCGTCCTGGAGCAGGAGATCAGCGATCTCCGCAGAGGGGCGTTTGAGCGCCGTGACGTTCGGGAAGACGTAGAACGCGCCGCGGGGGCTCGCGCAGGAGACGCCGGGAAGATCGTTGAGCCCCGTGACGAGCAGGCCGCGGCGGCGCCTGAACTCGGCCACCATGGCGTCCACCGGCGACTGGTCCCCCTCGAGCGCCGCAATCCCAGCGAGCTGGACGAACGTGGCGGTGCAGGAGGCCGTGTTGACCATGAGCCGCGTCTGATGCTCGGCGAGCGGCTGGGGCATCACGCCGTAGCCGAGGCGCCAGCCCGTCATGGCGTAGGCCTTGGAGAAGCCGTCCAGGATCACGGTCAGCTCTTTCATTCCCGGGAGCGTCGCGATGGAGACGAACTCTCCCTCGTAGAGGAACTGGCGGTAGATCTCGTCGGAGAGCACGGGGATGCGGAAGCGGCGGGCGATCTCCGCGATCCGCTCGATCTGATCCCGTCCCAACACGCCGCCTGTGGGGTTCTGGGGAGAGTTCAGGATGATCAGCTTCGTCTTCTTCGACACCTTTGCCTCAAAGAGATCGAGGTCGAAGCCGAACCCGGTGGCCTCGAGGAGCGGGATCGGGACCGGCACGCCCCCCACGAAGTTGATCACCGACTCGTAGATGGGGAACCCCGGATTCGGGTAGATGACTTCGTCGCCTGGGTTCACCAGCGCCATGATGGTGAAGAACATGATGGGCTTGGCCCCGGGCGTGACCACGACCTCCTCGGGGCTCACGGGGATCCCGCGCGTGGCGGTGATCTGCTTGGCGATGGCCTCACGCAGCTCGGGCAGGCCGGCAGAGGGGCCGTAGTGCGTGGCGCCGGCGTCGAGCGCCTGCTTGGCGGCCTCCTTGATATGCGCCGGAGTGTCGAAGTCGGGCTCGCCGATCTCCAGGTGGACGATCTCCTTGCCTTGGCGCTCCAGGGCCTTGGCCCGGGCCAGCACCTCAAAGGCCGACTCTGTCCCGAGCCGCGACATCCGTTCAGAAACCTTCATGGCACCCTCCGCGTGACGCCCATTATACTGGAGTCGTGGAGTACGTAGAGATTCCATCGGGTAAATGCTGGATGGGCTGGGAAACGGGGCTTCCGGGAGAACGGCCGCGCCATCCGGTCTGGGTGGACACTTTCGCCGTCGCCAGGACCCCCGTCACCAACGAAGAGTACGCGGGCTTTCTCCTGGCCACAACGGGTTCACCACCGGCCTTCTGGGGAGACCCCCGCTTCAGCGATCCACGTCAGCCGGTGGTGGGGGTGAGCTGGCAAGAGGCCGCGGCTTACTGTGAGTGGCGCACCGTGGAGACCGGAGAGACCCACCGGCTCCCCACCGAGGCCGAGTGGGAGAAGGCCGCGCGCGGCCGCCTGGAGGGCGCTCGCTACCCGTGGGGAGATGAGCCACCCCAAGTGGTGTTCCTCGATGTCGCGCTCCCGCTGGCCCGGCCACCGGAGGTCGGGTTCGGTCCGCCGAATAGTTTTGGGCTCACCGACCTTTCAGGCTCCTGCCACGAGTGGTGTCTGGACTGGTACGCCGAGGGATACTACCGGGAGTCGCCGAACCGAAACCCGACGGGACCGATCGCGGGCGCGCGCCGGGTCTCACGCGGCGGCGCCTGGCGGCATCAGGATCCGTGGAGCCCGGTGGCTCACCGCTCGAGCCTCCCGCCCCACCTCCGCTACTCCGACTACGGCTTTCGCGTCGTCCGCCTCTCCTAGTCGAAGGGGGCCTCGACGGCCCCCTCCGAGCCACCCCCAGAAAAGGGTTGCGCCGGCGGAGCCGGCGCTCGAAACGGACTACGTGGATGTTCGCCGCGTTCTGCGCCAGACCTGAGAGCGCCTTCAGTCGGGGTCAGCGGCGAGCGCCTCCAACGCCGCGGTGAAGCACCCGAGGGGCGCCCGCACGAATCCCGCGCCCACCTGCCCCACCCCGCTCTTCCGGCCCGCGATCCCCGTGTTGATCAGCGGCGTGATCCCGGTGGCCACCACGCGGCGCACGTCGATGCCGACGGGCGCGCCCCGGTCGTCCTGCGTGGGGATGCGAAAGTGCGGGTGCTCACCGAGCGTGATCTCCCGCATCTCCTCCGTGATCCGCAACGCCTCGGCGAGACCGCCCGCCCCGACAAAGCGCGCGACAGCCGGCGAGGCGGCCATCGCCATCCCGCCGAGCCCGACGGTCTCGACGATGGCCGAGTCGCCCATGTCCGGGTTAGAGTCTTCCGGGCCGAAGCCTGGGAAATAGAGGCCCTTGGGCATGTTGACCGGCGCCGTAAACCAGCGCGCGCCGCACCCGGCCACGCGGATGCCGAACTCTGTCCCGTTTCGCGCCATCGTGGTGACCACCGTCGCGCCGGCGATCCCGACCAGCGGGTCCAGCGCCGCCTTCGCCGCGGCCATCGCCAGGTTGAGGAAGAACTGGTCGTGGTCGCCCAGGAAGTCGACGAAGCGGGTGAGCGCCGGGCCGTTCGCCTCTCGCGCGAGGGACGGGAACAGGGCGCGCGCCAGGAGGGATGACGCGGCGATATTGCGCTGGTGCATCTCGTCGCCCATCCGGAGGGCCTGCGCCATGATGGGGCGGAGGTCGAGGCTCTTCCGCCGGAGCGCGCGCCCGAGGAGCGGGCCCACCTCGTCCCGGAGCCAGGCGAGACGCGCCAGAACGCTCTCGTCGTTTGCGCCGTAGCGGAGCACGCGCCCCAGCCCCTCGTTGATGGTCGCGTAAGCGCGGTTCCCGAACGCCCGGTTCTCGATAACGAAGACCGGCATCGAGCAGGTGATGATGCCGGCCATGGGCCCCACCGCGCCCCGATGATGGCACGGCTCGAACCGCAGACCGCCCCGCGCGGCGAGGTCGATCGCCGCGGTCTCACTCGGGGCCCAGCCTTCATAGCGCATCGCGCCCGTGACGGCGCCCTGGACCGGCGGGCACATAGCCTCCCATCCGATCGGCGGCCCGGCGTGGAGGACGGTCTGGGGCTCGAGCCCGAGCGCCTCCGAGGCGGGGACGCAGTCGATGAGCACCGGCTCCGCCGCGATGAGCCGGCGCAACGCCTCGGCGTTCGCAGCCTTCACGTTCATCGCTTGGCCTCTGCCCACGCGACTGTTCGAGCGCGGGCTATGCCCGCGCAATCTACTCGGGCCTCACGCTCCGGGTGGCCTTCCTCGCGGCATGGCCGAACCCGTCGCGCTCGAACTACAAAGGGGGGAGGTCCGGAAGGGGGGCGAAGCCCCCCTCCGGGTGAGTTGGCGGCCTTCACGTTCATCGCCATGGGGCTCCTCTCATCCTTCGTCGTCCTCGTCGAGACGTTCGAGGAGCGCTATGAGGCGGACGTCGCCGCCCGCGGGCGGACTCCAGTCCACATGGACAACCCGGACGCCGGCCGCCTGGAGCTCCAGCGCGAAGACGTCGAGCCCGAGGTTGATCACGCGGAGCGGCTGGCCGAACAACGTTTCGAGGGTCACTGGATCACCGTATCCGCCCGGATGAGGACGGACTGGGGGATCGTCAGACCGATGGCCTTGGCGGTCTTGAGATTAATGACCAGTTCGAACGTCGTCGGCTGCTCCACGGGCAGGTCGGCCGGCTTGGCGCCCTTCAGGATCTTGTCCACGTAGATGGCGGCGCGTCGGAACAGGTCAGGAGTGCTCGCCCCATAGGACATGAGGCCACCGGCGTCCACGTATTCCTTAAACCCGAAGACGGTCGGCAGCCGATGCTTCACCATGAGCTCCATGAGCCGTTGCCGCTCGGCATAGAATATGGGACTCGTCGTCACGATGAGCGCGCCGGCGCGCTCCTTGGTCATGGCCGAAAAGGCGGCGTCAAACTCGTTCGGACCTCTCACGCCGAGGGCTTGAAGCGCCACCCCCAACGACCGGGCCGCGACTTCCGTCTCTCTCAACGTGAGCCTGTCTAATTCATTGGTCTGATGCCAGAGAATGGCCAGGCGAGAAACCCCTGGAACAGCCTCTCTCAGCAGCTCCAGCCGTTTTCCGCTCAAATCCCTGGACTGCGTCGTCAACCCAGTGACGTTTCCGCCCGGCCGCGCGAGGCTGGCGATGAGCCTCGTGCCCACCGGATCACCGCCGGTCGCCATGACGATCGGGATCGTGGTCGTCGCTTGCTTGGCTGCCAGGGCCGCTTGCGTCGCCGCCGTCACGATCACGTCCACCTTGAGCCCAAC
>CAYJUC010000156.1:0-8501 GCA_964372605.1 uncultured bacterium | reverse complement strand
CGGGCGGCGCTGGAACGCCTAGGATGCAAGCGGATCGCAGTGATCAGCCCCTACCAGCCCATTGCCGACAAGAACGTGGCGCGGTACTTCGAGGAGTCTGGCTTCAAGGTCGTGCGCTTCAAGGGGCTCCGGTGCCCGAGCGCCACCGGCATCGCCGAGGTGCGGGAGGACGCCCTGCTCAGGGTGCTGAAGGAGCTGGACGGCCCCGACGTCGACGGGTCCAGGTCGGCACCAACCTCTCCATGGTGCGCCTGGCTAACGAGGCGGAGCGCTGGCTCGAGAAGCCCGTGCTCGCCATCAATGCCGTCACGCTTTGGCGCGCGCTCCGGGCCAACGGCATCACAGACCGGCTTCGCGGCTTCGGCTCCCTTCTGCGGGATCACTGATCCGGCGTAGGCTCCAGCCCCACTTCGGACAGATCTGATGGGTTGCGGGAGGTGATCCTTGGAGTGGACGTGGGGGGCACCACGATCTCTGCCGGGCTCCTCACCCCGACGGAGAGGTCGTCGCCCAGGCCGACGCCCGTGGCGTCTCCGGCTATGGGGGCTGGGAGCAGATCGACAAGCTCCCGTCCCTCAACCCCGGCTTCAGGGAGTGGACGCGCGAGCGAGCCGCGGACCCGAGCGTGACGATCCCCTACCATCCGGGCCGTTCGGTGCTATAAAGAGCGTGGGGCCTGGACAGCGGAGATGGACCAAGCCCAGCAGAGGCTCCTGTCGCTCCAATGATGCTTCGACGACAATAAGGAGGAGGCAATCATGATCCACCGAAGGCTCCTGTTCGCCCTCGCGGTTTCTCTCTTCATGGTTGGCGTCGGCTACGCCCCCGCCGGTGCCTCGCAGGAACCGAGCGCTCCCCTCAGGATCCGGCTCATCCACGGCATCCCGACGAGCACCATTATCGGGATGATGGAGGCGAAGAAGGACAGCCTGCCGACGTACGGCAAGGAGTACACCCTCGAAATGCGGCGCATCGACCCCAGCTCGGAGGTCGCGACGGTCCTGGCGGCGGGCGGGGCCGACGTGGGGTTCACCGCCACGGGGGCGTTGATCAACGCCAACACGAAGCTCAACGCCGACATGCGGATCGTCGCGGACGTTGTGCAGAACGGGGTTCCCGGCTACAACGCGATCTGGTTCGGCGTACGAGCCGAGGATCCGATCAGAGAGGTCAAGGACCTGAAGGGGAAGACCGTCGCCACCCTGGGCTTCGGCACGTTCATCGACCTCGCCATGAGGGTCGCCATGAAGAAGGCGGGTCTCGACCCGGCCAAGGACGCGACGATCGTCCAGGTACGGTTCCCCGCGATGGAGGCGAACCTGCGCGAAAAGAAGGTAGACATGATCCAGCTGGTGCCGCCGTTCTACCAGATCGCGACGGCCAAGGGCGGCATCCGGATACTCTACACGGGGGCCGAGGCCCTGGGGCCGGTGCAGGCCCTCATCCTCGCCGCTCGTGCCGACTTTCTCCAGAAGAACCCGCGCCGGGCGCAGGCCTTCTTCGACGACTACTATCGCTACCTCCAGTACGCCATGGACCCGAAGAACCGGGACGAGATGATCGAGATCGGGGCGAAGATGCAGAACATCCCCCCCGCAGGATTCAAGGGCTGGTGGAACACGAGGGATGACTTTTATCGCAGCCCGGACGGCCTTCCCAACATCGACGCCGCCAAGCGCGAGATGCACCTGCTGAAGGAGTTCGGGATCATCGACGCGACCGTGGACCTTGACAGGTGGGTCGATCTCTCCTTCATGAAGAAGGCCGCGCAAAACTACAGGCACTAGTCGGATCCGCCCGGCCGCCGCCAGTCCCGGTCCCCGTCAAGACGAGGGTGTCGCGCGGTCGACGCCCGTTTTGTGTTGTGTTCGCCGAAGGGCTCTCGGACGGCAAGCCTTGGCCACGATTCAGGCGATCGGAGTTTCGAAGCGATTTCCGCTCGAGCGGAGGCGCGAGGTCGTCGCGCTCGACGGCGTGAATCTCGAGGTTCACGAGAACGAATTTCTCGCCATCGTCGGGCCGAGCGGGTGCGGCAAGAGCACGTTCCTTTACATGGTCGGCGGCTTCCTCGCGGTCGACGAGGGCCAGATCCTGGTCGACGGTGAGCCGGTGCGCGGTCCTGGACCGGACCGGGGGATCGTGTTCCAGCATTTTGCCCTGTTCCCGTGGCTGACGGTCAAGCGCAACATCCTGTACGGGCTCGAAGAGCGGGGGACCCCGGCGGGTGAGAGGGAGCGCATCGCGCGCGAATTGATCGAGTCCGTCGGGCTCTCGGGGTTTGAGAACACCTATCCGAAGCTTCTCTCCGGCGGCATGAAGCAGCGGGTGGCCATTGCTCGCACGCTGGCCTTCGACCCGGAGATCCTGCTGATGGACGAGCCGTTCGGATCGCTCGACGCCCAGACGCGGGCGATGATGCAAGAGGAGTTGCTGCGGATCTGGAACCGCCGCAGGAAGACGGTACTGTTCGTCACCCACGACGTGCGTGAGGCCGTCTATCTGGCGGACCGCGTCGCCGTCATGACCGCACGCCCGGGCAAGATCAAGGCGATCGTCGACACGCGCGACGTTCACGCCCGCGACTTCACGGGGTTCGCCGAGAGCCCTGAATTCGCTCACAAGGTGAGCCAGATCTGGGAGCTGGTCAGGGAGGAAGTGATCGCCGCCCAGCGGCTCGAAGAGGCCGCCGCGGGCGTGCGGGGCCGTTGAGGTGGTGGGCCTCGCCGCGGTTTTTGTCAGGTACTCGCCCCTCCTCGTGGTCGTGGCGGGCTGGGAGCTGGCGGTGCTCGTGGGCGCCGTCTCGCCGAACTTTCTCCCGCGGTTCAGCTCGGTCGCCTCGACCCTGTGGACCCTCCTGGTTTCCCTCGACCTCGTGCGCGACATGGCGATTTCGCTCTACCGCGAGGCGGTCGGGTTTCTGCTGGCCGTCGGCCTCGGGGTGACCCTCGGAGTGGGCATGGCTCGGCTGCGCCCGGTCGAACTCGGGCTCCGGACCATCGTCACACTGTGGTACCCGGTGCCGGTCGTGGCGCTGTTCCCCGTCCTGGCGCTGGTTGTGAAACTGGGCGACCAGCTCCAGATCAGCGTCATTTTGCTCGGATCCATCCTTCCCGTCATCGTCAGCTCGTTCAACGCGGCGCGCGGCGTGGACCACTATCTCGTCTGGTCGGCGCTGAACATGGGAACCGGCCCGCGGCAGGTGCTCTGGAAGATCGTGATCCCCGCCGCGCTCCCCGAGATCCTGAGCGGCATCCGGATGACGCTGGCGCTTTCCTTCGTCCTCCTCGTGGCCTCCGAACAGCTGGGTGCGCGAGGCGGCATCGGAGCGTTCGCGCTGACGGCGGGGGAAAACGGCTTCTACAGCGGGATGTTTGCCGGCATCCTGACGATCGGCGTCATGGGATTCGCGGCCGACCGGCTGTACCTCCTGTTCATGCGACGCCTGCTCAGATGGCGAGAGGACCTGTGAGCGCTCCCGCGGTTCCACCGGGTGCGGCCGCCCGATGGAGGCGCCCGCGTATGTCGTACAAGCCATACTATTCGGTGCTCGCCTTACTGGTCGCGTGGGAAGGGGCCAGCCGCCTCGCGGTCATCAATCCCTACTTCCTACCGGCTCCCTCCATCCTCGCCCTGCGGGCCTACCGGCTCACGGTCGGCGGCGATCTGCCCGTGCACATGGGCGCGACACTCTGGCGGGCGCTGGCGGCGCTGGCCCTCAGCGTCGCGGTAGGGGTGCCGTTGGGCATCGGCATGGCCCGGGTCAGGGTGATGCGCTGGTTCTTCGATCCACTGATCTCGCTCGGGTTTCCGACTCCGAAGGTCGCCCTGTGGCCGATCTTCGTGCTCTGGTTTGGCTTCCACGACCTCTCGAAGATCCTCCTGACCGCGTTCGCCTGCGCGTTTCCGGTGGTGAGCGCCACCCATCTCGGGACTCAGAGCGTGGACAAATACCTCATCTGGTCGGCGCGGAATATGGGCACCAGCGAGCGGCGGTTGCTCATGAAGGTGTTCTTTCGCGCCGCCTTTCCGGAGATCCTGACCGGCGTCCAGACCGTGTTGCCGATCGCGTTCATCGTCGTCGTGCTTACCGAGATGCTCTCGGGCGGGGTCGGGCTCGGGGCGATGATCATGTTTGCCGGCCGCTTTGCCGACATGCGGACGGTGCTGGTCGGGGTAGCGGCCGCGTCGCTGCTCGGCTTCGCCATGACCAAGCTGGTCGAGCTTCTGCGGCGCCGCCTGCTCGTCTGGCACGAGGAGACGAGCGCGGGCGTGTAGTCGAGCGACCCGAGGTTTCCGGGCGGGTCAGCGCATGCCGGCTCCCGCTCCCATTGCGCTCTTGTTACAACGGCAGGCCCCTGCCTGGTGCAGCTCGATCATGTTTCCCGCCGGATCCTTTACGAAGACCTGCTCCTGATCGGGACCTACCACCCCTCTGGTGGTCCAGTAGCTCACGCCCAGGCGCTCCAGTTCCTTTTTGGTCTCCTGCACGTCGGCGACGGCAAGCGCCACGTGGGGGAGCGCCGGGTCCTTGTCCGGCGACTGGGCGAACTTCGACGTCCCCACGATCCCCATTAAGGATTATCTGCGTTGCCAAAGACCTTCGATTGAACTCGGCTCGACAACAGAATTCGGCACGCCGCTCCTCCACTCATACCACCCCTCAAGCGCAAGCCTGCTTGCCTGTCGCCTGTCGTAACCTCGGTCAGTAGAATTTTTAGCGTCGAGGGAAACAAAACAGCCATCGAGTCCCTGAAGTGTGCCAGATCGCCGGTGCAGTCGGCGCGACTCCCTGAGGCGGTCGGAGAAATCCACTCGCCGCTGGACCGCGGGAACAGGTGTCGGTGTCACAGGTTCCTTCGGCGTGGGCGCCAGGGCATCGACGGGCGCATACGGCCACGCTCCTCGACTCGGCGTGCCGGAATCGTCTTGTAGCACCGAGAACGAGGCTCTACAACCTAACCCGGCGTAGCCGGAACCAAACAGGGCCGGCTACGCCGGGTTAGGGTGACGTGGGTAGGCTGCGAGGAGGGTTGGCCCCTCGGCGGCCGCTCGAAAGCGTTGCCGCGCCGGCTCGTGGGCCGAGGGCGGCGTATAGAGCTCGCTTCCTGCAGGGGAGCGGTCAGGCGTGGATGCCGGAGAAGAAGTCAGCGACGAACACCGGTAGGGGCTGACCCACAGGCGGGCCAACGTAGGCGAGATGTTTGAGCGGTAGACCTCCGGCACCCCTCGGGAAGTCGCGCGATCGCCACGCTGCAGGGGCGCCCCGCTCGTGTCAAAATCATTCGTGTCAGCGCGCGGGAATCATCTGGCGGGGAAGCCAGAGGGCCAGGTCGGGGAACACGACCAGGATGACGACCAGGAGGAGGATGATGCCCACGAACGGCGTGGCGCCCAGGATCACTTCGCTGGCGGGCCGGTTCTTGGCCAGCCCCTGGATGACGAAGAGGTTCAATCCCACGGGTGGCGTGATCAACCCCATCTCCAGCCAGATGACCATGATCACGCCGAACCAGACGGGGTCGAAGCCGAGACTGGTGACGAGCGGGAAGAGGAACGGCAGGATGATGATCATCACCGATATCTCTTCGAGGGCGTAGGCGACCCCGATCAGGATCAGGAAGATCAGGGCGAAGACCGCGACGGGGGGCAGATCGAGCCCCGTCACCGCCCGCACCAGCGCCGTGGGGACCCCCAGGAGCGCGATCACATGGGAGAAGACGGAGGCGCAGATGATGATCAGCATGACCATGCCCGTGGTCCGCACCGCGTCGTGAAAGGACCGGACGAGCGCGCCGGATCCGAGTCCTCGCTTCCACGCCGCAAGAACCAGGCTGACGAAGGCTCCCACGGCGGCGGCCTCCGTGGGGGTCACGACGCCGAAATACATGCTCCCCAGCACGGCGAAGATCAGCACCACCACCGGCGCCACGTCCACGAGGGACGCGAGGCGGTCGCGCCACGTCACGCTGACGGCGGCCCGGGGGGCCATCTCGGGCCGCCACACAGAGACCAGGACGATGTAGGCGCCGAACAGAAGTGCCAGCAAGATGCCCGGCACGATTCCCGCGATGTAGAGCTGGCCCACCGACGTCTCCGTCATGAGCCCGTAGATGATCATGGGGATCGAGGGAGGAATGAGGATGCCGAGGGTCCCGCCGGAAGCCAGGGACCCGTAGATCAGCGGGCGATTGTAGCCGTGCTTCTCCATCTCCGGAATGGCGATCATCCCGATGGTGGCGGCCGTGGCCACGCTGGATCCGCTGACCGCGGCGAAGATGGCGCACGCGAAGACGCTCGCGACGGCGAGGCCGCCCGGCAGGAACGACACCCAGCGGGCCACCGCGGTGTACAGGGAAGCGCCGATCCCGGAATGCAGCAGGATCGCGCTCATGAAGATGAAGAGCGGGACCGCCACGAACGAGAAGTTCGTCGAGTTGGACCAGGCGATGGAACCGATGACGCCCAGGCCCACAGTCCACCCCTTCAGCCAGAGCAGGCCCACGAGCCCGGCGATGCCAAGGGCGAAGGCGACTTCGAGACCCGCGGTGAAGAGAAGGAAGAGGAGACCGAGCAGGACAGCCGCGGCGACGGGCTCGCTCACTCAGCGTTCCGGTTCCGGCGAGGCGTCCGTTCCCGCCGGAGCCCGCCCGGCCAGGACGCGCACTTGCCGCCCGAGCGCCAGCAGCATGGCGACGAGCATGAGTGCCAGCCCAAGCGGAATGCAAAGCTGGGCGATCCAGAGCGGATAGAGCATGACTGTGGAGACCCGGCCGAAGCGATACGCGCGGAGGGCGGTATCCACCGTCTCCCAGGTGACGATGGCGAGAAACCCTAGCGCCAGGACAAGCGTGACGACGCGAAGGCCGGCCCTCGGACCGGGCCTGAGCCTTTGCGTCAGGAGATCTACGCTGATGTGGCCGTCGCGTCTGAACGTCTCGGCGAGGCCCCAGAAGATCACCACCACCTGGAGAAAGCTGGCCAGCTCGTCGACGAACACCTGGGGCCGGCCCAGGAAAAAGCGCATGGCGACGTCGTAGGTAATCAGCAGGGTGATCAGCAGAACGGCCACGCCGGCGAGAAACGACCCCGCCCTCGCCGTCCAGTCGACCGCACCCACCCTGCTCATCGCTCCACGGTCCGAAGCCTCCCGGGCGATACTCCGCGATCCGAGTCGCGGCTCCTGCCAGGCCGCTCCGGCCTCAGCGTCCGAGGATGCGCAGCGCCTCCTGAAGGGCCCGCTGCCCGGGCTCGCCGGCCCGCTTCGTCCAGGCATCCCAGACGGGCCGGGCGAGCTTCCGGGCCTTCTCGATCTCCCCCGGGGGCACCTCCACGATCGTCATGCCCCTCTCCTGCGCTTCCTTCCCGGCCCGCGCGTCCCAGGACTTGGCATCCGCCCACTGCTTGTCCTCGAGGGGCATCTCGCGGATCACCGCTGTGACAGCGCTCCGAACGTCCGGAGGAAGAGCCTCCCACGCCTTTCTGTTCGCCGTCAGGAGGTCGAGCCCGGCCCCCGTGAAGTGCCAGTAGTTGATGTACTTTGTCACCTCGGAGAGCTTCATCGGGATCACGTTCGTGGCCGAAGTGATGGCCCCTTCGGCCACCCCCCGCTGAAGGGCTGTGTACAGCTCCCCGAAGGGCACGCTGACGGGGGAGCCGCCGAGCGCGCTGGTGAGGGCCGCCTCTTCCGAGCCCTTGATGCGGATCTTCAGGCCCTTCCAGTCCTCCACTGTCTTGATCGGCCGCTTGGTGGAGAAGAGCTGCTGGGAGGGCCAGGTGTTGACGGCGAGGAGCACGAGCCCGCGCTTGCCCAGCTCGTCCGCGAAGAACTTCCTGAGCCCCTCTGCCGTCTTGCGGTGCTCCTCCAGAGAGCTGGTCATGAACGGAAGATCCACCACTCCGGTGGCGAGGAAGATGTCGGTCATGATGATCGGCCCCACCGGGCCGATCTCCGCCCGCCCGTCAATGAGGGCCAGGTGAGTCTCCTGCATCGGGTAGAGCGACGAGCCCGGATGGATCCGGATCTCGAGCCTCCCTCCGGTCTTCTCCTGGACGCGCTGGGCGAACTCCTTGTAGTTCTGCATGATGTAATAGGTGGGGGCAGCGTAATGGGGGAAGTTCCACACGATCTTCCCCTGGGCGCCGGCCAGGGTGGGCGTCCCGCCCAACACGGCGGCCAGCGCGACGAGCACGAGCCATCGGCGTATGCGTTTCATCTCTCGCTCTCCTCTCTTGACTGCCCGGGTGCAACGCGAACTTCCCAGAAAAATCACACGGGGACCGTACCAGGGGGCAGTCGGGCCTGTCAAGGCGTTTCGCAAAGTTTCGCAGCCTCCGGGAAAGCGCGGCGCATGCCCGGCTTCATCTGCCGACCGCATCCAGCATATGCCTGACGGCGAGATAGGCGAATGTCATGCCTCTGGCCGACTCTCATGCTTTTGACGGGTTCTTTATCTGTCTTGTTCAAGCCACTCGAGAATGGCGCGAACACTGCCGGTGGCCAG
>CAYJUC010000155.1:0-8572 GCA_964372605.1 uncultured bacterium | reverse complement strand
CAGAGAGCATAGGAAGGATAAAAAGCCCTTTCTCGGTGCTTCCGCTCAGGCCGGCGGGGGCGCACGCGGCCTCCAGCCGGGCCCACCCTCAGGGCGACAGGATAGCGCGGATGACGCACCTGTCAAAGGACAGAACGCTACCGGGCGGGCGGGCACGTCCGGTAGCGAGGGGTGAGGCCGGCTCAGCCGGTGGCCTCACCGATGACGCGGTTCCGGAGCGCGCCGATCGCGTCGGTCTCGACCTCCACCAGGTCGCCCGGCGGGAGCGCGGGCTCCGTCGGTCCGTCGCACCCGAACCAGATCACGTCGCCCGGATGGAGGGTCAGGTAGCGCGTCATCCGCGCGATGTACCGGCGCACGCGGTAGATCCCCGTCGCACCCCGCCTTGTCTTGCATGTCTTGACGGGCAGGGGCTTGCTCCTGCTCACACGGCGATGATACGATCCCGCTGCGAGCTTCACACATTTCCTCGCGGGAGGTCCGCTCCGCGATGACTGACTCCTACTTCGACTGGGCGCAACGGCTCTTCGACCCGGCCCGGATCCACGAGAAGCCCGAGGCGCTTCGGGGGATCCGCGTGCTGGACCTCTCCGTCTTGATCTTCGGCCCGGCCACGGCGGATTTCCTGGGCGAACTCGGCGCAGAGGTGATCAAGGTGGAGCTGCCGGGGCGGGGGGACGCGACCCGGATTCTCGGCAGCGCCGCGATGTTCTGGAAGAATATCTCGGTGGTCTTCTTCGGGATGAACCACTCCAAGTACCACGTCGGCATCGACATGCACAAGCCGGAAGGGCAGGAGCTGATCCGGAAGCTGGCCGCCCGCTCCGACATCCTGATCGAAAACTACCGGGCGGGAACGCTGGAAGAGAAATTCGGGATCGGCTACCGCCAGCTCCGCGAGGTCAACCCCCGCCTGATCTACGTGGCCAACACGGGGTTCGGCCAGTGGGGGCCGTTTTCCAGGGGGCGCGCCTCCTATGACGGGCTGGCTCAGGCGGTATCCGGGCTCACATCGATCACCGGGGTCCCAGGCGAGCTTCCCACCAAGATCGGCAACTACATCGGGGACTGGTTCGGGGCCAACATGTCGGCCCTGGGGGCGCTGGCCGCGCTCCACTGGCGCGAGCGGACCGGCGAGGGGCAGTTTGTGGAGCTGGCCCAGTGCGAAGGGTTGATCCGCGCCATGGACTGGACCTGGCTCTACGCCGGCCTGACCGGGAAAGACCGGCCCAAAACCGGCAACCGGGACCCGGTCTTCGCTCCCTCCGGAGTCTATCGCTGCGCCGACGGCTATGTGGCGCTGGTCGCCGGGAGCGACGAGGAGTTCCGGCGGCTCTCTGACCTGCTGGAGAAGCCGGAGCTTCTGAGTGATCCGCGCTTCGCCAGCCCGACCGCTAGGCGGGAACCGTCGTACGCCGACTCTTTGGATCGGATCATCGCCTCCTGGTGCGCCGGGCGAACCCGGGCCGAGGTGGAAGCCGCCGCGCGTGAGCACGGCGTCCCGGTGGCGCCGGTGACGACGGCCAGAGACCACTACGAGAGCGAGCACTTCCGCGCCCGCCGCTCTGTCTGGGAGCACGACGACCCGGTCTACGGAAAGATGGTGGAGTACGGCCCGGCCCCCAAGCTCTCCGCCACGCCGGCCCGGATCAAGTGGGCGGGGAAGCCGGTGGGCTTTCACAACGACTTCGTGCTGAAAAAAATCCTGGGCCTGACCGACGCCGAGCTGAGAGAGCTGGAAGCCAAGGGCGCGGTGGGCCGGTGGGGGGACAAGATCGGCGGCAAGCCCCCGGACGACTGGAAAGGGGAGGGGTTGCTTCAGTGACAGGGTCGCGGTGGTCCGACTGGATCAGGGCACAGGAAGATCCGGAGCGGTTCTCGGAGAAGCCCGAGGCGCTGGACGATCTCCTCGTTCTCGATCTCTCATACCGGCACTACGGGGCGTTCCTGGCGGGCACCTACCTGGCAGAGCTTGGCGCCGAGGTGATCAAGGTTGAGCCGCCCGGTGGAGACCCAGCGCGTCGCTGGGGCCCGCCGGATGCGGAAGCCAACGGTGAAGGCCTGGCGTTCGTGGCCGAGGGCCGGAACCGCTACTTCGTCACGCTGGACCTCGAAAGCGGCGAGGGGCGGACCTTGCTCAAGGGACTGGCCGCCCGGGCGGATGTCTTGATCGAGGGGTTCGCGCCCGGCTATCTCGACAGTCTGGGAATCGGGTATCGCCAGCTCTCGGAGCTGAACCCGCGGCTGATCTACGTGGCCTGCTCGGCCTACGGCCAGTTCGGCCCCAAGGCTCCGGGGCAGCCCGCCGAGTACGACCTTCTCGACCAGGCCCTCTCCGGCCTCCTCCATATCACCGGCGATCCGGAGGGGCCGCCCATGCGGGTGGGGAGCTGGATCAGCGCCTACGCCCAGGCGGCGGGCGGTTGCCTGGCGCTGCTCGGCGCGCTTCACTGGCGCCGGGGCTCCGGTCGCGGCCAGATGATCGACGTCTCGGGCGCCGAAACGATCATGCGCTACCTGGAGTACACGGTGCTCCTCTACCACACCTCGGGCCAGGTGCGGCCGCGCACCGGGCTCTACGAGCTGGCCGTCTTCCCGTACACCTTCGTTCGCGTCAAGGACGGCTTCGCCTACATCGCGGCCTACACCGATCAGAACTTCCAGGCCCTGTGCCGGATCATGGGGCGGTCCGAGCTGGCTCAGGACCCGCGCTTTGACTCCACGCTCAAACGTGCGACCATGGCAAACCAGGTGGAGCTCAGGGAGGAGATCGAGCGCTGGTCCCGGAACTTCACCGCGGAAGAGATTCTGGCCAGGGTGCTGGGCGATCCCGGACCGGGCGTCGTGGTCTTCGGGCCGGTGAATCCCCCCTCCAGAACTCTCGCGGAGTCCCACTGGTGGGAGCGGGGCTGCCTTCGGATCGTGGATGATCCTTTCTACGGTCAGCTCCTGCTCCAGATGCCGGTCTGGCGCATGACGCGGACCCCACCGCGGCTCAAGTGGCCGTGTCGCCCCATCGGCTATCACAACGGCCACGTCTATCAGAAATACTTCGGTTCCCTCACCCTTCCCTCTCCCTGCGAGGGAGAGGGTGGGGGAGAGGGTGTCACGAGGGAGGACCACCATGGCTGACGAGACTCTGGCCCAGATGTTCTGGAGTCGAGTGGAGAAGAGCGGTGACCGTCCGGCTCAGGAGTTCAAGCGGGAGGGCCGGTGGGAGAACCTCACCTGGCGCCAGTATGGAGAGGCGGTGCGCGAGCTGGCGCTGGGGCTCCTGGCCCTGGGCCGGGCGAAGGGGGATGCCGTGGCGCTCCTCTCCCAGAGCCGCGCTGAGTGGATGCAGGCGGACTTCGCGATTCTCTCCGCCGGGTGCGTCACGATCCCCGTCTATCCCTCCTACACGCCCGAGCAGCTCGCTTACATCGTCAACGATTCAGACACAAGGACGTTGATCGTCGAGAACCAGGAGCAGCTTGCCAAGGCGCTCTCCGTCCGCGGGAAAATGGACCGGCTCGCCGAGATCGTCGTGATCGAACGGTCGGCCGGTCAGGATCCCGGCGTCCTCACCTGGGAAGAGCTTCGCCGCCGCGGGCGGGAGGCGCGCCGAGGGTTCGCCGCTACTCTGGAGCAGCGCCTCAAAGAGACCCGGGCCGACGACATCGCGTCCATCGTCTACACTTCGGGGACTACCGGATCGCCCAAGGGCGTGGTCCAGACTCACGGCAATCACATGGCCACCATGCGGGCGCTGGGGCAGATCTGGGCCGTGGGCGAGGGCGACAAAGACCTGCTCTTCCTGCCGCTGGCCCATTCGTTCGCTCAAGCCTGCGCTTACTTCGGTGTATTTTCGGGAGTCGTGACCGCGTTCGCAGAAAATCTCGACAAGGTCGGAGAAAACCTCAGGGAAACGAGCCCGACGTACATCGCCAGCGTCCCCCGCGTCTTCGAGAAGGTCTATGCTCGCATCCTGGCCGGCGTCGAGGCGGGCTCGCACGGGAAGAAGAAGATCTTCTACTGGGCGCTTGGGGTGGGGCGCCGGGTGAGCCAGGCCGAGCAGGCCGGAAGGCCGATCCCGCTCGGCCTCAGGCTGAAGCACAGGATCGCCCACAAGCTGGTCTTCTCGAAGCTCCACCACGCCCTGGGCGGCCGGCTCCGCTTCGCCAACTCCGGCGGCGCCCCGCTCTCCAAGGAGATCGCCGAATTTTTCCACGCCGCCGGAATCCTGATCCTCGAGGGGTACGGGCTGACGGAGACCTGCCCCGCGCTGACGGTCAACTGTGTGGGCCAGTTCAAGTTCGGATCGGTGGGGAAGGCCCTTCCAGGCGTCGAGCTGAAAATCGCCTCTGACGGAGAGATCCTGGCCCGCGGTCCCAACGTCGCCACGCGGGGGTACTGGAAGAAGCCGGAGGCGACGGCGGAGGTCTTCGAGCCCGGCGGATGGTTCCACACCGGGGACGTCGGCAGGATCGATCCGGACGGGTTTCTCTACATCACCGACCGGAAGAAGGATTTGATCGTCACCGCCGGCGGGGTGAACATCGCCCCCCAGAACATCGAGAACCTGCTGAAGACCGACCCGTTCGTGAGCCAGGCCATGGTCTACGGCGACCGCCGGCCCTATCCCGTGGCCCTCGTCACGCTGAACCCGGAGGAGCTGGCCAAGTTCGGCAGAGAGCAGGGGATCTCCGGGAGCGACGCCGAGCTGGCAAAGCACCCCAAGGTGGTCGAGCGGGTGGGACGAATCGTCGAGGCGAAGAACGCGGAGCTTCAGTCCTACGCCCAGATCAAGAAGTTTGCCATCCTCCCCGTTGACTTCACCCAGGAGGGAGGAGATCTGACACCCACTCTCAAGGTCAAGCGCAAGGTGGTGGCCGAGAAGCACCACGACCTGCTCGAGTCGCTGTATCGGTAGATTGACGTGGGAGGACCCGCGGTGTAAGCTTTGGTCAGAATTTAGACCAACTCGAGGAGCCAGGAAATGAAGATTGTGCCGCTCTCAGAGGCGAAGGCAAAGCTTAGCAAGCTCGTGGATGAGGTCGCCGCACGGGACGAGGAGATCGTCATCACCCGGAATGGACGCGCTGCCGCGGTACTCGTTAGCCAAGACCAGTTCGAAGGGTGGCGCGAAACGGTCGAGATCCTGGCTGACAAAGAGTTCATGAAGGAGATCCGGCGGGGACTCCGAATTCCCAAGCGGAAGCTCAAGCGATACACGGTGACAGAACTCTTCGGTGACTGAGGGGACCCGGAGACGGCTCTGCCAGCCCGCCGCCTTCTCGTCCCGGACGAACTGAAAGCTTATATTCGAGGACTCCATCCTGAGATCAAGCGGAAGGTTCGCGCTACGCTCGACGCCTTGCTCATCGACCCATCGGCCGGAAAGCCCCTACGGGGTCGCCTCCTCGGGCTCTTGTCTATCCGTGTCGGCAGGTTCAGAGTGATTTACCGTCAATCCGCTGAGGCGATCCGGATCGTGGCTGTTGGCCCCCGAAAGACGATATACGAGGAGACAGAGCGCTTGTCGCGGGAAACGCGGGATGAATGACTGTGCTTGAGGCGCTGAGGCTGGATGGGAAGGTGGCGATCGTCACGGGCGCGAGCCGCGGGCTCGGGCGCGCCATGGCGCTCGCCTTGGCCGAGGCCGGGGCGCACGTGGCGCTGGCGTCCCGCTCCAAGCCCGATCTGGAAGAGACCGCCCGCCAGGTCGAGGCGCTCGGCCGGCGCGCCCTGGTGATTCCTACCGACGTGAGCCAGTGGAGCGCCGTGGAGGCGCTGGTCGCAGAGACCGTGCAGAGTCTCGGCCGCCTGGACATCGTCGTCAACAACTCCGGAGTTGCCCGAGTCGCTCCGCTGGCCGAGCTGGCGCCCGCCGACTGGCAGCGGGTCATCGATACCAATCTCACCGGCGTCTTCAACGGCTGCCGGGCCGCGGCGCCTCACCTGATCGCCCAGAAGTCGGGGAAAGTCATCAACGTGGCTTCAGTCCTGGCCGAGGCAGGGCTGCCCGGCTACGTTGCCTATGCGGCCTCCAAGGGCGGGGTGATCTCTTTCACCAAGGCCCTCGCCGTCGAGTGGGCGCGCTATAACATCCAGGTGAACGCGCTGGCCCCGGGGTGGTTCGTCACCCCGATGAACGCGGAAGCGTTCGCCGACCCAAGGATCCGCGAGCGCCTCCTGCAGAACGTGCCGATGCGGCGGACCGGCCGCATCGAGGAGGTCGGGCCGCTCACGGTGTATCTGGCCTCCCCCGCCTCGGACTTCATGACCGGACAGACGATTTTCCTCGACGGTGGCCAGACCGCTGCGTAATAAGCCCCCTCACCCTGACCCTCTCCCCCGCCGGGGGCGAGGGAATCGAACAGGCTCCCTCTCCCTCCCGAGGGAGAGGGCGGGGGTGAGGGTGCCGAGGCACGGTCGAGCATTGAAGACCGACGACGTTATCGAGTAACATCCGCCCATGAAAGCCGCGATCCTGCACGCCCCCAAGGATCTCCGGATCGGCGCCGCTCCGGATCCGGGTCCGGCGCCCGGAGAGGTCGTGATCCGCGTCAGCGTCGCCGGCCTCTGCGGGACCGATTATCGGATCTGGTCGGGGGACCGGCCGGTCAACTATCCGCTCATCATGGGCCATGAGTTTGTCGGCGTCGTGTCGGCCGTGGGGGAGGGGGTGAGCCATCTCAAGCCGGGGGACAAGGTGGCGGTGGAGCCCAATTACTCGTGCGGGCGATGCCGCCTCTGCCTGGAGGGGAACCGGAACCTGTGCGCGAGCCGCACCGCAGTGGGGATCGACGTGGACGGCGGCTTCGCCCAGCTCGCCCGGCTTCCGGGTCGCTGCTGCTGGGCTGCCCCGCCCGGCCTCACCGACGCCCAGCTGCTCCTGACCGAGCCGCTGGCCGTGGTGGTGCGCGCCGTGGCGCGCGGCGAGGTTCAACCGGGAGAGAGCGCGGCGGTGCTGGGCGTGGGGACTCTGGGGCTCCTGGCGCTCCAGGCCCTGAAGGCCCGGGGCGCGCGACTCCTGGCCGTGGGACGCACCGAGCGCCGGCTCGACCTGGCGCGCGAGCTGGGCGCCGAGGCGGTCCACTCGCTCGGCTCCGGATCCGGGAGTGAGGCGGCCCGCCGCTTCTCCGGGCGCGAAGGGGTGGACCTCGTGGTGGAGACTGCCGGGACCCCGGAGGCCGTGGCCGAAGCGGTTCTGCTGCTCCGTCCGGGCGGGCGGGTGGTCCTCACGGGCCTGCCGCACGCGCCGTCCACGCTCAATTTTTTCTGGGTAGTGAGGCGGGAGCTCCGGATCATCGGCTCGATGATCTACCGGGACGAGTTTCCCGAGGCGATGAAGCTCCTCGAAAGCGGTGCCGTGAAGGTCGAGCCGCTGGTCACCCACCGCTTCCCGCTGGAGGCGATCCAGGAGGCGT
This sequence comes from uncultured bacterium, assembly GCA_964372605.1. GTDB lineage: Bacteria > Methylomirabilota > Methylomirabilia > Rokubacteriales > CSP1-6 > CAYJUC01. The sequence goes on along the minus strand of CAYJUC010000155.1, from coordinate 1,160 downwards.
TTGCCGCCCACCGCGCCCCCGAGTCCATCAAGGTCGCCGTCATCCCGTAGTCAACACCGTCTCAGCCAATTCACGCGGAAAGGAGCCGAGCTATGCCGTACGCCGACGTCAACGGGATCAAGATCCACTACGAGGTCTACGGCCAGGGAGATCCCCTTCTCTTGATCAACGGCCTCTCGATTGCCGCCGTGGGGTGGGTCCTCCAGGTCCGGGACTTCTCCCCCCACTATCAGGTGATCACATTCGACAACCGCGGGGTGGGGGAGACCGGGGTGACTGAGGGAGAGTCCTACCCGACGGCCCAGATGGCCGACGACGCGGCCGGGCTGCTCGATCACCTCGGGGTCAAGAAGGCGCACGTCCTGGGCACCTCAATGGGCGGGACCATCACCCAGGAGCTGGCCATCCGCCACCCGAAGCGCGTCCGGAGCCTGGTGCTGGGATGCACCTGGATCAAAGGAGACGGCCGGTTCCTCTACACGATCGAGTCGTGGATGCGGCTGGCTCACCGCTTGACGGTCGAGGAGCGGTTCCGCGACGTCATTTATCCCTGGGCGTACTCGCCGGGGTTCCTGGAGCAGCGCGGAGCCGCGGAGGAGGTCCTCAAGCGGATGCTGGCGTACCCGTTTCAGACCAAGGCGGAGGGGATCGAGCGACAGGGCCGCGGCCTCCTGGCCTGGAACGGGACCCGGGTGAAGCAGCTCGGAAAGATCAAGGCGCCGACGCTGGTATTGGTGGGCAAGGACGACGTCCTGACGCCGCCGGCGTTCTCGCGGGAAGTGGCGCGGCTCATCCCGAAGGCGCGGCTCAAGATCATCCCCGGCGGTCACGGCTTCGCGGCCGAGCAGGCGGAGGCGTTCAACAAGGCGGTCCTCGCGTTCCTGAAAGGGGTCAAATGAAGCGGGCCGCAGCGTAGAGCGCCGGTGTGTGGATCCCGCTAGCGCTCGTCTCTGCGCTCTGCCAGGTCCTCCGCAACGCAGTGATGAAGCGGCTGGGCCATTCCCTGGACGAGTACATCAACGTCTGGGGGCGCTTCACGTTTCTCCTGCCGTTCGTGCTGATCTCTGCACTGGCCAACGGATGGCCGGCGATCAAGCCGGGCTTTGTCTGGATCTGCCTTCTCTTCGGTCTCTGCCAGAATGTCGGTACGCTCGCGCTCT
>CAYJUC010000154.1:7617-8595 GCA_964372605.1 uncultured bacterium | reverse complement strand
TCCATGGCGCGCGCGACCTCCGCGTGGATCGCCTGACCGGAGGCGCCGTCCCGGATCAGCTCGATTCCCCGGTCCTGACCCGCAAGCACGGCCTCGTACATCCGCTTGAGATGATCCGAGGCTTCCCCCTTGACCACGGTCCGGGTCATGTCGGCGAAGTAGCGGCTCCGGCTCGAGCGGGGGAAGATGTCGAACACGATGGACGCGTTGGCGCGGATCGGACCGGCGCCCTGGTTGTGGGGGTCGACCCCGTCGATTCCGCAGGCGACGATGGTGTGCTGGGCGATGCAGTCGTTCTCCATGAGCGAGACGTTGATGACCTTCTTCAAATCCTCGGAGGTCAAGACGTTTCCGCGCCAGCAGACGTATTCGCCCCCGGTCTCGCTTTCGCGGAGGACGTTCAGGGCCGCGTCCAGGGCGGTTTCCGTATGGCGCTGGGCCTCGGTGATCGCGGTGATCTCCGCCTCGGATTTGATCAGGCGCTCGGGGAAAAAGGGGTCCGCCTTCGGCATGACGCGAATGCCCCGCTCGCGGAGGCGGTCCGCATACTCGAGGGGGAACACCGAGGGGACCGTGACCGACCGGACGTCGCAGGCTTCCAGGAGCAGGCTGATCGTATCCGTGAGGTGGGGAGACTGCCAGCGCTGGTGGGCTTTCCGCTCGTACAGAGAGAGGGAGAGGACTTCGTCCACCAGGGCTTGGGCCCGGGCGCGGTCGATCTCCAGATCGCTCATCAGGAGGAGTTTGCGTCCATCGACCTGGAGGAACACGAAGGGATCCGGGGCCAGAAAGCGCGTGGCGTAGTAGAGGTTGGAATCGATCTCGCTGGCGGCGATGATCAGCAGGGCCTGTGGCTCGCTCACCCCCTTAGCGTACCACGAATATCTTTTCAGCCCTCCCCTCGCCGCTCGCCGCCCCTGCGAGGCGGCGGAAGCGTCTCGGCTCGAACGACCATCTCAGCCCTCCCCTCGCCGCTCG
>CAYJUC010000154.1:0-7517 GCA_964372605.1 uncultured bacterium | reverse complement strand
CCGCCCTTGCGAGGCGGCGGGAGCGTCTCGGCTCGAACGACCATTTCAGCCCTCCCCTCGCCGCTCGCCGCCCTTGCGAGGCGGCGGGAGCGTCTCGGCTCGAACGACCATTTCAGCCCTCCGCCCGGTCCCCGGCCTTCCGTAGCGACTCGATGAAGCGGGCGACGATGGGGGTCATGTGTTTCTGGCGCCGGTAGATGATCCCCACCGGACGGGCCAGGTCGGGAACATCCAGGGCCGGGGCCGCCAGGGTGCGGATGCTCACTTCTTTCAGCACCGTCGGCTTGGGCAGAATGCTCAGGCCCGCTTCGATGGCGATGGCCTGTTTGATCGTCTCGATGTTGTCGAACTCCATGACCACGTTGACCCTGACGTTCCGCTGCTTCAGCGCCCGGTCGATGGCTTTTCGGATCCCCAGATCGGGATCGAAGGCGACAAAATTCTCCCCCTGGAGCTCCTCGGCGGGGACCGTCCGCCGGCGGGCAAGCCGGTGGTTTGGATGGCAAACCAGCACCATCTTCTCGGATCGCCATCGGATGACCGCCAGCGCCGGGTTGGCGGGGGGGTAGGACATGATCCCCACGTCCGCCTCGTCGTTGATCACCGCCTCAACGACCTTGTGCGGGTGGAGGCATTCCAGGTGAACTTTGGCCTGGGGGTACGCGCTCATGAAGGGCTGCATATGCCGGCTCATATCGTGAAGCCCGACCGAGTAGATGGCGGCCACGCGGACAGGCCCGGCCAGCTGGCTCCGGGCCGATGCGACGCTGGTCCGGACTTTCTCGAATCCCTGGAGCAGCTCCCGGCACCCCTCGTAAAAGGCCTGCCCTTCCGGGGTCACGGTGAGGGGGCGCTTGCTCCGGTCGAGGAGCCGGACGTCGAGCTCCGCCTCCAGTTGCCGGATCGCCTGGCTGGCCGCGGACTGAGTGACGCCGTTGGCCCCCGCCCCCCGGGAGAAGCTTCGGAGCCGGACGATGTCGCAGTAGAGCTGGAAGGTCTCCAGGTTCATGTCCATATGATATCCATTAGAATCGTTAATGTAAAATATATTGAATTTTAGGCGTGACTTATGATGACTTTTGGTGTAGCCTTGCCGGTTAAATACGGGCTCGGGACGGACGAACGGAGAACGCCGTGAGTGAACTCGAGGAGAACGGAATCGTGAACTGGCCGGGTATTCCCCCCAAGCAAGGGCTGTACGACCCTTCCTACGAGCACGAAGCCTGCGGCGTCGGTTTCGTGGTGGACATCAAGGGGCGCAAGTCCAACAGGATCATCCAGCAGGCGCTCACCGTCCTGAAAAACCTCCTGCATCGGGGCGCGTGCGGGTGCGACCCGAACACCGGGGACGGCGCGGGAATCCTCATCCAGATGCCCCACGCCTTCCTGGCCCGAGCGTGCGCGAAGCTCGGCATCTCTCTCCCCGGCCCCAGGCAATACGGCGCCGGGCTCGTCTTCCTCCCGCGAGACCCGTCCCGGGCGGCCCGCTGCCAGGAACTGTTCGCCCGGATCATCGAGGAGGAAGGGCAGGCCTTGCTCGGCTGGCGGGAGGTCCCCACCGATGACTCTCCTGTGGGCCCTACGGCCAGGTCTGTTGAGCCCCACTTCAAACAGATCTTCATCGGCCGCCACCCCGACCTAACCGACGATCAGGCCTTCGAGCGGCGCCTCTACGTGATCCGGAAGCGGGTCGAGCACGCGATCTGGGGCTCGGAGATGCCCGATCGGAAGTTCTTCTACCTGCCGAGCCTGTCGTCGAACACCCTCATCTATAAGGGAATGCTTTCGGCCGACCAGATCGAGAGCATGTTTCCCGATCTCGTGGACCCGGCCATCGAATCGGCGCTGGCCCTGGTCCACCAGCGGTTCTCCACCAATACGTTCCCCAGCTGGCCCCTGGCCCATCCCTACCGCTACATCGCCCACAACGGGGAGATCAACACGCTCAGGGGCAACATCAACTGGATGCGCGCCAGAGAGGCTCTCTGCGAGTCGGAGCTTCTCCCCGATCTCAAGAAGATCCTCCCGATCGTCATCGAGGGCGGGAGCGACTCGGCCATCTTCGACAACGTGCTGGAGTTTCTCGTCATGGCCGGCCGGCCCCTCCCCCACGCCGTGCTCATGATGATCCCCGAGCCGTGGAGCGGCCACGAGTCCATGAGCCCCGAGCGGAAGGCGTTTTACGAGTACCACGGCTGCCTCATGGAGCCGTGGGACGGCCCGGCGTCCATCGCGTTCACCGACGGCACGGTCATCGGCGCGGTCCTCGACAGGAACGGGCTGCGCCCGTCGCGCTACTGCGTGACCAAGGACGGCCTGGTCGTCATGGCCTCCGAGGTGGGGGTGCTCGACATCCCGCCCGAGAACGTGCTCCAGAAGGAGCGGCTGCACCCCGGACGGATCTTCCTGGTCGACACCGCCCAGGGCCGGATCATCGACGACGAGGAAATCAAGCGCCGGTTCGCCTCGGAGCATCCGTACGGCCAGTGGCTCAGGCAGCATCTCGTTCCGCTGGAGGAGTTGCCCGAACCGCCCCACGTCCCAGAGCCCGATCACCAGACCGTGCTCCAGCGCCAGAACGCCTTCGGCTACACCCACGAGGACCTGCGCATTCTGATGGGCCCGATGGCCCTGAACGGCGAAGAACCTGTCGGCTCCATGGGGACCGACACATCGCTGGCCGTGCTTTCCAACCGGCCGCGTCTGCTCTACGACTACTTCCAGCAGCTCTTCGCCCAGGTCACCAACCCGCCGCTGGATGCCTTCCGCGAGGAGCTGGTCACCCAGATGTCCACGACGATCGGACCCGAGCGGAACCTCCTCCGACCCGAGCCGGAGAGCTGCCGCCAGATCAAGCTGAAGGTCCCGATTCTCGACAACGAGGAGCTGGCGAAGATCCGGCACCTCGACCGCCCGGGCTTCAGGACCAAGACGCTCCCGATGCTGTTCCAGGCGGCCGAAGGAGCGAAGGGCCTGGAACGCGCCATGGACGAGCTCTGCCTCGAGGCGAGCCGCGCCATCGCCCTGGGCTATACGTTCATCATCCTGTCGGACCGAGGCGTAGACGGGAACCTGGCGCCGATCCCGGCGCTCCTGGCCACGGCCGGTGTCCACCACTACCTGGTGCGGGAGGGGACGCGGACGCGGGTGGGCCTCCTGATCGAGAGCGGGGAGCCCCGGGAGATCCACCATGCGGCGCTCCTCATCGGCTACGGGGCCGGCGCCATCAACCCGTACCTGGCCTTCGAGACTCTGGATGACATGATCCGCGAAGGGCTCCTGTCCGGGCTCGACCACAAGCGAGCGGTGAAGAACTATATCAAGGCGCTGAACAAGGGGGTCCTCAAGGTCATCTCCAAGATGGGGATCTCCACGATCCAGTCCTACCGGGGCGCCCAGATCTTCGAGGCCATCGGCCTCTCCAAGGAGTTCGTGGACCGGTACTTCACGTGGACGGCCTCGCGGATCGGTGGCGTGGGCCTGGACGTGATCGCCGAGGAGGCGATCCTCCGCCACCAGCACGCCTTCCCCGAGCGCCCCGTGGGGAAGCCCGAGCTGGACTGGGGGGGCGAGTACCAGTGGCGGCGCGACGGGGAGTACCACCTCTTCAACCCCGACACCGTGTTCAAGCTCCAGCACGCCACGCGGAGCGGCCAGTACAAGATCTTCAAGGAGTACACCGACCTGGTGAACAACCAGAACCTGAACCTCTGCACCCTCCGCGGGCTCTTCGACTTCAAGTCCGCCGGGACGCCGATCCCGCTGGAAGAGGTGGAGCCGGTCGAATCGATCGTCAAGCGGTTCGCCACCGGCGCCATGTCCTACGGCTCCATCAGCCAGGAGGCCCACGAGACGCTGGCCATCGCCATGAACCGGATGGGCGCCCGCTCGAACACCGGCGAGGGCGGCGAGGACCCCGCGCGCTACACGCCCGACCCCAACGGCGACCTGCGCCGGAGCGCCGTCAAGCAGGTCGCCTCCGGCCGGTTCGGCGTCACGAGCGAGTACCTCGTCAACGCCACCGACCTCCAGATCAAGATGGCCCAGGGGTCCAAGCCCGGTGAAGGAGGCCAGCTCCCCGGCCAGAAGGTCTATCCCTGGATCGCCAAAGTGCGGCACTCGACCCCGGGGGTGGGGCTGATCTCCCCGCCGCCCCACCATGACATCTACTCGATCGAGGACATCAAGCAGCTGATCCACGACTTGAAGAACAGTAACCCGAAGGCCAGGGTGCACGTGAAGCTGGTGGCCGAGGTCGGGGTCGGGACCGTGGCTGCCGGCGTGGCGAAGGCCTTCTCCGACGTGGTCCTGATCTCCGGGCACGACGGCGGCACCGGCGCCTCCCCGCTCAGCAGCATCAAGCACGCCGGGCTCCCGTGGGAGCTCGGGCTCGCTGAGACCCAGCAGGTCCTGGTGCTCAACAAGCTGCGGGACCGCATCGTGGTCCAGGTGGATGGGCAGATGAAGACCGGCCGCGACGTGGTCATCGCGGCGTTATTGGGGGCCGAGGAGTACGGTTTCTCCACCGCCCCGCTGGTCGTGATGGGATGCATCATGATGCGCGTCTGCCACCTCAACACCTGCCCGGTGGGCGTGGCGACTCAAGATCCGGAGCTCAGGAAGAAGTTCAGCGGCAAGCCCGAGTTCGTCGAGAACTTCTTCCGCTTCATTGCCGAGGAGGTGCGGGAGCACATGGCCAAGCTCGGTTTCCGCACCATGGACGAGATGATCGGCCGGGCGGACAAGCTGGACATCAGGCGAGCGGTGGACCACTGGAAGGCCCGCGGCCTCGATTACTCCGCGATCCTCTACCGCCCCGCGGTCGGGCATGATGTGGCGACTCATAGGGTAAGGGAGCAGGACCACGGCCTCGAGAAGTCGCTGGACATGACCGAGATCATCCCGCGCTGCGAGCGGGCGATCGAGCAACGCGAGCCGGTGGACCTGCGTCTACCCATCCGGAACGTGAACCTGACCGTGGGGACACTCCTCGGCCACGAGATCACGCGCCGCTACGGAGCGGAGGGGCTGCCCGAGGATACGATCCGCATCCACTTCACCGGCTCCGCGGGGCAGAGCTTCGGCGCCTTCGTCCCGACGGGAATCACCCTGATCCTGGAGGGGGATTCCAACGACTACCTGGGCAAGGGGCTGTCCGGCGGCAAGATCGTCGTCTATCCCCCCCGCGAGGCCACCTTCGTCCCGGAGGAGAACATCCTGATCGGCAACGTCGTCCTCTACGGCGCCACCAGCGGCGAGGCGTATTTCCGCGGCGTGGCCGGAGAGCGATTCGCGGTGAGGAACAGCGGGGCCCGCGCCGTGGTGGAGGGGGTGGGCGATCATGGCTGCGAGTACATGACCGGCGGGCGCATCGTCGTGATCGGCAGGACCGGACGCAACTTTGCGGCCGGGATGTCCGGCGGCGTCGCCTATGTCCTGGACGAGGCTGGCGACTTCAAGATCCGATGTAATTTCGGCATGGTCGACCTGGAGCCTCTCCTGGCTCCCGAGGACGTCCTAGAAGTCAAAGAGCTTCTGCGCCGTCACGTCCGCTACACACAGAGCGCCGTGGGGGAGCGGATCCTCGAGAACTGGGAGGCCGCGCAGCCGAAGTTCGTGAAGGTGGTGCCGCGCGATTATAAGCGGGCGCTCCTCGCGATGAAGCGCGCCCAGGAGGAAGGGGTCCCCTGGGAGGTGGCGGTGATGGAAGGGGCGCATGGGTAAGAACCTCGGAGGGGGGCTTCGCCCCCCTGCCGAAGCCTCCCCCCCTTGCGGTTCGAGCGTGGCGGGTCCGGCCATGCGGCGAGGCAGGCGACCCGCCGCGCGAGGCCCGGGTTAATTGCGGCGGCAAAGCCGCCGCTCGGAGCGGAACCTCTACGATCATGTCAGTTTCTCGACGCGTATCACGGAAGCGATGTAGGGCGCATGGGTAAGCCGACCGGTTTCATCGAGTTCAAGCGCGACAAGCAGCCCTACCGGCCGGTCACGGAGCGGGTTGGGGACTGGAAGCAGGTGATGCTTCCGTGGCCCACGGACAAGCTTCAAAAGCAGGCCGCGCGCTGTATGGACTGCGGGATCCCCTTCTGCCACCAGGGATGCCCGCTCGGCAACATCATCCCCGACTGGAACGACCTGATCTATCGGGACAAGTGGCAGGAGGCGATCGACCGCCTCCACGCCACCAATAACTTCCCGGAGTTCACCGGAACGCTCTGCCCTGCCCCCTGCGAGGGTTCCTGCGTGCTCGGGATCAACGACGACCCGGTCACGATCAAAGCGATCGAGCTGGCCATCATCGACCATGCCGCAGAATCCGGCTGGGTCCGGCCGGAGCCGCCCTCGGTTCGCACCGGAAAGAAGGTGGCCGTAGTCGGCTCTGGCCCGGCCGGGCTCGCCGCCGCCCAACAGCTAAACCGCGCCGGCCACTGGGCCACGGTCTTCGAGCGGGACGACCGGATCGGCGGCCTCCTCCGCTACGGGATCCCGGCGTTCAAGATGGAGAAGCGCGTCCTCGACCGCCGGCTCCGGCAGCTGGAGGCCGAGGGCGTGAGGTTCGTGGTGAACGCCCACGTCGGCGTGAACGTTCCGGTCGCGGATCTCAGGCAGAGCTTCGACGCCATCCTTCTGGCTGGAGGCGCCTGCGCGCCCCGCGACCTGCCGATCCCCGGACGGGAGCTCGAGGGGATTCACTTCGCCATGGAGTACCTGCCGCTCCAGAACAGGCGCTGCGAAGGGGACGACGTTCCCGACGAGCGGTTCATCACCGCCAGCGGGAAGCGCGTCGTGATCATCGGGGGCGGCGACACGGGCGCCGACTGCCTGGGAACGGTTCACCGCCAGGGCGCCCGCGCGGTTCACCAGTTGGAGATTCTGCCGCGTCCTCCCGATCAGCGAGATCCCGACAACCCGTGGCCACAGTGGCCCAACGTCTACCGCGTCTCCCCTGCCCACGAGGAAGGAGGCGAGCGGCTCTACGCTGTGTCCACGAAGCGCTTCCTCGGCGACGAGCGCGGGCACGTGAGAGCCCTCGAAGCCATCCAGGTGGAAATGACGCACGACAACGGCCGGACCGCCTTCAAGGAAATCCCCGGCGCGGAGTTCTCCCTCCCGAGTGACCTGGTGCTCCTCGCGATGGGGTTCCTGGGGCCCGAACGCCCTGGCATGCTGGCCGAGCTCGGCGTCAAGCTCACGGAGCGCGGCAACGTGTGGCGGGACGAGAACTGGATGACCAGCGTCCCCGGCGTCTTCACCGCCGGCGACATGCAGCGAGGCCAATCCCTCATCGTATGGGCCATCGCGGAGGGAAGGAGCGCGGCCCGCGGCGTCGACCTCTACCTGATGGGGCGCTCCGACCTCCCCGCGCCGCTTTAGACTCGGAGGGGGGCTCACGCCCCCCTTCCGATACCTCCCCCCACATCAGGTTGCGCGGGCCAAGCCCGCGCTCGGAAAAGCCGGAGGGGGTCTCGACGGCCCCCTTCCAACTTTATCCTCCCCGGGTGTGCATCTCCAGGTGGGGG
>CAYJUC010000153.1:0-8612 GCA_964372605.1 uncultured bacterium | reverse complement strand
TGGAGCACCCCATCGCCCAGATCATCCAGCTCACCAGCATGGTGATGGAGGGGGTGTTCGAGCGGTTCCCGCGGCTCCGCGTGGCGTACCTGGAGGCGGGCGCCGGGTGGGTGCCCTACATCATGGACCGGCTGGACCGCTCCTACGAGGTCTGGGCCGGGGCCAAGTACAAGGAATTCTCCGAGTGGCTCAAGAAAAAGCCGAGCGAGTACATCAAGTCCGGCCAGCTCTATTTCAGTTGCGAGGGTGGGGAGGAGTCACTCACCTACGCCATCGAGCGCATCGGGCACCGGAACCTGTTCTTCGCCTCAGACTTCCCCCACGAGACGAACCGGGAGCGCGCCAGGCACGAGATCGAGGAGCTGATGGAGCGCAAAGACATCTCGGACGAGGCCAAGCAGGGGATCTTCCGCGACAACATCGTGAGGTTCTACGCTCGATAGCGCAGATGAGCGGTCAGGGCCGGGGGACTCCCGGTTAGGGCGGGCGTCTCACCCCCGGCCCTGAGCGCGCGGCGCGAATGCTCCAGGTCCTGGTCAACGGGCTGGTCAACGGCGCGATCCTCGCGCTGGTGGCGATCAGCCTCACGATCATCTTCAGCATCCTGAGGGTTCCCCACTTCGGGCTGGGCGGCGTGTTCGTATGGGCCGCGTTCGTGGCCTACTTCTCGGTCACCCGCTTCGGCCTCCCCTTCTGGCTCGCCGTCCTCGTGGCGGTGGTCAGCATGGCGGGGCTCGGCGTCATCATCGAGCGGCTGGCCTTCCGCCAGCTCCGGGCCGCCACCGAGGACGCGATGTTCGTGGCCGCCATCGGCGTCCTGATCGCCCTCGAGAACGGCGCCCTCCTGCTCTGGGGGGGTGAGCCTTACTCGATCCCGGTCCCTGACGGGCTCAGGTTCGTCGTCTCGCTCGGCGGCGTCGTCTATCTCCCCGCCATGCGGATCCTCATCCTGGTCGTGACGGCGCTCGCCTTCGTCCTCCTGCATCTCTTCGTCAAGCGGACCAGGCTGGGCAAGGCGATGCGCGCGGTCGCCCAGGATGGGGTGGCCGCGCGCCTGCTCGGCGTGCCCATCGACCGGGTGGCGTCCTGGACATTCGCGCTCGGCAGCGGCATGGCGGGGCTGGCGGGAGCGCTGGTCGGCGCCGCCTTCTCCTTCAACTTCGAGATGGGGAGCCTCAGCATCCTGAAGGCGTTCGTCGTCGTGGTTCTGGGCGGGCTCGGGAGCGTGGCGGGAGCCATCGTGGGCGCCGTTCTGCTCGGTGTCATCGACAGCATCACCCTGACCTACGTGACCTCCCAGTTCAAGCAGCTCGTCGCCTTCACCGTCCTCATCGTCGTGCTCGTCGTTCGGCCGTCCGGCCTCTTCGGGCAGCGCAATCCCCGGGCTGACGCCCCCGGCGCCGCTCCGTGAAGACGCGGGTCCTGACGGGCCTCGGTGTCCTCGGGGTCCTGCTGGTTCCCCTCCTCGGGCGGGAAGGGTACGTCACCCACCTCGCCATCACGATGCTGGTCTTCGCGATCCTCGCCTCGAGCCTGAACCTCCTGATGGGCTACACCGGCCTGGTCTCCATCGCCCACGCCGCCTTCTTCGGCATCGGAGCGTACACCTCGGGGATCCTCGCCGCGCGGTACGGCGTCTCGTTCTGGCTGGCCCTCCCCGCGGCGGCGGCGGCCGCCGGGCTCGTCGCCCTGGGCGTGGGAGTCCCGTCCTTCAGGACGCGAGGGATCTACTACATCATCGTGACCGTCGCCTTCCAGCTCATCGCGACCGAGATCTTCGAGAACTTGCAGATCACCGGCGGCGGGCTCGGGCTCAAGGGAATCCCCAGGCCCGGGCCGCTCTACCAGTCGAAGGTGAGCTACTACTACCTGACCCTCGCCATCGCCCTCGTGGCGCACTGGGTCATCGTGCGGATCATCCGATCGCCGGTGGGGATGACCCTGATGGCGATCCGCGATAACGAGACCAAGGCGCGGATGATGGGCGCGGACCCGCTGAGGTACAAGATTTTCGTCTTCGTCCTCGCCTCGGCCCTGGCGGGCCTGGCCGGGAGCGTCTACGTCCACTACGTGGAGTACGCCCATCCGGACTTCTTCAACTTCTTCGTTTCCGTGGACCTGTTTCTGACGGTGATGCTGGGCGGGGCCGGCACGGTCTACGGGCCGGTCTTCGGCGTGCTCGTCCTGGAGGTCATCCGCGAGGTCCTGCACGAGTTCGCAGCCCTGCGCCTGCTCCTCTTCGGGCTGCTCCTGATCGTGATCATCGTGTTCGTGCCGGAAGGCCTGCTCGCGCCGGTGGGTCGCGTCCTCAAGAGATTTGGGGCCCGACCGCTGACCCCCTCACCTTAATCCTCTCCCCCTTCGAGGGTGAGGGGGGAGGGTGAGGGATCCGGCAGCTACGTAGGTCCCACCCCCAGGTAGTGGGCCCGGATGTCGGGATTGTTCATGAGCCGCTCGCTCTGGTCTTCGAGGCGGACCCGGCCCAGCTCGAGCACGTAGGCGCGCGTCGAGATCCGGAGCGCGCCGAACGCGTTCTGCTCGACCAGGAGGACCGCCATCCCGGCCCGGTTGAATTCGGGGATCCGCTCCAGGATGGCCTCGACGACGAGCGGGGCGAGCCCGAGCGACGGCTCGTCGAGCATCAGGAGCTTGAGGGGAAACATCAGGCTCCGGGCGATCTCCAGCATCTTCTGCTCACCGCCGCTCATGGCTCCGGCCGCCTGCCTCCGCCTCTCCTTCAGCACCGGGAAGATCTGGAAGACCGCCTCGAGCCGCTCGGCGGCCGCGGCGCGGTCGCGCACGAGATAGGCGCCCAGGTCGAGGTTTTCGAGGACGGTCATGTAGGGGAAGACGGAGCGGCCCTGGCGGACCAGCGAGAGTCCCCGCCGGGCCAGGTTCTCGGGCCGGAGGCCGGTGACGTCCTCGCCGTCGAAGACGACCCGCCCTCGGGATGGCATGATGATCCCGGCGATGGTGTTGACGAGCGTCGTCTTGCCCGCCCCGTTGGCGCCGAGTACGGCGACCGTTTCCCGCGGCGCCACAGTCAGGTTCACGTCGTGAAGGACGGGGACCTTCCCGTACCCACTCGACAGCTCAGCGACGGAAAGCAGCTCCGGCATGGCCGAGATACGCCTCCACGACGCGCCCGTCCCCCTGGACCTCCGCGGGCGTGCCTTCCGCGATCTTCTCCCCGTGGTCGAGCACCACGATCCGGTCGCAGAGGTTCATGATGACCCGCATGTTGTGCTCGACGATCAGGAACGTCGAGCCCCGCCCCCGCATCTCGGCCATCAGCTGTAGGTACCGGGCGATCTCGCCCTGAGCCAGTCCCGAAAAGGGCTCGTCCAGAAGATAGAGGACGGGCGCCGGGTTCATCAGCATGAGGCCGCCGAACTCGAGGATCTTCTGCTGGCCGTACGGGAGGTTCCCGACCACTTCCTCGCCCGCCTCGGGGAGCCCGATGAACTCGAGGACCCGCTCGATCGCCGCCTCCGTCTCCCGATCGAGGCGGCCGCTGCTCCGGAGGGCCGCCCCCACGGCAGGCACGACCCGTTTCTCCTGCGCGGCGAAGATCAGATTCTGGAACACCGTCAGTTTGTGGAAGACCCCGGTGATCTGAAACGAGCGCGCCAGCCCGCCCCGGGCGATCGCGTCTGGGGAGAGCGCAGTGATGTCGCGCTCCCGGAAGCGGACCCTCCCGGCGTCCGGCGCGTAGAACCCGGTGATGCAGTCGAAGGTGACGGTTTTCCCCGAGCCGTTGGGGCCGATCAGCCCCGTGATGGAGCCCTCCGCCACCGTGAACGACACATTGTTCACGGCGGTGAGCCCGCCGAACGACTTGGTCAGGCGCTCGACGCCGAGGCAGGTCAACGCGACACCCTCACCCCGGCCCTCTCCCTCGGGAGGGAGAGGGAGTCCTTTCGGTTCCCTCGCCCCCGGTGGGGGAGAGGGTCAGGGTGAGGGGCGCGCTAGTAGGCTTGGTAGACATTGAAGAAGCGGTAGTACATGTCGGCGGTGTGGAAGACCGCGAACCGGACCGCGTCCTGCGTGTACGCGGCGGTCGCGTACCGCACGATGGCGCCGTCGGCCAGCTTTCCGTGCTCCACCTCCACCTCGGAGGCGTGCACGTCGAACGGGCGCAGGGCGCGGTCGCTGACCTTGTAGTGTTTTCTGAGCGCGTCCGCCAGCTTGCCGAACACGATGGGGTTGATCTGTTCCGCCGCCAGGGAGAGCGCCGCCAGCCCCTCGATCCACGACCGCTTCGTGAGCACGATCTCCCACCAGTGGTAGAAGGCCCAGCTCTCGTAGAGCATGTCCGGGCTCTCGATCTCTGCCAGCGAGAACCCGAACTCCTGGAGCGCCTCGTTGACCAGCGCGACGTGCCCGCCCCCCATCTGGGAGCTCGTCCCCTGCTCCTCCTCTCTCAGATTTTCCAGGAGCGCCGCGCGGATCTCCGGATCGGGAGTGTTGGCCCAGAGCACCGCGATCCCTTTGTTCGAGGGATCGGCCCACGAGCGGAACTCCCGGAGCCAGCCGCCGATCTGTCGCAGCGTCAGCTCACCGCGCAGCGCTTTCTGTACGAAGGGGTGGTTGGTCCGGTCGCGCTTCGGATCCCGGAGGCCGCGCCTCAACTCTTCGAGGAACAGATCCGCGGGCAGCACCTTCTCGTCCGTCATAGCTTCCTCCCTGAGCCCCCTCACCTTAATCCTCTCCCCCTTCGAGGGGGAGAGGGAAGGGTGAGGGGAGAAAGATGTCTGGAGGTGAACCATTGATCACGGATCATGCCCTGTCAAGCGGGCGCGACGCGGCCCACCCGCTGCCACGCCTCCGCGAGGACGCGCTCGACCAGGACCCCGGCGACGTGGCGCCGGTACGCGCCTGACCCGTGCAGGTCAGACGGCGGAGTCAGCGGCTCGGCCGCGGCAGCAGCGGCCGCGCGAAAGGCTGCCGCGTCTCCAGGTTTGCCCAGCAAGGCGGCCTCGGCGTCATGACAGCGAATGGCGCGATCGGCGACGCCCCCGAGGGCGATGCGGGCGCCGGAGATCGCGCCGGCCGGCGTCACCTCGATGACCGCGGCCGCCGCCGCGATGGCGAAGTCTCCGTGACGGCGACTCAGCTCAGCGAACGCCCAGCCGGTCCGCGGCCCCAGCGCCGGGAACCTGGCTTCGACCAGAAGCTCGCCGGGCCCGAGACTCGTCGTCAGATAGGTGAGGAAGAAGTCGCGGGCCGGGACCGCGCGCTCCCCCGACGGTCCCCTCACGGAAAGCTCGGCGTCGAGCGCCAGCGCGAGCATAGGCAGCTCGGCGGCAGGGTCGGCGTGCGCCAGGCTCCCGCAGATGGTGCCGCGGTGGCGGATCGCCGGATGGCCGATGTGGCGGGCCGCCGCCGCCAGGATCGGGCAGCGCGCGCGGATCTCGGCCGATTCCAGCTCCGCGAGACGCGCCATGGCGCCGAACGCCACGGTCCCGTTCCGGTGGCGGACGTACGCCAGCTCGTTGCACCGGTTCAGGTCCACGAGCACGCTCGGCCGGGCCAGGCGCAGCTTCATGAGCGGGATGAGACTCTGGCCGCCCGCCAGGATCTTTGCCTCCGCCCCGTAACGGGCCAGAAGATCCAGCGCCTCCGCCACGCTCGCAGCCCGGTGGTACTCGAAGGAGGCGGGCTTCATCGGCTCTTCTCCTGCCGCGCCTGGATGAGCGCCAGGATCCGGTCGGGCGAGAGGGGGAGGGAGTCGATCGACACGCCGAACGGCGCCAGCGCGTCCGATACCGCGTTGGCCAGCGCCGGAAGCGGCGCGATGGCGCCGCCCTCGCCCATGCCCTTGAATCCGCCGATGGTGAACGGGGACGGCGTCTCCAGGTGGTGGACCTCGATGGTCGGAACATCGAGCGCCGTGGGCATGAGATAGTCCATGAGCGTCTGGGAGAGCATCTGCCCCTCGGCGTCGTAGACCAGATGCTCGAGGAGCGCGCCGCCGATCCCCTGCACGGTGCCCCCGTGCACCTGGCCCTCGACGATGAGCGGGTTGATCATGACCCCGCAGTCCTCCACGACCACATAGCGCAGGAGCTTGACGAACCCCGTCTTCACGTCCACCTCGACGACGGCCGCGTGCGCCGCGTTGGTCCACGTCCCGAAGCCGGGTGGGGCGTCGTAGCTCTGTGTGGACGACAGGTCGGCCGGCATGAGCCCGGGCGGCAGCTTTTCCGGGCGGTGGAAAGCGGCGCGGGTGACCTCTGCCACAGTCATCCGGTGACCGGGGCTCCCCTTGACCCGGATCACGCCGTCCTCGATCTCCAGGTCTTCGGGGCTCACCTCCAGCGTGTGGCCTGCGGCCTTCAGGAGGTTTTGCCGAACGACGCCGGCGGCTTTCCACGCGGCGCCGCCGCCCAGCACGGCGCTCCGGCTGGCGAACGTGCCCATGCCGTACGGCGCGGACTGGGTGTCCCCGAACCGGACGCGGATGTCATCGATCGGGACGCCGAGCCGGTCCGCCACCACCTGGGCGAAGGTGGTCTCGTGCCCCTGCCCGTGGGAATGGAGGCTCGAGTCCACTGTCACTTTACCCGAAGGATCCAGGGAGACCGAGACTGTGTCGTAGCCGAAGATGATGGGCACGCCGCGCTTGACGAACTCGTTCGTGGCGTGGGCGGTCTGCTCGATGTACGTGCCGAACCCGATGCCGAGGTAGCGGCCGTCTTTGCGGGCGTCAGCTTGTTCCCGCCGGAAGGCGGCGTAGCCCACCGCGTCGGCCACCTTCTTGAGCGACGCCACCAGGCTCGCGCTGTCGTAGCTGAGCCCGGTGGCGCTGGTGTACGGGTAGGCGTCGTCGGGGACATAGTTCTTGAGGCGGATCTCGACGGGATCGAGCCCGAGCTCCCGCGCGATGTCGTCCATCGCCCGCTCGATGGTGAACGCCGCCGACGGGCGCCCCACGCCGCGGTAGGGGCCCAGCGGGCACTTGTTGGTGGCCACGGCCCGCACCCGCAGCTGACAGTTCCGCACCCGGTACGGGCCGAGGATCATGTTGCCTGCCATGCCGGCGTCCATCGTTGCCGTCCAGGGCCAGACCGAGTAGGCGCCGGCGTCGACGAGCACGTCAGCCTTGATCCCGAGGATCGCGCCGTCGCGCTTGACCGCGACCTTTACGCGGTGGAGGTGCTCCCGCGCGTGGATGCACGCGGTGAGGTGCTCGCGACTGTCTTCGATCCACTTCACCGGGCGGGCCAGGCGCATCGAGAGGAGGCAGAGCGCCACCTCCTCGGGGAAGAGGTGGGCCTTGATCCCGAAGCCGCCCCCCACGTCCGGGGCGATGACTCGGACGTTGTGCTCAGCCAGCCCGAGGCTGTCGGCGATCCCCGTGCGCAGGAGGTGCGGGATCTGCGTCGCGGAGTAGAGCGTCAGCATTTGGGAAGCCGGCTCCCAGTGGGCCAGGCACGCCCGCCCCTCCATCGGGTAGCCCGTGTGACGATGGGTGCGGTAGGCGCGCTCCCAGACCAGGTCCGCCTCGGCGAAGGCGGCGTCCACGTCGCCGAAGGTTCCCCCCCGGTCGATGAAGAGATTGTCCCCCCACTGCTCGTGGATCAGTGGGCTTCCGGGCTCGACGGCCGCCTCCATGTCGATCACCGGCGGGAGCGGCCGGTAGTCGACCTCCACCAGCTCCGCCACGTCTTCGGCGAGGTAGCGGTCGGTGGCGGCGACGACGGCGAGCGCCTCGCCCGCGAACCGCGCCCGCGGCCAGGCCAGCACGGGGAACTCGGTCCCCTTCCACTCGGGGAACGTCGAGTCGCAGCGGATGGGCCGGGTGTGTCGCGCCGCCTCCTCGCCCGTCAGCGCGCCAATGACGCCGGGCGTCGCTGTTGCCCGCCCGGTCCGGATGGCCGCGATCTCGGCGTGGGCGTGGAGGCTCCGCACGAACGCGGCATAAACAGTGCCGGGCAACCGGATGTCGTCCACGTAGCGTGTGCGCCCGGTCAGGAAGCGGGCGTCCTCGCGCCGGGTGATCGGCTGGCCCACGTATTTCGTCGCGCCGATCGTCATCGCCGGGCTCCTTCCCGCAGCACCCTGGCGGCGGAGAGGATGGATTTCACGATGTTGACGTATCCGGTGCACCGGCAGAGGTTTCCCGCGATGGCCTCGCGTACCTCGGCCTCCGACGGATCGGGGTTCTGCTCGAGCAGCTCGTAGGCGGTCATCAGCATCCCCGGCGTGCAGTAGCCGCACTGGAGCCCGTGGTTGTCCCAGAACGCCTGCTGGAGCGGGTGGAGCCGGCCGTCCTGCGCTAGCCCCTCCACGGTGCGAATCTCCGAACCATCCGCCTGCACCGCGAGCATCAGGCACGCGCGCGCGGTGCGGCCGTCCACCAGGATCGTGCAGGTGCCGCAGACCCCGTGCTCGCAGGAGACGCGGACCCCGGTGAGGCCCACATCGTCGCGGAGAAAATCCGAGAGCAGCTTGCGCGGCGGCGCAGCGCCCTCGAACGGCTCCCCGTTGACAGTCAAGCGGATCCCAATTCGCTGTTCCATCCCGCCACTCCTCAGCTACTCGAAAGGATTCCCCCTCTCCCCCGTCGGGGAGAGGGCAGGGTGAGGGGAAAAGCTATTCGCCCACCC
>CAYJUC010000152.1:7397-8622 GCA_964372605.1 uncultured bacterium | reverse complement strand
GAGCTCGACCTGACCACGCCGGTGGAGCGCGCGCTCGAGGTCCATGCCGTTTCCGTCCGCCTGGCCGAAGGGACCGGGGTGGTGATGGTCCTCCACGACGTGACCGAGATCCGCCGCCTGGAGCGCGTGAGGACAGAGTTCGTCGCCAACGTCTCCCACGAGCTCAGGACCCCGTTCACCGCCATCCGCGGCTACCTGGAGACCTTGCTCGGGGGCGCGCTCGAGGAGCGCCTGAACGCGCGGCGTTTCCTCGAGATCGTCTTCCGCCACACCGAGCGGCTCGGTCGCCTGCTCGACGACCTCCTGGAGCTCTCGAACATCGAGCTGGGGAAGGTGCGGCTCAAGGTGGAGCCCACGAATTTCCGGGACACGCTCGAGCCAGTTCTGACCATCATAGAGCCCCAGGCGGAGGGGAAGGGCGTATCCCTTTCCGCCGACCTCCCATCGGATCTGCCGGCGGTCCGGGCCGACCGCGATCGTCTTTCCCAAATCCTGATCAACCTCCTCGACAATGCGGTGAAATTCACCCCGGTTGGGGGGCGCGTGACCGTGACCGCGGCCGTTCAAGGAGAGATGGTGGAGGTTCGGGTCACCGACACGGGGGTCGGCATCCCTTCTCACGATCTCCCTCGGATCACCGAGCGCTTTTATCGGGTGGACAAGGCCCGCTCTCGCGAGCTGGGCGGAACCGGTCTCGGGCTGGCCATCGTCAAGCATCTGGTCCAGGCCCATGACGGCGAGCTTCGGATCGAGAGCGAGCTGAACAGGGGCACGACCGTCCGCTTCACCCTTCCGGTCGCCTCCGCTTGACGCTCGACGTCACGCGCTCCTGCTGAGAGCGCGTACAATCAGCATGACGGCGAGCGCCGCGAAACCGAGCCAGATCAGGACAACGACGCTCGCGGCAAGCCGGCTCGAGAGTTTGCCCCGGTCTATGAGCGCCTGAGCCTTATCCCGGCACTCTTCGAGCACGGCCGGAGGAATCATTTTCAGCGCCAGGACTATGCCCAGGGGAATCAGCACGAGGTCATCCAGGTACCCCAGGATCGGAATGGGATCCGGAATGAGGTCGATGGGGCTGAAAGCGTAGCCGACGACGCAGGCCACGAAGAATTTGGCGTACCAGGGAACCCGAGGATCTCTGCAGGCGAAATAGAGCGCGTACGTTTCCCGCCTGAGCTGTCCGACACGGCGCTTCCATCCCTCAACAGCTTGCCGCATCAGC
>CAYJUC010000152.1:2580-7297 GCA_964372605.1 uncultured bacterium | reverse complement strand
CCGCCTGAGCTGTCCGACACGGCGCTTCCATCCCTCAACAGCTTGCCGCATCAGCATGAGGGGCTGACCAGGATCAAGCCGGGCGGGTGAGAAAGTAGATCAGCGCGCCGGCGCCGAAGACGATCCGGTAGTAGGCGAAGGCTTTGAAGTCGTGGGTGGACAGGTAGCGCAGGAGAAACCGTATGCCCGCCAGCCCCGCCAGAAACGAGACGACAAACCCCGCCAGGAACATCCCCAGATCGGCCGGCGTCAGGCGCGACCAGATTTTCACCAGATCGAAGGTCGAAGCCGCCAGCATCGTCGGGATGGCGAGATAGAAGGAGAAAATCGTCGCCGTCTGCCGGTCCAGTCCGACAAGCATCCCGCCGAAAATCGTGGCGGCCGCGCGCGACACGCCAGGGACCAGACTCGCGCACTGGGCAACGCCGACGGCAAGGGCGCGAAGCGCCGGGATGGCGTCGAGCGTCGAGATGCGCCCGCCCGGCCTCCCGGCCTCGATGATCCAGATCGCCATTCCTCCCACGACCAGGCTGACTCCGACCGTCGTCGGGTTGAAGAGGTGTGCCTTGATGACGCGGTGCAGAAGAAGGCCGACCACTCCCGCGGGAACAAATCCCAGGAGGAGATTGACGGCCAGCCGCCACGCCTCAGGTCGCCCGCGGAGGAATCCGACAAGCGAGACCGTCAGGGGGGCCCGATAGAGCCACACCACTGCCAGGATCGCTCCCAACTGGATGAAGACCTCGAAGGCCGCCGCCCGCTCGCCGGTGAAGCCCAGGAGATGCCCGGCGAGGATCAGGTGCCCCGTCGAGGAGACGGGCAGAAACTCGGTCAGCCCCTCAACCACCCCAAGCAGGATCGCGACGGAGAAAGCATCCAGCCCGGACACGGCTCGATTGTGGGGGAAGCGGCTCCATTCGTCAAACATCCTGTCCTGGCCCATGGAGGGGAGCTCCAGAATCGGGAGCCAACCGGGTCATTTACGCACAGTTTACGCTGCGGTCATCATCCTGTAATCCGGCGGGGCGATACTCCCTCAGGAATGAGAGCCACGGGGGAGGTTGACCGGATGACAGGGAGCCGCGATCGGGCCTGACACTCGGAGCCACACTCGGGTCAATGACGTATGTGCGGTTGAAAAACTGAACGCGGCGTGCCGGGGGGGAAGGGAAGATGGTGCGGCACACCCTCGCGTAGCGTTATACTATGCTCATGTCCAACGAGCGACGCTACCAGCTTCAGGCCGAGGAAGCCAACCGCCAGATCGAGACCCTCCTGGAGGGCCTGCAGGTCCCGGCCGAAACTCGGAACTACTACGCCCAGATGCTGACCACCGTGCTCAAGCTATTCGAGGATGAGGCGGACATCGGCGACCTCAAGATGACCAACTCCGCGTTGAAGGAGCTGCGGTACGCCTTCAAGGTCTTCGGGGCCTACCGGGGGACCCCGAAGGTCACCGTGTTCGGCTCGGCGCGCGCGGAGCCGGAAGCGCCGATCTCCGTCCAGGCCCGGAGTTTCGCCCGGACGATGGTGGAGAACGGGTGGATGGTGATTACCGGCGCCGGTGGCGGAACCATGCACGCGGCCCAGGAAGGCGCCGGGCGGGAGCGGAGTTTCGGCCTCAACATCCGGCTTCCCTTCGAGCAGGAGGCCAACCCCTGGATCGCCGACGACCCGAAGCTGATCAACTTCAAGTACTTCTTCCTGCGGAAGCTTTTTTTCCTCAAGGAGGCCGACGCAGTGTGCTTCTTCCCCGGCGGCTTCGGCACCTTCGACGAGTCCTTCGAGGCGCTGACGCTCATGCAGACAGGGAAGACTTCGATCATCCCCGTGGTGCTGCTCGACGCGCCCGGGGGCGACTACTGGCGGGCGTGGGAGCGGCTGGTGCGGGAGCAGATGGTGGCCCGGGGGCTGATCCTTCCCACCGACGTGCGCCTCTTCCGGATCACCGATGAGGTGGGGGAGGCCACGGCCGAGATTTTCGGGTTCTACCGGAATTTTCACTCCTCCCGCTACGTGGGGGACGATCTGATTCTCAGGGTTCGGCGGCCGCTGCCTGCCGAAGTGCTCTCGGCGCTCCGGGCGGAGTACGCGGATATCCTGAAGGGACCGGTCGATCAGCTCGAGGGGCCGCTCCCGGCCGAGGGGAACGAGTGGCCGGACCTCTGGCGGCTCGTCATCCCGTTCAACCAGACTCAGCATGGCCATCTCAGGGAGCTGATCAACGCGATCAACCGCGCCTGATCGGCGCAAACCCCCCTCACCTTAAATCCTCTCCCCCTTCGAGGGGGAGAGGGGAGGGTGAGGGGGAACGAACCAGGCGCTACTCCGGTTCCTCGCGATCTTCAGTTGCTTGACAGCCGGTGCAGACCCACGTGCGCCAGACTCTTCGTTGAGCGTCCCGCCTGAGGGTCCAGGGCACCATGGCCTTTCGTCCGCAGCGCGGGCAGGGATCGGCCTTGGCGCCTTGGGGAAGCTCTGAGGGAAGCCACGGCAGTTTTTTCATCGCCTATCACTGAAGCCAGAAGAGGGTTCGGCTGTCAAGCCCTCCCGGGCGGGCGGAGAGATGTTCTCCGCTGGCCCCTCCCCAGGGTACAATAGGCGGCGACGGAGGCGGCATGCGACAGCTTCGAGTCGGGCTGGCCCAAATGAATCCCACGGTGGGCGACATCGAGGGGAACGTCCGGAAAGTCGTCGACTGGATGGAGCGGGCGCGGGCCCTGGGCTCTGATGTCGTGGCGTTCCCGGAGCTGGTCCTGACCGGCTATCCTCCGGAGGACCTGCTCTTCAAGCCGGCCTTCATCGAGGCCAACCTCCGCGCCCTGGAAGCGGTGACCGGCGCCTCCCGCGGCCTCACCGCGGTCGTGGGGTTCGTGGACAAGAGGGACGACATCTACAACGCCGCAGCCGTCCTCCACGACGGAGCGCTCGCCGGAGTCTACCACAAGCAGTACCTGCCCAACTACGGCGTCTTCGACGAAAACCGCTACTTCCAGTGCGGCACGGAGGCGCCGGTCTTCGCCGTGGGGGAGACAGTCATCGGCGCGAACATCTGCGAGGACATCTGGTATCCCACGGGCCCCACCACCGCCCAGGCGCTGGCCGGCGCCGAGCTGGTGGTGAGCATCAACGGGTCCCCCTATCATGCTGGCAAAGGCCGGTTCCGGGAGAAGATGCTCGCCACGCGCGCCTCCGACGACCTCGTGTGCCTGGCCTTCGTGAACACGGTGGGGGGACAGGACGAGCTGGTCTTCGACGGGCAGAGCCTGATCTTGAACGAGAAGGGGGAGTGTCTGGCCAGGGGGCGGGCGTTCGAGGAGGAGCTGGTGCTCGCCGACCTGGACCTGGACGCTGTCTTTCGAGCCCGGCTCCACGACTCTCGCCGGAGGAAGGAGAAGCTCCGCTTTCCGGTCCCCGCTCCGCGAGTGGAGCTTCGGGCCGTCCCCGCCCGGCCCAAGCCGGCCCTCCCGCCCCGGGAAGAGCAGGCACTTGCGCCAGTGGAGGAGATCTACGCGGCGCTGGTGCTCGGGACCGGGGATTACGTGAGGAAGAACGGGTTCAAGCGGGTGCTGGTCGGGCTCTCCGGTGGAATCGACTCTTCCCTGGTGGCGGCGATCGCCGTGGCCGCCATGGGCGCCGCGAACGTCGTCGGCGTCACCATGCCGTCCCCGTACTCCTCGGCCGGCACCCGACGCGACGCCAGGCGGCTCGGCAGAAACCTCGGCATCGAGTTTCTCTCGCTCTCCATCGGCGGTCTATTCGGCGCCTACAAACGGACGCTGGCCAGGACCTTCAAGGGGCTCCGGGAGGACGTCACCGAGGAGAACATCCAGGCGCGGATCCGGGGCAACCTCCTGATGGCGCTCTCCAACAAGTTTGGCTGGCTGGTCCTCACCACCGGGAACAAGAGCGAGATCGCGGCGGGCTACTGCACGCTCTACGGCGACATGGCGGGCGGCTTTGCGGTGATCAAGGACGTGCCGAAGATGCTGGTGTACGAGCTGGCTCGCTATGTGAACCGGCGCGAGGGGCGGGCCGTGATCCCCGAGTCGGTCTTCGAGCGGCCGCCTTCCGCGGAGCTCCGCCCTGACCAGACCGACCAGGACTCGCTCCCGCCGTACCCGGTCCTCGACCGGATCCTGGAGGCGTACGTGGAGGAGAACAAGGGGCTCAGGGAGATCACGGCCCAGGGGTTCGACGCGCCCACCGTCCAGCGGGTCGTCGCGATGGTGGACCGGAACGAGTACAAGCGCCGCCAGGGGCCGGTGGGGATCAAGATCACGCCGCGCGCCTTCGGAAGGGACTGGCGCCTGCCCATCGTCAACCGCTTCCGCGAACCCTGAGTGCTCCTCACCCTTATCCCCCTCACCCTTTTCCCCCCTCACCCTCCCCTCTCCCCCTCCGGGGGCGAGGGAAGCGAAAAGGCTCCCTCTCCCTCGGGAGGGAGAGGGCCGGGGTGAGGGTGCGAATAATCCGGATTAAGGTGAGGGGGTCATCGACCGGGATGCGGCGCTGTGCGTGGGCGAAGACCGAACTGTCCATCGCCTACCACGACACCGAGTGGGGGGTTCCGCTGCACGACGACCGCGCCCTCTTCGAGCTGCTCATCCTGGAGGGCGCCCAGGCGGGGCTCGCCTGGGAGACCATCCTGAAAAAACGAGACAGCTATCGCGCGGCCTTCGACAATTTTGAGGCCCGCGCTGTCGCCGCATACGAT
>CAYJUC010000152.1:0-2480 GCA_964372605.1 uncultured bacterium | reverse complement strand
AGCGCGCGGCTTCAAGTTCGTCGGCCCGACCATCTGCTACGCATTCATGCAGGCCGTCGGGATGGTCAACGATCACACGGTCAAATGCTTCCGGCGTTCTTCTCTCCTGTCTTCTCGACGATGAAGGGGACGGCCATAATCAGATAGGCCAGCATCACCACTTCCGAGTCGCCGAAGTTGTACTCGAAGAGGCCGGCCACCAGGAACCCCAGGACGGCAGCCAGGCTCCCCGCGGTGATCATTCTGTCGGTCCCCAATCCGGCCGGCAGGCGCCTCAGAATGGCTCCGGCTCTCAGGAAGAACGCCCCCCAGATCCATCCCCACGCGAGGAGCCCCAGGAGCCCGCGCTCGGCCGCGATCTGAACGGGGCTCGAGTGGAGGTGACCGGTGGAGCGCTTGCCGGCTCTGGGGTCGACGTAGTTCCGGTAGAGCCGCTTGACTCCACCCACCCCGACACCCAGCACCGGATGATCCTTGACCATCTGGAGCCCGCTCTTCCACATGTAGAGGCGCTCTCTCGCGGAGTCGTCGTAGCGTGGGTCTGCGAGCGAGGTCAGCCGGTCCGTCATGTAGGCGGGGGCGAAGAAGAGGAGCAGCACGGCCACTCCGAGCACCGCCACCAGCCGAACCCGCCGGGCCGTGACGGAGAGGGCGACGAACCCCACGGTGACGCCGAGCCAGGCGTTCCGCGAAAACGTCGCGACCACCGCGGCGAGCTGCCCGACCCCGCTAAGGTTCAGGAGCAGCCGTCGCCGCCCGACCGTGGAGAAAGAAAGCGCGGCGGTCATGATGAGGGCCATCAGCCCGACGCCGCCCAGGGTCATGTAGATGCTGTAAAACCCCTTGGCCCTGAAGGGGAACGTGGCGCCGCAGGCGCCCGGCTTCACCCGGAGGAGCCAGGCTGTCCAGGCCGGGACCGGGCCGGCGCCCGTGCACACGGCCGTCTGGACGATTCCGTAGATCGAGGACAGTGTCATGGCGGCGGTAAGCGCCAGGAGCAAGCGCTCGATCCGGGAGCGTCCCTCGACGAGGTTGACGGCGGCGAAGAAGACGGAAATCAGGAGGAGTGAGTCGGAACGGTGGAGCGCCTGCCGGGGGCTGTCTGACAGGGCGGCCCCCAAGAGCGTGACGGCCGAAAGGGCCAGAAAGGGGAGCGCGAGGGGAAGGCGGGTACCTCGCCTGACCGCCGGATCCCGGAGCTTCCAGAGCCAGCGCGCGACCACCAGCGCCAGCAGGATCTGGGAGAAAGTGATGGAGAACGCGAGCCCCAGAACGAAGACGAGAAGGAGACTCTCGGTGATGCGGTCTCGGTCAGCCACAGGGGCCGCTCAGACGGACGGCCCAGGGGCGGCTGGGGAAACGGGAACCAGGTCCCGGTGCATCTGGAGCGCGTAGAGTCTGCGGTAGATCCCCTCCCGGGCCAGCAGCTCTTCGTGCCGTCCGATCTCGGCGATCCTGCCTCCGTGGATCACGACGATGCGATCGGCGTTGCGCACCGTCGAGAGCCGGTGGGCGATCACGAGGACGGTTCGGCCTTTCATGAGGTCGGTGAGGGCCTGATGCACCATGAACTCGCTCTCCGCATCCAGGTCTGAGGTGGCCTCGTCGAGGATCAGGATCGCCGGGTCCTTCAGGAACGCCCGGGCGATCGCGATTCGCTGGCGCTGTCCGCCGGAGAGTTTGACGCCCCGCTCCCCCACCCGCGCGTGGTAGCCGTCAGGGAGGGCGTCGATGAAGTCCGGGCAGTGGGCCAGCCGGGCCGCGCGCTCGACCTCCTCCGCGGTGGCCCCGGGCTTCCCGTAGGCGATGTTGTAGAAGACCGTGTCGTCGAAGAGAAACGTTTCCTGGGTCACGATGCCGATCTGAGCCCGGAGCGAGGCCTGGGTCACGTGACGCAGGTCGCGGCCGTCGATCAGGATCCGCCCCTCGGTCACGTCGTGGAATCGGGGGAGGAGGTCCATGAGGGTGCTTTTCCCCGCCCCGCTCATCCCGACGAAGGCCACCATCTCGCCCCTCCGGACCGTCAGCGAGATCTCCCGGAGCGCCGCTTCTTCGGCATCCGGATAACGGAAGGTCACGTCCTCAAACGTGATCCGATCGCGGAACGGCGGGAGGACGCCGGCGCCGGGACGATCCACGATGGCATGCTCAGTGTCGAGCACCGCGAAGACCCGCTCCGCCGAGGAGACGGACTGCTGGACGGTGTTGACGATTCTGGACAACTTTCGCACCGGCCCGTAGAGCATGACCACGGCCGCCGTGAAGGAGAAGAATGTCCCCGGGGTCATGGCGCCCTGGATCACCTGATAGCCGCCGTACCATAGGGCGCCCATGATGCCGAGCGCGCCCAGCACTTCCATGAGCGGCTCAGTGATCTCGTCGGTGCGGTGATCCTTGAGCGAGAGGTCGAGCAAGCGCTGGTTAACCCGGTCGAACCGCTCCTGCTCGTGGGCCTCGCGGCCGAAGGCCTTGACGATCTT
>CAYJUC010000151.1:0-8622 GCA_964372605.1 uncultured bacterium | reverse complement strand
ACCATGTTTCCGTTGCCGCTGGCAATCCCGCTGTGGAAGAAGTACTTCAGCTCGAGCAACCCCTGGGGAGTCTGCACGTACTTGTTGGTGGTGACGCGGCTCACGGTCGACTCGTGCATGCCGATATCCTCGGCCACGTCTCTGAGGGCCAGCGGGCGCAGGAAGGGAAGCCCGCCGTCGAGGAACTCCCGCTGGAACTTCACGATGCTTTCGGTGACGCGCAGGAGGGTTCGCTGGCGCTGATGAATGCTCTTGATGAACCAGAGGGCCGAGCGGACTTTCTGCTCCACATACTGCCGAGCCTCATCCCCAGCGCCCCGCAGCAGCCTCCTGTACATGGCGTTGAGGCGAAGCCTCGGGATGCCGTCTTCGTTCAGCACCACCCGGTACCCGTCTTCCATTTTGGAGACGAAGACATCGGGGGCGATGTACTGGATGTGCGACGAGGTGAATTTTCGCCCCGGCTTGGGCTCGAGGGCCTGAATCTCTTCGATGGCCTCCATGATCCGGTCGAGCGACACCTTTATGGAGCGGGCGATCTCCGCGTACCGGCGGCGCTCCAGGTCGCCCTGGTGGCGCTCGAGGATTTCAACGGCGACGGGGTCCGGCTGGGGGTCGGCGCGGAGTTGAATCAACAGGCACTCCTGGAGGGTCCGGGCGGCGACCCCCGGCGGGTCGAAGGATTGAACGAGCGGCAGGATTTTTTCGACATCCGCGACCGTTGCCCCCGTGAGTTCGGCGAGCTCAGCCAGGTCGGCCCGCAGGTAGCCGTCATCGTCGAGGTTTCCGATGATGGCCTCGCCGATGGCCCGGGAGACAGGATCCCCGGGAGCCACCCGGAGCTGCTCCAGCAGGTAGTCGGACAGCGTGGTGCCGGAGTGGAGCAGGTTCTCAAAAGGAAACTCCTCTCGTTCTTCCTGCTGTACCAGGGTCCGCTCCTCGGGCTCGTCGAAAATCGCGGCGGTGAGGTCGAAGGGCAGCTCTTCGGCGCGGTCCTTGTCCACGGTGACGCTCTGCGGCGATTCAACGACGGCCGTCGCCGGCGGCGGATCGTTGACCGCGTCATCGGACGGTTCGGGGCTGTCCTGGTTCACCTCCTCCAGGAGCGGGTTCTCGGTCAGCTCCCGCTGGAGGACCTCCTGGAGTTCGAGGGTGGAGAGCTGGAGAAGGTGGATAGCCTGTTGAAGCAACGGCGTCATCACGAGCCGTTGGCTCTGGCGGAGAGAGAGTCGGGCTTCCATGGCCATAGGTCACACCGCGGGGATCAGGGCTACAGCGAGAACCTCTCGCCGAGGTAGTTCTCCCGTGCGATCGGACTCTGGGCCAGCTCCGCGGCCGTCCCGGCCACCAGGAGCTTCCCGGCATAGAGAATGTACGCCCGATCCGTGATGGCCAGCGTCTCTCGGACGTTGTGGTCGGTGATGAGGATCCCGATCCCTTGTTCCTTGAGCCGGCCGATGATGGTCTGGATCTCGCCGATGGCGATGGGGTCGATGCCGGTAAACGGCTCGTCCAGGAGCAGATACCTCGGCGAGGTGACCAGGGCGCGGGTGATCTCCAGGCGGCGCCGTTCCCCGCCGGACAGGGTAACCGCTTTGTGACGGGCCAGCGGGGCCAGGTCCAGTTCCTGGAGCAGCTCCCGCAAGCGCTCCTCACGCTCCTCGTGGGAAAAGTCCAGCGTCTCCAGGATGGCCATCAGGTTCTCCGCGACCGTGAGTTTCCTGAAGACCGATGGTTCCTGAGGCAGATAGCCGATCCCGATCCGGCAGCGTTGGTACATCGGGAGATGGGTGATCTCCCGCCCCTCCAGGAAAATACGGCCGCCATCCGGACGGAGGAGGCCGACCATCATGTAGAACGAGGTGGTTTTGCCGGCGCCGTTGGGGCCCAGCAAGCCGACCACCTCGCCCCGCTGTATGTCCAGGCTTACGCCGTCCACGACCTTTCGACTCCGGAACCGCTTGACCAGCCCCTGGGCGACCAATCCTTCCATTTCGCCTACGCGCACGGGGTGGCGGCGGCCTTCCCCCCCTTCACGTCCCCCTTGGCCTGGCTCTCCTTCTTCTTCCCTTCCGACTTGGGGTAAAAGATCGCGTGGACGCGCCCCTGGGCTCCCGTCTCGACCACGCTCCGGTCCTCGGCGAGGAATATCGTGATGCGCTCGCCGGTCACGAGATTGTCTTCTTGCCAGACCCGGGCGTTCCCGATGAGGAGCACCTTCTGCTCGTCGTCGTAGTACTCGGCCCGCCGGGCGGTGCCCGTTCGGCAATCCTTGGTGATGATCTTGACGTTTCCCGTCGAGACGATCCGATTCACCTTCGCGTCCTTCTCGTCCAGGTAGACCTCCATCCGGTCGGCATAGTGGATGGAGCCGTCCTGTCGAGCGACCACGTTGCCGGTGAAAATGACCAGCCCTTCTTTCTTGAAGCTCTCCATCTGGTTGGCGTCGATGGTGACGGGCGGGCTCTTCCGGTCCTCTCCGGCTTTCGGGTTTTCTTTCTTTTTCGCCCCGGGCGCCGTCTGGCTTTCCGCGGCCGGACTCGCCAGCATGAGTCCCGGGCCGAGACACAGGAGCAGCAGCAACCCCACCGACCGCCAGCGCATCAGGAAGCTCCCTTGGATGCGCCGAACAGGGAGACGGGGGCGCCCCGCTCTCTCTGGATCGTTACCCTGAGTGGTCCCTTGACCGTGGTGCGCTCTTCGTCCATCCGGGCCTCGAGGCTCCGCCCCTTCAGCACCGCGCCGTTCCTGACGAGCGTCACCGGGTCGTCGGTCCACACGCGGCGCCCCTTGGCGTCCCAGTTGAGCGTCTCGGCCTCCAGACGGAGCCCTTCGCTCGAGACCAGCACCACGTTCCGCCTGAGCCTGACATCTTTGGAGGCCTCCAACAGCTCCCCCTCATCACCGGTCACGGTCCACGTGCGGCCAGGTTCGAGGAGCGTGACTGTCACCTTCCGCATCAACGTCTTTCCCTCCCGCTCGAATACCTCGGCGTGATCCGCATCGAGCTTCCAGCGGACATTCCCGCCGGCCTCTTCCTGGATGTGGACTTCTTTGATCCGGTAATCAGCGCTGCTGGCGACGGGTTCCGCGGGCTCGGGGCGGATAGCCCGTCCCCTGACATAGAGAAAGCCGGCCAGCCCTGCCACGAAGGCGACTACGACGGCGAGCACGACAATTGACGAACGATGCATGCGGTTTCGCGACTGTATGCAAATTTGATACCAGTCTAGCATAGCCGTTTTCCGGGTGTAAAGAATAATGACCCCGCGCTACGCCCTCACGCCTCGGGCTCAAGTCTTCGCGCGACCGCGCGGTTCGAGCGCGGGCTTTGCCCGCGCAACCGACCTGGGGGGGCGTCCGGGGGGCGCCGCAGAGGCCCCCCCGGAATTGCTAGACGATCTTGGCCCGGAGGATATCGTGAAGGTGGATAATTCCCGCTGGACGGCGCTGGTCGTCCGCCACGAGGAGCTGGGTGATGGCATGGGACTCCATCATCTCCAGGGCCTTCACCGCCAGCTCATCCGGCCGGATGGTCTTGGGGTTCCGCGACATCGCGTCCCTGGCGGCCTTCGTGAGGATCTGGGGGTCCCGCTGGAACGCCCGGCGGAGGTCCCCGTCGGTAATGATCCCCACCAGGACGCCGGTTTCGTCCACCACGGAAGTGGCGCCCAGGCGTTTTCCGGTCATCTCGAGGATGACCTCTCGCATCCCGGTTTCCTCGCGGACGATCGGAACGGAGTCTCCCACGTGCATCAGGTTCTCCACTTTCTGAAACCGGCGACCGAGATTCCCCCCGGGATGGACCGCCGCGAAGTCCTCCGGAGTGATCCCGCGGAGCTCGAGGAGCGCGACGGCCAGCGCGTCGCCCATGGCGAGGGCCGCCGTTGTGCTGGAGGTGGGAACCAGCGTCATGGGACAGGCCTCCTCTCGGACGCTCACGTCCAGCACGAGGTCGGCGTATCTCGCGAGGGTGGATTCCGGGTTGCCGGTGAGCACGACGAGCGGAACGCCCAACCGCTTGATGGCCGGCAGGATGGTCAGCACCTCATCGGTCTCGCCGCTGTTGGAGATGGCCAGGACCACGTCGCCGCGCGCGACCATGCCGATGTCGCCATGGACTCCCTCGGCCGGGTGAAGAAACAACGCGGGGGTTCCCACGCTGGCCAGGGTGGCGGCCACCTTCCGCGCAACGATCCCCGATTTTCCGATCCCGGTGACCACAACACGTCCCTGGCAGTCCCGAAGGATGCCGAGCGCGTGGAGAAACCGCCCATCCAGTCTGGGGACGAGCCCCAGGATTCCCTCGGCCTCTGTCCTGAGCACCCGCGCGGCCAGCTTCAGGAGGTCCTCGCGCATCAGCATCTCCCGAGGGCCGCCTGGAGCGCTTGGATTTCCCCCAGCAGTTTGGGGAGATCGTCCAGCTTCAGCATGTTGGGGCCGTCGGAGAGCGGCTGGCCGTCAGGCATGGCGCGGTCCGGATCCTCGTGGATCTCCATGAAGAGGGCGTCGACGCCGACGGCGACCGCCGCCCGGGCGAGCGCCGGCACGTATTTCCGCTCCCCTCCCGAACGGTCGCCTTTCCCGCCCGGGAGCTGGACCGAGTGGGTGGCGTCGAAGACCACGGGATATCCCCACTGCCGCATGTCCTGGAGGCTCCGGAAATCCACGACCAGGTTATTATAGCCGAAGCTCGTTCCTCGCTCGGTAAGGAGAATGCCCGGGTTGCCGGTGGAGAGGAGCTTTTCCACCACGTTTCGCATGTCCAGGGGCGCCAGAAACTGGCCCTTCTTCACGTTGACCGGCTTGCCGCTTCTCCCGCAGGCGACGACCAGATCGGTCTGGCGGCAGAGGAACGCCGGGACCTGAAGGGCGTCGAGAACGTCCGACGCCGGTTCGACCTCCGACACGCCGTGGACATCGGACAGAACCGGGCAGCCGATGGATGCCTTCACCTTCCCGAGGATCCGGAGCCCCTCCCTGAGACCGGGACCCCGGTAGGCGGTGATTGAGGAGCGGTTGGCTTTGTCGTAGGAAGATTTGTAGACGAACGGGATCCCGAAGTCGGAGCTGATCCGGGCCAGGCGCTCGGCCAGCATGAGCGCGTGGGCCTCGTCCTCGATGGCGCAAGGGCCCCCGATCAGGGCCACCGGGCGGCCGCCCCCGATCCTGACCGGACCGATGGTGACCTCGCGCGCGATGCTCATCCGCGCCGCTCTCCGTGCTCCAGGGACGCGCCGATGAACGCGGCGAAGAGCGGATGCGGCTCACGGGGACGCGATTTGAACTCCGGGTGGAACTGGCCGGCCACGAACCACGGATGTTCGGGCAACTCGATGATCTCCACGAGCTGTTTTTCCGCCCAGAGACCGGAGATTCTGAGCCCGTTTTTCTCCAGGAGGTTCAAGTACTCGTTGTTGACCTCGTAACGGTGACGGTGGCGCTCCTGAACGATCCCCTGCCCGTACGCTTTCGAGGCCGCGGTCCCCTCGGTGATCAGGATCGGGTAGAGCCCGAGCCGCATGGTTCCGCCCTTGGCGGTCACGTCCCGCTGATCGGGCAAGAGGTCGATGACTCGATGGGGCGATTCGGGGGCGAACTCCGCAGAGTTGGCGCCGGTGAGGCCGCAGACATTCCGCGCGTATTCGATCACCGCGCACTGCATTCCGAGACAGATGCCGAAGAACGGCAGCCCGCGCTCCCTGGCGTAGCGGATCGCCTGGATCTTTCCCTCGATGCCGCGGTCTCCGAACCCGCCGGGCACCAGGAGGCCATCCACGTCCTTCAGGTGGCCCGCCGGGCCGTCGCGCTCGAGATGCTCGGCGTCGATCCACGAGACGTTCACCCGGGCCTCGTGGGCAATGCCTCCATGCGCCAGCGCTTCGGCCAGGCTCTTGTAGGAATCCTTGAGTTCGATATATTTCCCCACCACCGCCACCCGCGTCTGGCGCTTCGGGCTTTTGATGCGCTGGACGATCCGCTCCCATTCGGACAGGTCGGTCGGCCGCTCCGGAAGCCCCAAGAGCTTCAGGATGATGTCGTCCAGGCCTTCCGCGTGGAACACCAGGGGCACCTCGTAGATCGTCTCCACGTCCTTTGCGGTGATCACGGCCTTCTCTTCCACGTCGCAGAACAGGGCGATCTTCGATTTGGTGCCCGGCGGCAGGATGCGGTCGGTGCGGCAGAGGAGAACGTCCGGCTGGATACCGATGGCGCGAAGCTCCTTCACCGAGTGCTGGGTGGCCTTCGTTTTCAGCTCGGACGCCGCCTGGATGAACGGCACAAGCGTCAGGTGCACATAGATGACGTGCTCTTTGCCCACGTCCTTCTTGAACTGGCGGATTGCCTCGAGAAACGGCAGCCCCTCGATGTCGCCCACCGTTCCACCGACCTCGACGATGACCACATCCGCATCCGCGCTTACCTTGTGGATGGCCGCCTTGATTTCGTCGGTGATGTGCGGAATCACCTGAACGGTGCGCCCGAGGTAGTCGCCGCGGCGCTCCTTGGTGATCACCGAGTGGTAGATCTTGCCCGTGGTGACGTTGTGGTCCTTGGTCATCCGCGCGTGCGTGAAGCGCTCGTAGTGTCCGAGATCCAGATCGGTCTCTCCGCCGTCGTCGGTGACGTAGACCTCTCCGTGCTGAAACGGGCTCATGGTCCCCGCATCCACGTTGATGTAGGGATCCATTTTCTGAAGGGTCACCCGGAACCCGCGCGCCTCCAGAAGCGACCCGACGGAAGCGGAGGCCAGTCCCTTGCCCAAGGACGACACCACCCCGCCACTCACGAAAATGTATTTAGTCGCCACCGCATCCTCCTCGGTTGGGGCGGGACACGCCGGCTTCCCGGACCGCCGTCGCGATCCCGCCCGCGGGTGAATTCATCCAGGTTCGAACCAGCGCGATCTCCGCGTCCCGGGTGGCCGCGCCTCCATCTAGTCTGGCATCTCTTAGTCGATCCAGAAAGACGCCGACGGCCGGGCCCTCGGGCACGCCAAGGGCGAGCAGATCATCCCCTGCCAGGCTGGCGCGGGCGTGTCTGGCCTCGACCAAAAACCACTCGACCTGCCGCCGCGCGGCCGGGGTGGCCAGGAGCCAGGCCCACCCGAGCGTCTCCAGGGATTGGCTCCGAAGCCGGCGGGCCTGATCGCTGGGTCGGCGCGCGCCGGGCAGGCGCTCAACCAGCGTCGGTCCCTCGGAGAGCGCCCGTATCAGCCGCCGGAGGGGCTCTCCGGAGAGCGCCAGTCGTCGGAGGGTCTGCTCGGCGCGACTTTCGCCAAGATGGCCCACGAGGGCCAGCAGGAACAGGCGGAGCCCCTCCATCTCGATCTTGTGATCCGCGGCCCAGCTGAGGAGCTTTGAGAGCTCCTTGAGCCTGAGCGCGGCCACGGGAGGGAACCGGTATGCAGGATCCAGAAGGCGGAACGCCCCGAGCCGTCCGAGCGAAATGAGGCTGTCCGCGGGTCGCGGCTCTCGCGCGATCAATTCCAGCTCGGCCATGATTCGCTGGCCCGAAAGGGCGGGATACGGACCCGCGCGCAGAGAGAGCCTGACCCAGCGGCGGCTGTCCCGGTCGAGGCCGAGGCCCAGGCGGACTTGGTACCGGACCGCGCGGAAGATCCGGGTGGGATCTTCGACGAAGGAGAGCGGATGGAGCGCGCGCATCCGGCGCCGGCCGAGATCGCGCCAGCCCCCGGCGGGGTCCAGCAGCCGTCCGAAGCTCGGCGGGGAAAGCGAGATCGCCAGGGCGTTCACGGTGAAGTCGCGGCGGCGGAGATCCTCGAGGATCGAGGCGCGGGAGACCACCGGAAGCGCTCCGGCCGCCGGGTATCGCTCCCGCCGCGCCGTGGCGACGTCCATCGCGCCCGTCGGGCCGCCGCGGAGCGTTGCCGTTTCGAATGAACGATGAAACGACGCCTTTCCCCCGATCTGGCGGGCCAGCCGGCGGGCCAGGGCCGGACCATCACCCTCGGCCACGAGGTCGAGATCCAGGGACGGCCGTCCCAGCAGGAGGTCGCGGACAAAACCGCCGGCCGCGAACACCGGGATTCCCATGGCGGAGCCCAGGCCCCCCACCGCGCGGAGGAACTCGGTGATCGGCTCCGGAAGCTGGCGTTCCAGCTTCGAGAGGAGCGAAAGCGAAGGCGCGTCCGGCTCCCGGCCGGGCGGTTCTACCGCTCCCACCGTCTCGCCAGCCTCTCTGAGCAGCACCGCTGGCGCCCCCTCAAGAAGCCTGCGCCGCACAGCCACCTCCGACGCGTGCGCGCTCAACGTGGGAACCTCCCATCTGGCGAGATCGCCCACGGGCTCCCTACCGAGTCCCAGCGCCCGGGCTCGTTGAAGAACAGCCGGGAACACCACCCCTGCCGCGCGGCCATCTGACACGACCAGAAGGCGCGCCCGACGTCGCTCGACCAGCTTGAGCGCCGCGCTCACCGACTCTCCCGCCGCGCAGCGCGCGAGGGCCCGGTGCATCAGCCCCGCGGCCCGTGGATCCACCTGCGGGTAGACCGATCCGGCGCGGGCCATCACCGGACAGCGCCCCGCGGGCCACCCGGATTCATTCGGGTCTCGGGCTGCGGGGGGCTTGCCTGCGGCAGAGCCGACCCCGCAACCCTCG
>CAYJUC010000150.1:0-8662 GCA_964372605.1 uncultured bacterium | reverse complement strand
AACTCGAAGAGCAGGTTGGCGGCCAGGAGCGCCGTGATCTGCCCGGGGCCGTCGTAGAGGGGGCAGACCTCCATCAGATCGCACCCCACCATGTTGAGCCCCTGAAGGGAGCGGACGAGCTCGAGCGCTTCATAAGACGTTAGCCCTCCCACCTCCGGGGTTCCGGTTCCCGGGGCATAGGCGGGGTCCACGGCGTCGATGTCAAAGGAGCAATAGACCGGCCCGCCCCCGAGCCGTCCGAACCGCTCCCCGACCCGTCCGGCTCCGCGGGACTTCACCTCCTCGATCCGGATCACCTCGAGGCCGTGCTCGGCGTGGAACGCGAAGTCCTCGGGGCCATAGAGCGGGCCGCGGATCCCCACCTGGATGGTCCGCCGAGGATCGATGAGCCGCTCTTCCACCGCTCTGCGGAACGGGGTGCCGTGGAAGTACTTGGACCCGAAGTATTCGTCCCAGGTGTCCGGGTGGGCATCGAAGTGAACCAGGGCCACCGGGCCGTGCCTCTTGGCCACCGCCCTCAGGAGCGGGAGCGTGACCGAGTGGTCCCCGCCCACAGAGACCGGGACCACACCCTGCTCCAGCAGGGGCACGACCGCGCGCTCCACAGCTTCGAAGGTCCGCTCGATGGAGATCGGAACCACATCCACGTCGCCGTAGTCGCCCACGCGGCAGCGCTCGAAGGGAGAAACCTTCAACGCCGGGTTCCACGGGCGGATGAGGGAGGACTGGTCCCGCACGGCGCGGGGGCCGAAGCGAGCCCCGGTCCGGTAGGAGGTGCCGCCGTCGTAGGGGATCCCCAGGAGCGCCACGTCCAGCCGGCCAGCGTCCCGCACGTGGGGGAGCCGCATGAAGGTCGACGGCTGGCCGAAGCGCGGGGAGGAAAACGCGTCCAGAGGCTTGATGTCGCTCAAGACAGTCTGCCGGGGGACGCGATGTCAGAGGGCGGAGCCGAGGGCGGCCACACGATCGGCGAGAAATTCCACCTCGTCCGGGGTGTTGTAGACGGAAAAGCTGGCGCGAAGCGTTCCCACGATCCCGAGCCAGCGCATCAGCGGCATCGCGCAGTGGTGGCCGGCGCGGACCGCGATCCCGTCCTCGTCGAGGAGGGCGGCGGCGTCGTGCGGGTGGAGCCCGGCGACGTTAAACGCCACCACCGCCCCTTTGATCTCGGGGTTTCTGGGACCGTAGATGGTGACGCCGTCCAGGGCCCCCAGCCGGTCCAGGGTGAGGCGCGTCAGCTCTCGCTCGTGCGCCGCGACCCGTTCCATTCCCAGCTTGCCGAGGTATTCCACCGCAGCGGCCAGCCCCACCGCCTCCGCGATCGGGGGCGTGCCGGGCTCGAACCGCCACGGGAGATCATTCCACTGGGCGCGATCGATCCAGACTTCCTTGATCATCTCCCCCCCGCCCCAGGCCGGTTCGAGAGGCTCGAGCACCTGGCGGCGCCCGTAGAGGACCCCGATGCCGGTGGGACCGAGCATCTTGTGGCCGGAAAAGGCGTAAAAATCGCACCCGAGGTCCGCCACGTTCACCGACAAGTGCGGAACCGCCTGAGCGCCGTCCACCAGCGTGAGCGCGCCCCGGGCCCGTGCTTGCTTGACGACTTCAGCGACCGGGTTGATGGTCCCCAGAACATTCGAGACGTGGGCGAACGCTACCACGCGCGTCTTCTCGGTAAGGAGCCGCTCGAACGCCTCCATGTCGAGGAACCCCTCTCCGACCAGGGGGACCGCTTTGAGCGTGAGGCCACGATCACGGCAGAGCATCTGCCAGGGGATCAGGTTACTGTGGTGCTCCATCTCCGTGACGATGACCTCGTCGCCGGGCTTGAAGGTCCGGCCGACGGCCTGGGCGACCAGGTTGATGGCGTCGGTGGTCCCGCGGGTGAAGACGATCTCTTCCCGGTGCGCGGCGCCGATGAACTCCCGCACGGAATCGCGGGCGGACTCGAGGCGGGCCGTGGCCTCCTCGCCCAGCGTGTGGATCGAGCGGTGGACGTTGGCGTGGGAGTGCTCGTAGTAGGCGGAGATCGCTTCGATGACCTGTCGCGGCTTCTGGCTGGAGGCCGCAGAGTCCAGATAGACCAGCGGCTTGCCGTTGATGACGCGTCGCAGGATGGGGAAATCGGCGCGCGCCTCCTTCCCTGACATCATGCGCGGACTCCCGCCTGCGCCAGGGCTGACTTGAGAACGTGGAGGGGAAGCGTCACGCACTTCATCCGGGTGGGGCGGATATCGGCGTCCAGAAGCCGCAGCAGATCCTCGGTGGCGACGTTCTCGGCTTCCGACAGTTTGCGCCCGGTCACCAATTCGGCCAGCAGGTCGGCGGAGGCCGCGCAGATCGCGCAGCTGTCTCCCGTGAAGCGCGCGTCGTCCACCAGGCCGTCGGTCAGGGAGAGGGTCATCCGGATCCGGTCGCCGCAGAGAGGGTTCACATCTTCGAAGATCGCATCGGGATCGGAGATTTCACCGTAACGGCGAGGGTGGCGGTAGCGCTCGCGAATGATCGAGCTGTAGAGCACCCCCACTGCTACCCCTCTACTCGGGGAGCTCGCCTCGGGCAGACCCGGGCCGATAGGGCGGGAACCGGAAGGCCATCTCGCGAGAGAGGAGGCCCCCGTGGCCCAGGTCGGCGATCTCCGCGTTCCCCACGCGCTCGCCCGCCAGAAGCCGGGGAAGAACAAGGTCGAAGGCCGTGGCTTCGGAGAACATCCCGCAGGTGGGCATTCCGAGCACCGGGCAGTCATCCCAGTGGGCGAGCCAGAGGAGACTCCCTGGATGGGCGGGGGCGCCGTGGCGCTCCATCCGCGCGCCGAGAAGGGAAAGAGCGGAGAAGACCGGATCGAGGGGATCAAGGGCGCTGGCGCCTGCCACGATCAAGAGCTGCGCGCCCGCGCCTCGAAGCTCGCTGATCTCCCGAGCCACCGCCTTGGGGTCCCCCACGGCGTAGCGGATCGGAAGGAGCTGGGAGCCGAACCAGTGGATCTTCTCGGCCAGCGAGGTTTCGAAGCGGCGACGCTGCTTTTCCTCAAGGCTTTCGCGGGTCACGGCGCCGACGGTCCTGGCATGGAACGGCCTGACCGTCATCAATCCCCGGGCGTCTCGAGCCCGACGCTCCACCCGCTCGATGACGCTCCCGGAGATGACGAGGGGGGTCACTTTGGCCTTGGCCACGACCTCTCCTCGCTCGACAGGCTGGCCGGTGTAGAGGGTGAACACCGAAATTCCCTCGGCGGCGTTGGCGTCCAGGAGCGCCTCATCCCTCACCTGGAAGAGGCCGCGCCGGGTGGAGACCAGGGACCATTGGCCGCCGCTGTATCCTTTGACTTCGACCCCGTCTCCCACGACGGAAGCCGCCAGCCGCTCCCCGGCCGCTTCTTCATGAAGGTCTTCGGGTTCCAGCTCGATGAGGTGCAGCTCCTCCCAGGGAAGGCCGAGCAGCGCCGCCGCCATCTCGGCGTCCACATGCGCGCCCTTCCGCGCCACGATCTTCCCGTCGAGGCCCCGAACGTCGTGGCAGAGAACCTTTCCGGCCAGATCCCTGGCGGTGGCCGAGGATTTCCCAAGCGCCAGCGCCTTCACGACTTGGCCTCCTTGAGCTTCTGGCTGATTGGCTGGCCGGTGCCGCCCTTCAACGTGGCCAGGATCTCGGCCAGAATGGACAGCGCGATCTCCGGAGCGGTCTGGGCTCCGATGTCGAGGCCGATGGGGACGCGGATCCGGGAGAGCTCCGCCTCACCGACCCCGTCCTCGCGCAGAAGGTCCAGGATCGCTTTCCCCCGCCGGCTGCTCCCCAGCATCCCCACGTAGCCGACCGGGGTGCTGAGCGCGTGACGGAGAACCGGGAGGTCGTATTTGTAGTCGTGCGCCACCAGCACCAGCGCTGTTGTCGGACGAAGAGGGACCGCGCGCACCAGCTCGGAGGGGACCCCCACCTGGAGCGAATCCACATCGGGGAAACGCTCCGGGGTGGCAAAGCGGGGACGCCCGTCAACCACGATGGTCCTGAAGCCCAGAACCCTGGCGAGGGAGGTGAGCGGCATGGCCACGTGGCCGGCGCCCACCACGAGGAGCGTCGCGGGCGGAGCGAAGACCTCCACGAACGCGCGCACGCCCTCGAGGAAGAGCGTTCTGGAGGCGCCGCGGGCCACGGCTCCCTGCGCTTCCTCGACGAAGCGGCGGTCGAGAACCGGATCGCCCAGGCTCCCTTCCACGACGCCGGAATCGAGGAGGAAGAGCTTCGCGCCGTTGTTGGGCGGGTCCAGGCGGGTCACGAGCGCGCCGCGCCCGCCCTGTTCCGCGTGATTCCTGAGCTTGTCGTAGTAGTTCAGTGTCTCGGAGTCCGGTCGATCCAGCGCCACGGGCTCCACGAAGACCTCGATGGTCCCGCCGCAGGTGAGGCCGATCTCCCACGCCTCTTCGTCCCCCAGGTTCAGCTCCAGGAGCTTCGGAGCGTTCTCTTCCAGCACGTTCTCCGACTCCTCGATCACCTGGGCGTCCACGCAGCCGCCGATGGTCACGGAGCCCAGAATCCGGCCGCCTTCCCCGACGAGCATCTTGGCCCCTTCCTTCCTTGGGGTAGTCCCGCGGGTGTTGACCAGGGTGGCCAGGACGATCTTCCCCTCGGCCTTCCGGAGCTGATCGAGCTGCTCGAAAAGTTCACGCATGACAACGCCAACTATATCACGATACCGGCTCGACTCGAAGCGGGGGTCGGAGCAGGGAAAGGGGGAAACGGCGAGGCGCCTCAGCCAGCGGCGCCCCAGACATAGCGGGCAGGGTCTTGATCGAACGCCTGCTTGCAGCGCGCGCAGCAAAAGTAGAATGGCCTCCCCGAGACCTGGGAGCGGTATTTGGCTCTGGCGATCTCCACAAGCATGCCGCAGACGGGATCTCTGACCTCGGACTCGCCGGCCCGGTCCGACGCGGCCGCTGCCAGCACCCGCTCTGCCTTCTGGCTCCGCGAGACTTGAATAATTTCGGCGAGAATGCTCACCGCGATCTCCTGGGGAGTCACGGCGCCGATGTCGAGCCCGGCCGGAACTTTCAGCCGGCCAAGCTGTTCGGCCGGCACCCCCCTTGACCGCAAGGCCTCGATGACCGCGCTGGCCCGTTTTCTGCTGGCGACCAGGCTCACGTAGCCAGCCTCGCTCCGAAGGGCCTGCGCCAGGGCCTCCTCGTCGAAAGTCCCGTGGGTGGCCACCACAATGAAGGCCCGCAGAGGGGCGCTGAGCCGGGGAAAGCGCTCGGCAAAGGTTTCCGGAGGTGGCTGGACCACGTTGAAGTCCATGGCCTCGCCGAGCTTTGCCAGCGTCTCAACCACCGGCCCTTGACCGACGAGGAGGAGCTGAGGCTTCGGCAGGACCGGCTCGATGTAGATCTCCATGGTGCCTCCACTGTGGCAGGGCATGGCGTACTCGAACACGCCCTCCCTGCTCCCGGGGCCGGGTCCGCCCTCCCCCACCAGGGCAATGAACCTCGGCTGCCCATCGCGGAGGGCCTGAAGCGCTTCCTTGATGACCAAAGGCTCGGCGCAGCTTCCACCGATCCAACCGGTCAGCTTTCCGCCGGAAGTGATCAGGGCTTTGGCGCCGGGCTTCGCCGAGGTGGGCGGCTCGCACCGGACCACGGTCGCCATAACAAATGGCTCCCCCCTTGTGCCGAGGAGGTAGGCAAGTTCGAGAAGATCAATGGACATTCAATTCATTCCGTCACGCCTTTTCCCCGGAGGAGCTTCCAGACCTTGGCCGGAGTGATGGGGATGTCGATGTGGCGCACCCCCAAATGCCAGAGGGCATCCACGACCGCGTTGGCGATGGCCGCGGGAGCGCCGACCGTGGCCGACTCACCCACGCCCTTCGCCCCAAGGGGGTGGTGCGGCGACGGGGTGCAGGTCTTGTCCGTCTCCCACTTGGGCGTTTCCACCGCCGTCGGGAGCAGGTAATCGATGAAGCTCCCGCCCTGGATGTTGCCGATCTCGTCGTAGGAAATCTCCTCGTAGAGCGCCGGAGCCAGCCCCATGGTGAGCCCGCCGTGGATCTGGCCCTCGACGATCATCGGGTTGATGATGTTGCCACAGTCGTCCACCGCCACGAAGCGCCGGACCTTGACCTCCCCGGTCCCCTTATCGATGTCTACCACGCAGATGTAGCTCCCGAAGGGGTAGGTCAGGTTCGGTGGGTCGTAGTAGCTGACGGCCTCAAGCCCGGCCTCCATCCCTTGCGGATGGTTCGTGTAGGCCGCGAAGGCGATGTCTTGGATCGTCTTGAAGCGGTTCGGCGCCCCCTTCACCGAGAATTTGCCCGGCTCCCACACCAAATCCTCCGCGGCCGCCTCCAGGAGGTGCGCGGCGATCTTCCGGGCCTTGTCCAGGATCTTCCGGGCGGCCATCGCCCCGGCAGCCCCCGCCGTCGCCGTAGACCGGCTCGCGTAGGTACCGAGGCCGTAGGGGGCGGTATCGGTATCGCCCTCCTCCACCTGGATGTCGGCTGCAGGGATCCCTAGCTCCTCGGCGAGGATCTGAGCGTAGGTGGTCTCGTGCCCCTGCCCCTGGGACTTGGTCCCGAAGCGGGCGATGGCCTTGCCGGTGGGATGGATCCTGATTTCACAGCTGTCGAACATCTTGAGGCCCAGGATGTCGAAGTGCTTGGACGGCCCGGCTCCCACGATCTCGGTGAAGCTCGAGATCCCGATCCCCATCAGCTCGCCGCGCTTGCGTTTCTCCGCCTGCTCCCGCTTGAGCTCGGCGTAGCCGATCTTCTCCATGGCCTTTCGGAGGGCGCCGGCGTAGTTTCCGCTGTCGTACTCCCAGCCGAGCGCCGATTTGTACGGGAACTGCTCGGGCTTGATGAAGTTCTTGAGCCTGAACTCGGCCGGGTCCATCCCGAGCTGGTGGGCCATGAGATCCGCCATGCGCTCAATGGTGTGGACCGCTTCGGTCACGCGGAACGAGCAGCGGTAGGCGATCCCGCCGGGCGGCTTGTTGGTGTAGACGCCGTCCACCTCCACGTGGGCCGCCTTGAAGTCGTAGGAGCCGGTGCAGATGTGGAAGAGCCCCGCAGGGAACTTGGAGGGGTTGGCCGCGGCATCGGCGTAGCCGTGATCGGCGATCGTCTTGATCCTGAGCGCCGTGAGCGTCCCATCCTTCTTCGCCGCCAGCTCGGCCGCGATGTGGTAGTCGCGGGCAAAGGAGTCGGCCTGGAGATTCTCCATCCGGTCCTCGATCCACTTGACCGGCTTGCCGGTCAGCACGGAGGCCGCGACGGCGATCACGTAGCCCGGATAGACCGGCACCTTCCCCCCGAAGCCACCGCCGATGTCGGGAGAAATGATCCGGATCTTGTGCTCTTGCAGGCCAACGTGCCCGGCGACGAGGGCGAAGACGGTGCGGATGGCGTGGGGCGCCTGAGTGGTCATCCAGACGGTGAGCTTTTCATTCACCTTGTCGAAGTGGGCGATGCAACCGCACGTCTCGATGGACGCCACGTGAATGCGCGGAATATAGATGTCCTGCTTCACCGTCACGTCGGCCTCGCTGAAGACGCGGTCGGTGGCCGCTTTGTCGCCCCACTCCCAGTGCCAGATATGGTTGTCCTTCTTGTCCTTCTTGTCGGTGCGGAGCACCGGCGCTCCGGGCT
This sequence comes from uncultured bacterium, assembly GCA_964372605.1. GTDB lineage: Bacteria > Methylomirabilota > Methylomirabilia > Rokubacteriales > CSP1-6 > CAYJUC01. Next base: position 1,026 of record CAYJUC010000150.1, on the reverse strand, counting down.
CCAGCGCTTTCTTAGGATCAACGACGACGGGCAGCGGCTCGTACTCTACCTGGACCGCCGCGACGCCGTCGGCAGCCGTGTAGCGGCTGGTCGCAAGGACCGCCGCCACCTCCTGGGCCTGATACATCACCTTCTCCACCGGGAGCACCATCTGCGTGTCCGACATGAGGGTCGGCATCCAGTGAAGGTTGTATTTGGCGAGGTCCTGGCCGGTGATGACGGCCAGCACGCCGGGAATCGCCAGAGCCTTGGCGGTGTCGATCTTTTTGATCTTTGCGTGGGCAAAGGGACTCCGGACGATGTCGAGGTAGAGCATGCCAGGGAGCTGGATATCGTCCACGTAGGTGCCCTTGCCACGGATGAAGCGCGGATCTTCCTTGCGCTTCACCGAATGCCCCATCCCTCCGACCTCGGGCGAGGTTCTGAGCGCCATCATGACCCTCCTCTCACCGCAGCTTGGCCGCGGCGTATTGGATCGCCTTGACGATGTTCACGTAGCCGGTGCACCGGCAGAGGTTTCCAGAGATGGCCCAGCGAATCTCCTCCTCAGTCGGGGCAGGATTTTTCTTGAGAAACGCGTAGCTGGCCATCAGCATCCCGGGCGTGCAGTAGCCGCACTGTAACCCGTGTTCCTCCATGAACCCTTCCTGGAGCGGGTGGAGCTTGCCGTCCTGCTCCAGACCCTCCACCGTCATGATCTCTTTCCCGTGGGCCTGGACACTGAACACCGTGCAGGACTTGACGGGCCGGCCGTCGAGGAGGACGGTGCAGGCTCCGCAGTGGGTGGTGTCGCAGCCGATGTGAGTGCCGGTGAGCCGGAAGACGTCCCGGATCAGATGCACGAGGAGAAAGCGGGGCTCCACGTCGGCTTCGTACTTCTCTCCGTTGATCGCGACTTGGACCAGCATCGTCACTCACCTCCTTAGTTTCGCTCGCCTCGGACGGCGGGAATCGTCGGGTTTCGCTCGCCTTCGTCCGCTGGGGCCCCAGCCCCAGGGCGGTCTGCGGCTCGCACTGCGGCCCCGC
>CAYJUC010000149.1:3847-8801 GCA_964372605.1 uncultured bacterium | reverse complement strand
TCGCCGTGGTCGCCCGCGCTCGGCCCGGCGCACCTGCCGTGGCTCTTCATGGACGACCCGCCCGCCCGGTGGCCTGCGCCGACGCCGCCCGACGTGTGGATCGTCTACCGCGCCAATCCCGCGATCTCGAGCTGGGACACGACGCGCGTGGAGCGCGGGCTCGCGCGTTTCCCGTTCATCGCCGCGTTCGCCTACACCCAGGACGAGACGAACTGGTACGCGGACCTGCTGCTGCCCGAGGCCACCGATCTCGAGTCGCTCCAGCTCTACCGGATCGGCGGCACCAAGTACATCGAGCAGTACTGGAAGCATCAGGGGTGGGCGCTCCGCCAACCCGTCACCCGGCCGCCCTATAACACGCGCGACATCACCGACATCGCCACCGAGCTGGCAGCACGCTGCGGGCTCCTGCCCGGGTACATCGCCGCCATCAACCGGGGCGCCGGGGTGGGCGTGCCTCTGAAGACCGACCGGTACGATTTCTCTTTGCCCCAGGAGAGAAGACCCTCGGCGGAGGAGATCTGGGACCGCGCGTGCCTTGCCGCTTCGTGGAGCCTCACCAAGGGGGCTGTGGTCCAGGACCTCAGGTGGTTCAAGGAGCACGGCGCCCTCTTCGTCCCCCTCCCGGAAACGCAGTGGTTTCTCCACACGGTGATGGTGGACAAGGGGCTTCGCTACGAGATCCCGTACCAGGAGCGAATCAAACGCATGGGCGAGGAGCTCGGGCGGCGCCTCAGCGAAAAGGGAATCCGGTGGTGGGACAACCAGCTCTCCGAATACCAACCGCTCCCGGTGTGGAAGGACTTCCCGGCCATCTGGGGCGCGGTGGCGATCCGCCACGGCCGCAGGGCGGAGGAGTTCCCGCTCTGGCTCCTCACGAGCCGCAGCATGCAGTACTCCTGGGGCTCCAACGTCTCGCTGCCGATCCTGGCGGATGTGGCCAGGCACGTCACGGGACACTTCGGTCTCATCCTGAACCGGAAGACCGCCGAGCGCCTCGGCATCGAGGATGGCGACCTGGTGGAGGTCGAGTCTCCCACCGGGCGCACGGAGGGGCGGGCCATCCTGAGAGAAGGCGTGCGCCCGGACGTCGCGGTGGCCCTTCAGCAGTTCGGCCACTGGGCCACACCGGTGGCCAAGGACTTCAACATGCCGAGCCTGAACCAGGTGTCGTCCATGGACCTCGAGCTCACCGACGCCACAGGGAGCGGCGCCGACCTGGTCAAAGTGGCCGTCCGGCCCCTCACCCTTCGCCCTCTCCCCATGGGGGAGAGGGAGGGGAGAGGGGCGAGCGAGGGCGGCACGAGAGCCTCACCGGGAGGAACATGATGCGCTGGGGAATGGTCATTGATCTCAAGCGGTGCGTGGGCTGCCAGACCTGCACCATCGCCTGCAAGCAGGAGCACGGTCTGCCGGCGGAGTTCGTCTGGCGCTTCGTGGCCGACTGCGAGGTGGGCGAGTACCCGAACGTCAGGCGCGTGTTCCTCCCGATGCAGTGTATGCATTGCGCCGACCCTCCCTGCGTTCCGGTCTGCCCCACCGGCGCCTCGAGAAAGCGGGACGACGGCATCGTCTGGATCGACTACCAGAGCTGCGTGGGGTGCGGCTACTGCGCCGTGGCCTGCCCGTACCGGGCGAGGCACTTGCTGCACGAAGTGACCTGGGCGTTCCCCGAGAACGGGCCGACCCCCGACGAGGCTGCGCGGGCGCGCCCCGATCGCCACGGCGTCATGACCAAGTGCACCTTCTGCATTGAGCGGGTGGACGGCGGTCGGGCCCAAGGACTCACCCCGGGAGTGGACGCGGATGCCACGCCGATATGCGGGGTCGCGTGTATCTCCAACGCGATTGCTTTCGGCGACCTGGACGACCCGGCGAGTGTGGTCTCCCGGCTCATCAAGGAGCGCACCGCCGTGACTCTCATGCCCGAGGTGAGCACAGATCCCTCGGTGTACTACCTCACGGATTGATGCCATGGAGACCATTCTGATTCCGTCCTCGCGGCAGACTCTTTGGGGGAAGCCGGCTGTCGCCAACTTCTTCCTGGGCGGGAGCGGCGCGGGCGCCTATGTGGTGGCGGCGATTCTGTCCGGCTTCGAACGGGCGCCGCTCCTCTGGGCCGCGTCCGCCCTGGGGCCGCTTCTCGTGATGGCGGGGCTCCTCGCTGTCGCCCTCGAAGCGGGCCGGCCGTTCCGCGGCCTCTACGTCCTCCGCAAGCTCAGCAGTTCGTGGATGTCGCGGGAGCTTCTATTCGGCTCCATCTTCCTTTTGGCGGCACTCCTTGAATTCGTGAAGCCCGCCGTCGCCTCTCGCGTCACCGCCACCGTTGCGGCCATCCTGTTCGCGCTGGCCCAGGGGTTCATCCTGGGGAGGGCGAAGGGGGTGGCCGCATGGAGTGCGCCGGTTCTCCCGCCGCTCTTCGTCGTATCGGGGCTCGTTGCGGGGGCCGGGTTGCTCCTGGTGGCCCTGCCGGTGGTGGGCGGGCAGACTGCGAGGCTCACGCTCGGCACCGCAGGGCTCGTTGTCATGAGCGCTGTCCTCTGGGCCGTCTATCTCGCTTGGCCCGGCGGCTCCGCGTTCAGGAGCGCCGGGTACCCGCGCGGGGTACCCACGCGAAAGCGTGGGTCACGTGGGTGGCCGCTGCGCACCGATCACGGACTTTTAGGGATCTTCGTCGTCGGCCATTTTCTGCCCCTCCTGATGCTGGCACTCGGATTCAGTCTGCCGGCCGCCGCACCTCTGGCGACGGCGCTCAGCGGTGTCGGCATTCTTCTGGGCCAGCTCCAGAGCAAGGCGTGGCTCATCCTGAGGGCCGGCACGCTTCGGCCCATCACCATCTCGAGCCTCAGATTTGGGAGAACGACATGATCTTGGGCGCGGGAGTGGACGTGGGATCGACGGAAACCAAGGCGCTGATCATCGACGAGCAACGAACGATCGTGGGGCGCTCGCTGATTCCCACCGGCGCCAACGTCACCAAAGCCGGCGAGAACGCGTTCGTCGCCGCGTGCCGGGACGCCGGAATCCCTCGGGAAGCCGTCGGGTACGTGGTCGGCACCGGCTACGGCCGCTACAAGGTGACCTTCGGCGACGCCCAGATCACCGAGATCACCTGCCATGCGCGGGGCGCCCACTTCTATTATCCAAAGACGCGCACGGTGATCGACATGGGGGGCCAGGACACCAAAGCCATCAAGGTCGGCCCCGACGGCGCCGTGCTCGACTTCTCCATGAACGACAAGTGCGCCGCGGGGACCGGGCGCTTTCTGTCGGCGGCGGCCGACGTGATCGGGCTCAGCCTCGGCGAGATCGGCGAGCGCTCGCTTCTCGCGAAGAACCCCGTCAAGCTCACCTCGGTCTGCACGGTCTTCGTCGAATCAGACATCATGTCGTACCTGGCACAGCGAAAGGCCGTGGAGGATATCCTGGGGGGCGTCCACAAGGCCATCGCGACGCGCACCGCCTCCCTCGTGCGCCGGGTGGGCGTGGAGGAGGAGATCACCTTCACGGGGGGCGTCTCCCGCAACGTCGGGATGATCCGGGCCCTCGAAGCCGTGCTCGGGAAGCCGGTCAACGTCAGCCCCGAAGGCCAGTTCATGGGAGCCATGGGCGGCGCGCTCTTCGCCCTCGAGCGGGCCCTGGCGGCGGCGTCACCCGCCGCGGTCGTTCACTGACGGAGAAGGGGATCATGCTCATCGCCGGCATCGACATCGGGTCCGGCACCAGCAAGTGCGTGCTGGTGGACGAACGCGGCGCGATCCAGGGGAGGGGCTCAGCCAAGACCAAGGTGAACTTTGAGGCCGGGGCCCGCGAGGTGCTTGAGCTGGCGCTCCTGGACGAGGGAAAAACCGGGCGTCACGTTGCGTACGTGGCGACCACGGGCCTCGGCCGGGCTGCCGTCGGTTTCCGAGACATCCAGATCACCGACATGACGTGCGGGGCGCGCGGCGCCATCACCCTTCATCCGGGGACCAGGTACGTCCTCGACATGGGCGCTCAATGCACCCGGGCCATCAAGCTCAGGGAAAACGGCAAGGTCAAAGAGTTCCACATGAACGAGAAGTGCGCCGCGGGCTCCGGGGGGTTCCTGGAGCGGGCGGCGAAATACCTGGAGGTTCCGCTCGAGAAGATCGGCCCGATGTCCTTGTCGGCGGAGCACCCCCAGTCTATCTCCAGCGTGTGCGCCGTGCTGGCTGAATCGGAGATCATCAACCACATCTCCGACGGGGTTTCGGTGGAGAACATCCTGCGCGGAATCCACAACTCGCTGGCCGACCGCGCCCTCGGCCTCCTGAAGCGCGTCGGGCTCGACGGCGAGGTGACCTTCATCGGAGGCGTCGCGCTCCAGGAGGGGATGGTGCAGGCGGCGCGCGAGAAGTTCGGCGTTCCCGTCAATGTTCCCGACGATCCCCAGTACACCGCGGCCCTCGGCGCGGCGATCCTCGGGCTTCAGCGGTTCAGAAAGCTCTCGACGCCGGTCGCGGCGTGAGGGAGGCAGCCATGTCGAGAACGGCGGTGACCGTCCGCTTCCTCGAGCCCTCAGATCTCGACGCGATCATCCGCATCGACGAGGCGCTCTCCGGCCGGGTGCGCAAGGAGTACTGGCGCACGCGGTTCGACATCGCGGCGCTCCGCCCGCCGTGGATGTCGCTGGTGGCCGAGACCGACGGCCGCCTCGTCGGCTTCCTCTTCGGCTGGGCCAGCGAGTCCGAGTTCGGCATCTCAGGACCCATGGGGTGGATCGACTTGATCGGGGTGGATACTCCCTATCGTCACCGAGGGGTGGGGCAGGCACTCGTCCGGCGCTTCGAGACCGCGGCCCGTGAGCTCAGGGACATCCGCAAGGTCGCCACGCTGATCGACCTGGCCCAGGGGGACATCCGGGAGTTCTTCACGCGCCAGGGGTTTCGTCACGGTCCGATGGTCCAGATGGAGCGAGACGTCGAGCCCTGAC
>CAYJUC010000149.1:0-3747 GCA_964372605.1 uncultured bacterium | reverse complement strand
CCGCGAACATGACGGCTTGCGGAGGGCCCCCGCGGATGGCACACTCGTTTCCAGAAAACCGGGCGCCGGACAGTTCTCATGGAACGCTCGTTCGCTGAGGAAGTGAAGCAGCTGGTCCGCGGGGAGGGGGAACCGCTCCGCGGCGAGGGCATTCTGGCCATCACCAAGGCCCTCCTTCAATCGGGAATCTCCTACGTCGGCGGCTACCCGGGTGCCCCTGTCTCCCACCTGCTCGACGTTCTGGCGGCCGCCAATGAGCCGTTGCTCAAGCCCATGGGCATCTATCTGGACGCCTCGGCCAACGAGGCGGCGGCGGCGGCCCTCCTGGGCGCCTCGATCAACTATCCGATGCGCGGGGCGGTCACGTGGAAGTCTATCGTGGGGACCAATGTGGCAGCCGACGCGCTCTCCAATCTCGCCTCGTCGGGGGTCATCGGCGGGGCGCTCATCGTGGTCGGCGAGGACTACGGCGCGGGCGCCAGCGTCATCCAGGAGCGGACCCACGCCTTCGCCCTGAAGTCTTCGCTCTGCCTGATCGACCCGCGGCCGAGCCTCCAGAACCTGGCGCACATGGTGGAGGAAGGGTTCGGCATGTCCGAGGCCTCCAACCTCCCCACCGTGATCAGCCTCCGGATACGCGCGGCTCATCTGCGGGGCTCCATGGTGTGCAAGAACAATGTGCGCCCCGCCATCAGCATGATCGACCGGCTGACCCGGCACTCGTTCGACTACAACCGGCTGAGTCACCCGCCCTCCACCTATGCCCAGGAAGCGCAGAAGTTCGAGCTGCGGCTGCCCGCCGCGCGCCGGTACGTCCTCGGGCGCGGCCTCAACGAACTGATTCCCGGGGAGGAGAGCGCGCTCGGCATCATCCTCCAGGGGGGCCTCACGCCGACGGCGCTCCGGGCTCTCGAGCTCCTCGGCGCCGCCGACGTGTACGGCGGAAGCCGCGTCCCGCTGCTGGTCCTCAACGTCATCCATCCCCTCGTGCCCGAGCAGCTCTTGGGCTTCCTCGAGGGAAAACAGCGGGTGCTGATCCTCGAAGAGGGCATGCCCAACTTCATCGAGCAGGAGCTGAAGGCGTTGGCGTACGAGCGCGGGCTCAGCGTCAAGCTCCACGGCAAGGACGTGGTGGCGGCGCAGGGCGAATATGTGCCGGAGGTGGTGCTCGGAGCGTTGGCGCGGTTCTTGGGGGGCGAGGCCGACCGCCGGCGCCAGGCGCTCGGCGCTCATGTGGGACGCGGCAGGGAGATGCTGAGCGCGCCCTTGCCCAAGCGGCCGCCGGCCTTTTGCACCGGGTGTCCGGAGCGTCCCGTCTTCAGCGCGCTCAAGATCGCCCAGAGGGAGCTCGGCGAGACCCATGTGGCGGCCGACATCGGCTGCCACACCTTCGCCACGCTGCCGCCGTTCAATATGGGCAATACCATCCTGGGCTACGGGTTGGGGCTCGCCTCCTCGAACGCGGTGGCCCCTGCGTTCAACAGGCGGGTGATCTCCATCCTGGGCGACGGCGGCTTCTGGCACTCGGGGCTCACCGCCGGCGTGGCGAATGCCGTGTACAACAAGCAGGACTCGGTGCTGGTCATTCTGGAGAACTTCTACACCGCGGCCACCGGCCAGCAGGAGAATCCGTCCTCGGGCAAAAACCCCCGCGGCGACGAGGTGAAGATGTCCATCGCCGAGACCATTAAAAGCCTCGGCGTCTCCTGGGTGAGGACGGTGAACCCGTACAGGGTCGCCGCCACGCTCAAGACCATCAAGGACGCGATGACGACGACCGCGGGCGGGCTCAAGGTGATCATCGCGCGCGCCGAGTGCCGGCTGGAGCGGCAGCGCCGCGAGAAGCCCCAGGTCGCCGCCCGGCTCAAGGCGGGGGCGCGGGTCGAGTCGCCCAAGTTCGGCATCGATCCCGACGTGTGCACCGGCGACAAATCGTGCATGCGCCTCAACGGCTGCCCGTCTCTCACGCTCAGGGAGAGTCCGGACCCGCTCCGCGACGATCCGGTCGCCCATGTCGATCAGAGCTGTGTGGGGTGCGGGCTCTGCGGTGAGGTCGCCCATGCCGCCGTCCTCTGCCCCTCCTTCTACGAGGTGCGCGTCGTGCACAACCCGAGGATCTGGGAGCGGGCGCTTGACGCCATGCGCCGGAGCGTGATCGGCTGGCTCCAGGCCGCGTGATGAGGAGAGTGGCCCGGCGACCCATCTCCATCCTCATCGCTGCCCTGGGCGGGCAGGGGGGCGGCGTGCTGACGGAGTGGATTGTGGGCGCCGCGGCTCGCGCGGGCTACCCCGTCCAGTCCACGTCCATCCCCGGTGTTGCCCAGCGCACCGGCGCGACCACCTATTACGTCGAGGTCTTCCCCGAGCGCGTGGCCGCCGGATCGGCTGAGCCGGTGTTCTCGCTTGCTCCCATGCCCGGCGACGTGGATCTGATCATCGCCTCGGAGTTTCTCGAGGCGGGGCGCGTGCTCGAGATGGACTATGCGGCGCCCGAGCGCACCACCCTGATCGCCAGCACTCACCGCCTGTTCTCCATCGGCGAGAAGAGCGTGCTCGGCAACGGCGTCTTTCCCCGCGAGCGGATAGAAGAGGCGGCGAAGAAACTGAGCCGACGCTTTATCAGCTTTGACGGGCTGGCCGTGGCCCACCGGGCCCAGAGCGAAGTGAACGCCGTGCTTCTGGGCGCGCTCGCCGGGACTCAGATCCTGCCCATGGCGCCTTCTGACTTTGAGGCCGCCATCCGGCAGGTCGACGTGGCTGTCGAGCGGAACCTCAACGGGTTCAAGGCGGGGATGGAGGTCGTGGCGAGTGGCTCTCCGGCCGATGAGGGGGCGAGTCTCACGCGCCCCTGGTCAGAGGTGAAGTCGGAGCGTGCGGGCGCTCTCGGCTCACGGGGAGCGGCCTTCCTCGACGTGGCCGCTCGGATCGAGGCTGAGTTTCCGGAGGCGCTGCACCGGACTCTCGGCGAAGCCGCCGCGCGCCTGATTGACTACCAGGATGCAAGGTACGCTGAGCTCTTCCTGGAACGCGTCAGGCGGGTCAGCGCCTTGGATCCCGGCGCCCGGCTCACCGAGATCTTCGCGCGCCGCCTGGCGGTGTGGATGGCCTATGAGGACGCCATCCGCGTTGCCGACTTGAAGACGCGGCGGAGCCGCTTCGAGCGCATCCGGCAAGAGAACGGCGTCAAGAACGGCTCGGCCATGATCGTCATCGATTACCTCAAGCCCGACCTCGACGAGATCTACGGCATCTTGCCGGCGGCCATCGGCGCTCCCATCGCCCGCTGGGCCGAGCGGCGCTGGCCGGGGACCCGTGCCGAAGGGATGGGTGGGCGCCCGACGCTGGCCCAGCGCGTGAAGACCACGTCCGTGCTCGGCTTTCTCCGGGTGTGGGGGCTGGGGCGTCTCCGCTTTCTCCGCCCCTCGTCGCTTCGGTATCGGCGGGAAACGGCGTTGATGGACCGTTGGGAGCGGGCGGTGCTGGAGGCGGCGGCGTTGGATTACGACCTGGGCTGCGAGGTCGCCGAGACGGCCAACGTGGTCAAGGGCTATGGCGAGGTGAGGCGCGGGCTCTCGGCGGCCCTCGCGCGCTTCTTTGAAGAGGTCCTGGGGCCCGCGGTGTCCACGGATCGTCAGGCCGGCAAAGGCTTCGCCCGCGCTGCCCGGATTGTCCGGGAGGCGAGGCACCGGATGCTCGAGGACGAGAAGGGTATCGAAGTTGCCGTCATTCAAGCCGCCGCGAACTCCT
>CAYJUC010000148.1:0-8854 GCA_964372605.1 uncultured bacterium | reverse complement strand
GGCCGTCACCATTCTACTCGGTCCGGGCGGGACTGCCGAGCCTCAGCAGGACCTCCCGATCTTCGACGCCCACATTCACTACAGCCAGCCGGACTGGGCGGTCTACTCCCCCGAGGCCATCCTGAAGATCCTGGATCAGGCCGGAGTGAGGACGGCGCTGGTCTCCTCCACCCCGGACGACGGCACTCTCCGCCTCTATGACAGGGCGCCGACGCGGATCATCCCCGAGCTTCGTCCCTACTGGACCCGGGACGACATCGGCGCCTGGCATCAGGATCCGAAGGTGCTGGCCTACGTCGAGGAGCGGCTCAAGAAGGGGATCTACAAGGGGATCGGCGAGTTCCACCTCTACGGAGGGCAGACCGGCACGCCGGTGATCAAGCGGCTGGTGGAGCTGGCGGTCGAGAAGAGCCTGGTCCTTCACGCCCACTCGGACGATGCGGCGGTCCGGGAGCTTCTGGCCCTGGACCCGCGGGTGAAGATCCTCTGGGCTCACGCCGGCATGTCCGCTGGACCCGATCTGGTGGGAGCCCTCCTGGACCGCTTCCCCACCCTCTGGGTGGAGCTGGCCCTTCGCTCTGATGTCGCGCCCGGTGGCCAGTTTGACCCGGCCTGGCGAGCGCTCTTCCTCCGCCACCCTGACCGGTTCATGGTCGGAACGGACACGTGGGTGACCTCTCGGTGGGCCGATCTTCCGGCAGGCATGGCCGCCATTCGAGCGTGGCTCAGGAAGCTCCCGCCCGACGCCGCTGAAAAGATCGCCTTCCGGAACGCCGAGCGCCTGTTCACCCCCTGATGGCCATGCGCATCGCAGTGCCCGACCTCATATCCAATTCTTATTTCCCCGCCATTGCCGCCGTGGAGCTGGGCTTTTTCAAGGCCGAGGGGCTGGACGCGGAAAGAGTCGAGCTTCTCTTCCCTGTGCCCAAGACCATGGAGGCTTTGCGGGAAGGAGAGCTGGACTTTGTCGCCGGCTCCGCCCACTCCACGTTGACAGCCTTCAAGGACTGGAAAGGCGCGCGACTTCTCGTGGCGCTCGCGCAGAGGATGTACTGGCTTTTGGTGCTGAGGACGGATCTCAAGGCCAGGCGCGGCGATATCCATGCGGTAAAGGGACTGCGCATCGGCGCGGCACCCGGCGTGGACCTCGGCCTGAAGCGGCTTCTCATCGAAGCGGGTATCGACATCGAACGGGATCGCGTGCAGATCGGCCCCGTTCCAGGGACAGCCGGATCAGGCGTTTCGTTCGGGATTTCCGCTGCCAAGGCTCTCGAAGACGGAAAGCTTGACGGTTTCTGGGCCAATGCCATGGGCGCCGAGATCGCCGTGCGCAAGGGCATCGGTACCGTGGTTCTCGATGTTCGGCGCGGCGATGGCCCTCCTCCGGCTCTTCACTACACCTTCCCGGCGCTGGTCGCGAGCGAAAAGAAAATCGAGAAAGAGCCGGGGGCTGTCGCAGGCGCCATACGAGCCATCATCAAAGCGCAGAAGGCTCTTCGGGAAGATCCTGAGCGGGCAACGGAGATCGGACGAAAGGTCTATCCCCCCACTGAGGCCGGGCTGATCGCGGAGCTCATCAAGCGCGACCTTCCCTATTACGATCCTGCTATTTCAGAAGAGGCCGTGGCCAAGATGAACCGGTTCGCCCAGGATGTGGGCCTCCTCTCCGGACCGGTGCCATACGAAAGGGTCGTTGCCACCCGGTTCCGGCATTTGTGGAACCAGTAAGGGCGCGGGTTCCACGGGGGTCTCCCATGACGCGCGCGAAGGACGGCGGCGTGATCCGAATCGACTGGAGCTACCACCGGCCCGGCTGACAGACCTGCGCCAAGACGCAAGGGTTCCTTGCGAAGCGGAAGGTCGAGGTCGCCGCTGAGACCGACGCCAAGAAGTCGACCATCAAGGGGGACGCGGCTCTGGGGCTCCTGAAGGACGTCGACGAGCTCTACGCGACCAAGGGCAAGCGCGTGGTCAGGGTCGATCTGCGCACCGAGAAGCCCGACCGCCAGGCGCTCCGGGAGCTGCTGCTGGGGCCGACGGGGAATCTGAGGGCGCCGACGGTGCGGAAGGGCCGGACGCTCATCGTCGGCTTCGACGCGCGGACGTACGCGGAGGTAGTGGGATAGCGGACGCCCTCGCGACTCACTGTGGCGGGCGGGTGGCGCCGATGCGCCAGAGATAGATCGTGTGGACTTCGTGGAGCCGATCCTGCTCCCGCACCTCCTCTTCCCGCACCGTCGGCCAGTCACCCATGTGATAGTCGTGCGAGACCACCCGCGCGCCCGGCCGGAGCTGGGAGAGAATGCGGGGCCGGAGGCCCATGTTCGCCTCGGGCAGGAGATACAGGGTGACCACGGTGGCCGGCGAAAGATCAACGGTCATCACGTCCTGTTTGCGAAACTCCACGAGGCGCGCCACCCCTTCCCGGCGCGCCTTCTGCCGGGACTCAGCAATCAGCTTGTCGTCGAGCTCAAACCCCACAGCCCTCACGCCGTACCGTTTCGCGGCCGTAATGACGATCCGCCCGTCGCCGGAGCCCAGATCGTAGAGGACGTCGCCCTTCTTCACCTCAGCCATCCTGAGCATCGTATCGACCACGCCCTGAGGCGTCGGGACGAACGGAGCCAGCTCTTCCTTTGGGGCTTGGGCCCTCGGTCCGGACGGTGTCCCGAACCACCCGCCCGCCGGGACCAACAGGAACGCGATGACGAGCAGGATGATGGCGCGCGACAACCCGGGACGACGCTTCATCATGTTCTTCTTTCCCTGGCGGTTCTCGACGAGAACCAGTAGAGCGGAAGTCCGCTGAGCACGATCGCGCCCCCCCAGAGGGATTCCACGGGCGCGTAGGACAGAGAGCCGTAGAGCATGTACGCCGAGGACAGACAGAAGAGGAGCGGGATCAAGGGGTAGGCGACGACCGAGTACGGTCGAGTCCGGTCCCGGTCCTTCCAGCGCAAGACGAACAGGGAGACGCCGGTCAGGAGGAAAAAGAACCAGAAGACGGCCGCCGTGTACTTGACAAGCGTCTCGAAGCCGTCCCGCGATCCGAACCCGGCGATCAACAGGAGGGTGATGATCGCCTGAGCGACGAGGGCCCAGGCGGGCGTCCCGAACCGTGGGCTCCACACCCCGAGCCGGGACACCACCGGGTGATCCCGCCCGAGGGCGTACCCGATGCGCGCGCCCGTGAAGATCTGGCCGTTCACCGCGCCGAGCGCGGAGACAGCGACGAAAATCACTATCAGCCGCGCGCCAACGTCGCCGAAGGGCGCCGCGAGGAGATCGGCCGCCGCAGCCTGGGACGCCCTGAGCTTGTCGAAGCCGAGGCCGTAAAGAAAGACCCAGTTGATGCCGACGTAGATCAGCGTCACCAAGCCCGTGCCCAGGAGCAGCGAACGCGGGATGTTCGGCTCGGGATCCTTCACCTCCGCCGCCACGTAGGCGTTCTCATTCCACCCACCGTAGGTCCAGAGGACAAAGATCATCGCCAGCGCGAACGAGCCGGAGGAGGCGGCGGACGCCCGCTGCTGGCCCCCGTCGAATGGCGACAGAAGACCGATCAGCGCGATCGCGGAGAGCCCGAGCACCTTGGCGACCGTGAGCGCGTTCTGGGTCCACTTCCCCTCGCGCACGCCGATCACGTTCACCAGCGAGAGCAGGGTGACAATGATGGCCGCATAGACCACCGGAGAGCGCGGTCCGAGCGGGGCGAGGCGGGTCATGTAGTCGGAGAACACGAAAGCCATCGCGGCGATCGAGCCGGTCCGGATCACCAGGAGCTCGGCCCACCCGTAGAGGAAGCCGACCCAGGAGCCGTACGCCCGGGTCAGGTACAGATAGTCTCCCCCCGAGCGCGGATAGGCGGTGGCCAGCTCCGCGTAACACAGGGCGCCGACGAATGCCAGGATGCCGCCCAGCGCCCAGACGAGGAGGAGCGAGGTCGGACCCGAGACATTCGCGGCGACCCTCGGCGGGGACTCGTAGATGCCGACTCCGATCACGATGCCGACCATGATGCAGACCGCATCGAAGAGCCCGAGCTGCCTCACCGGGCGATCGGAGGGACGAGACTCGTCGTCGGCCTGGGCGCGGAGTCCCACCTCGTCTGCAGTTTTGAACGGCATCGCTTCAACTCTCCTGGGCGTCGGTCAGCGCCGCGATGAGGACAACAGTTCCTCATAATAAGTCGGAGGTAGGACCCTGTCCAGAGATGATGAGGCCCATGGTATGCTCCAGGTACACGCGAAGCGGGGCGACTCTGCTGCAACTATGACGGCTGAGGCTGGTCGAACATTCTTCGATGCCATCGTGATCGGCGCGGGCCACAACGGCTTGGTTGCGGCTGCCTATCTCGCCAGGGCCGGCCTGAGCGTCCTGGTCCTGGAGCGCCGGCAGATCGTCGGGGGCGCGGTGGTCACGGAAGAGGTCGTGCCCGGCTTCAGGTTCTCGCGCGCTGCGTACGTCCAGAGCCTCTTCAGGCCCGAGATCGTCCAGGAGCTGCGCCTCGCGCGCTACGGCTTATCCGTGATCGCCCGCAACCCGTCCTCCTTCACCCCGCTCCCCGACGGCCGATCGCTCATGCTCGGGCCGGACCCGGCGATGAACTACGAGGAGATCAAGAAGTTTTCGGCGCGCGACGCGGACCTCTTCCCCCGCTACGAGGCGATGCTCGATCGGGTCGCCCGTTTCGTCGAGCCCCTCCTCGACCTGGCTCCGCCGGATCTCGCGGCCAAGGGGTGGCGGCATCGCCTGGAGACGATCCGCGACCTGGCGCGACTCGGGTGGCGGGCGGCGAGGCTCGGTAAAGATCTTCCCGTCTTCCTCGAGCTGGTCATGGCTCCCGCCTCGCAGATCCTCCATCGCTGGTTCGAGTCCGAGCCACTCAAATCCACCCTGGCGACCGACGCCATCATCGGCGCCATGGCCGGCCCGTCGACCCCGGGAAGCGGATACGTGCTCCTCCATCACGTGATGGGACAAACCGACGGCGTCCGTGGCGTGTGGGGCTACGTCCGCGGAGGGATGGGGGCGCTCTCCGAGGCCATCGCCGCCGCGGCGCGCGCTCATGGGGCCACCATCCTGACGGACCGCCCGGTCGCCGGAATCTCGGTCGAGGGCGGGCAGGCCACCGGTGTCGTCCTCGAGGATGGGACGGCAATCGAGGGCCGCCTGATCCTTTCGAACGCCGACCCGAAGGCCACATTCCTCACGCTCCTACCGCAAGAAAGTCTTCCCGGCGACTTTCGTCACCGAATCTCGACCATGGACTTCTCTTCCGGCGCGACCAAGATCAACGTGGCGCTCGACCGGCTCCCGAGCTTCGCCGCTCGACCGGGCCACGCCGCGGGTCCCCAGCACTGCGGGACGATCCACCTCGTCTCCACCATGGAGGAGATCGAGACGGCTTACCAGGACGCGCTCGCGGGGCAGCCGTCGACCCGCCCGGTCATCGAAATGACGCTCCCCTCAGCCCTGGATCCGACCCTGGCCCCGCCCGGGAAGCACGTGATGTCGCTCTTCGTCCAGTACACCCCTTACGCGCTTGCCCGGGGGACGTGGGACGATCCCGGAGTCAAGGATGCGTGCGCCGACCGTGTCTTCCGGGTGATCGAGGAATTCGCGCCCGGCTTCACGGCGTCGGTCCTGGCCCGTGACGTTCTGAGTCCCCTCGATCTCGAGCGGATCTTCGGCCTGACCGGCGGCAACATCTTTCACGGCGCCATGCGGCTGGACCAGCTCTTCTGGTTCCGCCCGGCGCCGGGCTGGTCCCGCTACCGCACGCCGGTCGAGAACCTGTATCTCTGCGGCGCGGGCGCCCATCCCGGCGGCGGCGTCCTGGGCGCGCCAGGCCGGAACGCCGCCCGCGCAGCGCTCGCCGATCTCCGCCGGTGAAGGCGGAGGTGATTGCTGATCGAGGACTGCCCGAGCTGCGACAGGGAGCGCATCCGGAAGATGGCGCGGGAATGGAAGTAGGCGCGGTTGTCCGAGGCGGGGGACCGCGCTAAACTAGATCATCGAAGGGGGCCTCGATTGCCCCCGCCGAGCCACCCCCAGGAAAGGGCTGCGCCGGCGGAGCCGGCGCTCGAACGGCGCTACTCCGACGCGCTCCTAGGGGCGCGACGGCAATCAGACCAGGAGGAGGCCAGCCATGGCAGGTGAGACATACGACCGGACGACCCAGGACGTGGGGAACATCGTGGGGCTGGAGCACGTCAACGTGAAGATCCCCGATCAGCAGGTCGCCACCCTCTTCTACGTCGTGGGCCTCGGGTTGACCCGCGACCCGTACCTGATGACCGGCCTCGACAACATGTGGATCAACATCGGGCAGCAGCAGTTCCACCTGCCCACCGGCCAGCCCCAGGTGCTGCGCGGCCACGTGGGCCTCGTCATCCCCCACTTCGACGAGCTGCCCGGGCGACTGGCCGCGGTCAAGCGGGAGCTCGCGGGGACGAAGTTCGACTACGCGGTGGAAGACAAGCACATCCGCGTGGTCTCGCCCTGGGGCAACACGATCCGCTTCCACCAACCCGGCCCGGCCTTCGGCGGCATCACGCTCGGCATGCCCTACGTGGAGTTCTCGGTCGAGCCGGGTGCGGCAGACGGGATCGCCCGGTTCTACCGGGACGCCTTCGGCGCGCCGGCGACGGTGGTCCGGAACGGCGGCGGGGCGGCGGCGCGGGTGACGGTGGGGCCCCACCAGGAGCTGATCTTCCGCGAGACCGCGGACGCGATCCCGTCCTACGACGGTCACCATATCCAGATCTACATCGCGAGCTTCTCGGGCCCTCACCGGTGGCTCAAGGAGCGCGGGCTCATCACCGAGGAGAGCAACGCGTCCCAGTACCGGTTCCAGGACATCGCCGACCCCGAGACGGGCCGGGTGCTCTTCACCATCGAGCACGAAGTCCGGAGCCTCCTGAGCCCGCTCTACTTCCGCCCGCTGGTGAATCGCAATTCGGCCCAGCGGCAGTCCGCCTACCAGCGCGGGCGGGATGCGTTCGTGCCCTAGGCGCGCGACGGCTTTGCCGCCCGAAGAAGCGCCAGGTTCTCTTCGAGCGTGTCCTTTGCGGTGATCGCGCGCAGCACGACCTCGTCGACGATTCCCTGCCACGTGGCGAGCGCCGGCTCGATTGCGTCCGGACTCCGCGCGGCGACGGCTGTCTCCACGGGCCTCACACCCATGCGCGCGAAGTGGTCGGCATACGCCGGTATCGTCGCGTAGCGGCCTCCCTCCTCCGCCAGCCTGTCGCACGCGGAAGCGCCGAGGGCGACGCGGACGTATGCGAAGAGCTTCGGCGGTCGCCGCCCCGCGGCCGCCGCGCCGGCGCGCACCCACTCCCCCGAGAGGCGCGCATGCTGGGGAGTCAGCCAGTTGAAGAGCACTCCATCGGCGAGCTCCCCGGCCAGGCGGCACATCTGCGGGCCGAGCGCCGCCACGATCAGGCGCGCCTGAAGCTGGGACCGCAGCTCGGCGACCCCCCCGCGCACACGCCGGAGGGCGCCCGGGTTCGGGCTTCCTACCCCGAGGAGGAGGCGACCGGGGGGCAGCGCGTTGGCTCGCACCCCCTGGACGATGCTCTCCGGTCCGCGCGTGTGCAGGGGAATTACGCCGATCCCGAGCTCGATGCGCTCTGTCTCGCGGGCCGCCACGGCGAGCGCGGCCAGGCCGTCGGTCGAGCCTGGATGGTTGACCCAGAAGGAGCTGTAGCCGAGCGCTTCGGCTTCCCGCGCTGATGCGCGGATGATCTCGGGCGCGATGCCGGCGAACAATGCAACACCCTGTCCCATCGGATCCCTCAGGAGGCGCCGAGTGGATCGACGCCGAGGCTCGCCGCGAGCCGGTCGAGCTGGCCCAGGAGCGTGTCGTTGACGGGAATGCCGCGCCGGGACCGCTCCAGAAAGGTCGCGTGGCTCCCGTCCCCCGGGATGCGGATACGGTCGACCCCGCGCATCCGCTTGGAGGCCCGGAGGTCGCGCGCGAGGGCATCCACCCGGCGCTTGAACTCCTTCGGCTCCTCGAAGGCGTCGATGCGGACGGCGACGATGGTCTGCCCGGTGTTGGTTCCCGTCACGTCGTCTTTGTTGAAGTCCACGACGTCGCGCCCCATCGCGGCCCCGTTCAGCGTCCCGGCGAGGAGGCCGAAGACGAGCGCCAGGCCGTAACCCTTGTAGCCGCCGATCGGGAGCAGGAAGCCCTCCTCGGCGCGCTGCGGATCGGTGAGGGGCCGGCCCTCCGCGTCGATCATCCAGCCCTCGGGCATCGTCTCGCCCCGCTGCGCTGCTGTCTTCACCTTGCCGTAGGCGGCGACCGTGGTCGCCATGTCGAGGATCACGGGCGGCTCATCGAGCGCCGGGATCGCCACGGCGATGGGATTGGTGCTGAGCAGCAGCTCGACACCGCCCCACGGCGGCAGGTGGTTGGCGTTGCCCACCGCGAGGTAGAGGCCGATCATGTCGCGCTCGAGCGGCATCGCGGCGTAGAGCGCCGCCGGTCCCGCGTGGTTGCTCCGGCGCACGCCGACCCAGCCGATGCCCTGCCGCTCGGCCTTGTCCATCGCGACCCGGGCGGCGAAGCGCATGACGAGGTGGCCCATCGCGTTGTCGCCGTCGACGAGCGCGGTGGCCGCGGTCTCGCGGACGACCCGGATGTCGGGATGGAGGTTGATCCCGCCGGCCCGGATGCGGCGCGCGTATTGCGGCAGGCGGAACACGCCGTGGCCGTCGGCGCCCCGCATATCGGCGCGCGTCATGAGCAGGCTCACCTCGCGGGCGTCGGCCTCGGGCAGGCCGACCGCGGCCAGCGCCCGCGCGATGAACGCTTCAAGTGTGGCGGCCGGGAAGCGGCGCA
>CAYJUC010000147.1:0-8859 GCA_964372605.1 uncultured bacterium | reverse complement strand
TCTCGGTGGCGGGCTGACCGCCTACCCTCACCCCACCCTCTCCCTCAGAAGGGAGAGGGAGCCCTTTCGGTTCCCTCGCCCCCGGCGGGGGAGAGGGTCAGGGTGAGGGGGTTCGTTGCGCCGAGAGATCTTTCCAGGCAGGAAGACCGGGGAGAGAAGCGGCGGCTTTGACGGCGCGAGCGATGGCGTGGGCCACCGCCTCGGCGGCGGCGAGCCCCACCGTGGTCGGGTCCGCGCTCACTTCACCGGCCGAGAGGCAGAAGAGCGCGTCGCCGTCCACGGCCGTGTGGGGCGGGGAGAGTGCTCGGGCGAAGCCGAGCATGGCAAGCTGAGCGACCTTCGCGGCTTCGGGTTTGGTGAGCCGGCAGTTGGTGGCGACGACGCCGATGGTGGTGTGCTGCGGAGCGAAGCCCGCCATCGGCATCCCCCGGCGGAGCGCCTCGGCGCTGTCGACGAGCTTCCTGCCGTTCGCTGAATCCCGCGCGCCGGCCAGGAGCTGCCCGGTCTCCGGATCCCGCACATCACCCAGGGCGTTGACGGCAACCAGCGCCCCCACCACGACCGTTCCGACTTTGTCGCTGGCCGTGCCCACGCCGCCTTTCATCGCCCGCGCGATCCCGAAGAGCTTTCCCACTGTGGCGCCGGCGCCGGCTCCCACGTTCCCCTCTTCGACAGGTCCGGGCCTGGCGTTCACGCAGGCCTGATACCCCATGCTCCGGGTCGGCCGGGCCCGGTGATCTCCCACGTTCAGGTCAAACAGGATCGCGCCAGCCACGTGCGGCACGACGGTGCGGCCGGCCGGGAAACCGATCCCCTGCGCCTCGAGCCACTCCATGGCTCCCCAGACCGATTCCAGGCCGAACGCGCTCCCGCCGGCCAGCATCACCCCGTTGACGTTGGGAGCCAGGTGGCGCGGGTCCAGAAAGTCCAGGCCGTGGACGCCGGTGGCCCAGCCGCGAAGCTCTACCCCGCCCACGGCCTCCCGCTCGGGCAGGATGATCGTGCAGCCGGTGAGGCCGGTCGGGTCAGTGGCGTGGCCGACGCGGATTCCGGGGACGTCAGTGATCATGACCCACCGCGCCGGGGGTTCCGGGTGACGTCTTTGGCGCTCAACTGTCCGAGCGCCACTCGGGTGGCCAGTTCCAGGCCGCGCTGGACCAGCGTCCTGACAAAGGGGAGATGCCGCGGTGACTTCTCCTGATCCTGAAGAGTCAGGGCGGTGGCATAGGCGATCTTCGCCTCGCGGGGCCGCTCCGTGGCGTGGAAGATCCACGCCATCTCCACGAGGCGGCGGGCCCAGCGGGCGCGGGTGTCGGGACCGAATTCCCGGTCGATGACACGGTCCGCGATCCCGGTTTCCCGTTCAGCCTTGATCTGGTCGCTCACCACGATCCGGCTCTCGCGCGCCTCGAGGAGGCTCACCGCGTCGCTCTGCGCCGAGTCGGGGTCCAGGAACCACCCGGCCAATTCGGGAAGAGCGAGGAGCTCGGCCGAATGATCCCCGAGCGTCGGATCCCGCCGCGCCTCCTCTTCAAGCCGCTCCATCTCCTGATGGTGGGCCCCCAATTCGGGATGAGGTTCGGGCTGCTCGGACACGGCCGAAAAATACCGTCGCCAGCGGGCGAACTCCGGGGGGGCCGGCCCGAGGGAAAGGGCCTCCGCGACCAGCCGCGCGGCGAGATCGACCGGAGCTTCCACCCACGGGAACGCCTGCCGCTCCCGCATCGCCTGAAGCTCCGCCTCGAGCCGTCGTTTCGAGATCCCGCCTCCGGCGGCGTCGACGATGCCGGCCCGGTCATTGAGGACAACCGAACAGAGCGAGATCTGTCCGTAGCCGCCCTCGAAGAGGATCCAGAGCGCGCGGGACCCGCTGCCGTCGATTCCTGAGACCCAGGCGCGCACCGGGCGATCCGGCTGGCGCTCCACCATGGCGCGGGGAGCGCTGGGAGGCAGTTCGACCCCGGACTGGACCAACCGGTAGAGCGCCCGGCGGGCGGCCTTGCGCACTTCCTTCCGCGGGGCCCGCTCGGCGAGGGCGGTCAGGAGCGGCAGCGCGTCTCTCCGACGGGACTGCGCGAACTGGCGGAGCGCGGCGTCCAGGCTCTCGGGCGAGAACAGGGACAGCTCGCCAAAGGCTGGCGCGGCCTCGCCCAGGGACGCTTCGAGCCGGGCGAGGCAGGCCGCGACCTCTGCCTCCACGCTAACCTCGGAGGGGGGCGGTGCCCCCCTTCCGAGCCTCCCCCCTGCTGTTCGAGCGTGGCGGGTTCAGCCGTGCCGCGCGGCAGGCTACCCGCCGCGCGAGGCCCGAGTCAGTTGCGCGGGCAAAGCCCGCGCTCGAACAGGAACCCAACATGGCTCCTCCGACAGGCTCCTATTGCGCTCCTATCATTCGGTGATGAGCTGCCTGAAGAACGGGAGCGGGGGCAGGTCGAACTCGAGGCGGAAATACACCTTCCGCATGTAGCTGAGGGCCCCGGCGAATCCCTCGAAACGCTCCGAAAGGGCGCGGAAGAGCCTGGCGTGGGGCCGCGCGCTGGCCCGGTCGTGTTCGGAGACAAAATGGTAGGCCCGCCTCCCCTCGCGGATGTAGTACCCGGCGCAGGCCAGGCCTTCGACACGTTCCCGGAAGAGGCCGGTCATGAACAGCGCGTAGTCGCCGATGTGCCGCTTCAGCTCTCGTTCTTGAGCCGGCTTGAAGTGCGGGGAGTCCAGCTCCCAGACTCGCTGGGTCTCCACGAGAAGATCGGCGACGGTTTCGAGCCGTTCGCCGGTGACTGCCGAGATCGGGTAGAGGTTCTCGGCGCGGACAAACCGGGTCAGGAGGTCGGCCAGATAATCCGCGGCCACCTCGTCCTGGATGGTGAGATCTCCGAAGCTCCGGCGGACGACTCCGTCGAAGAAGCGCCTGAGTGTCCGTGGGGCGGTCGATCGTTCCATCGAACTTTCCCGGGTTCATGATACATGAGGAGCAGGAGCGCGCCAAGCGGAAGGCGGAATTCTTTGACTCTCCGCGCTCCGCTCCGGTACAATCTGCGTATCATGCCGGTAGAGATCGCCAGCGAGTCCGAAGAAAAGCTTCTCGAGGAAGAAGAGGACGAGGTTCCGGCTCCACGCCGGCCCTGGCTCCTTCTCATCCTGAGCCCGATCCTGGCGCTCCTCGCCCTCTGGGCCGGGATCCAGTGGAGGAGCGGTCTCGAGCGCGAAGACCGACTTCGCGCCGAGCTGAAGCAGGTCTACGTGGAAGCGGAGACGCTGCGCCTCCAGGGGGCCCAGGCCCAGCAGAAGGCGGCCATTCTCGAGCAGCACGTCACAGAGCTGTCTGGAGAGATAGAGGGACTGGAGAAGCAGCTCGCCCAGCGGGCGAAGGGGAACCGTCCCCCCGCCAGGCCAGCGCCGTCCGCGCGCTGACCCTGATCTACTAGGAACGCGTCGGAATAACCGCTGTACGAGCGCCGGCTCCGCCGGCGCGATCAACTCGGGCCTCGCGCGGCGGGTAGCCTGCCTCACGGCATGGCAGAACCCGCGACGCTCGAACTGCATCCGGGGGAGGTTTCGGAGGGGGCCTCGACGGCCCCCTCCGACTGTCTGACCCTCACCGCTCCCGGAACTGATCCAGCAGGTCGAGCAGCCGCTGGTTCTGCGCCCGCGACCCCACCGTGATCCTCAGGTGGTCGGGGAAGCCCACGGCTTCCCCGTCGCGGACCAGAATCCCGGACTTCAGGAGGTGTTCCCGCACCGCCCCTGCCGCCGGAACGACGACCAGCAGAAAGTTGGCCTGCGAAGGGACGACGGAGTAGCCTCGCCGGGTCAGTTCGCCGGACAGGAATGCCCGCTCCTGCCTGACCACCTGCCGGGTTCGCTCCCAGTGTTGCCGGTCCTCCAGCGCGGCCACGGCGGCCACCTGAGCCAGGCGGTTGACGTTGTAGGGGGCCCTGACTCGATTGAGCCTCTCGATCACTGCTGGCCTCGCCACGCCGTACCCCACCCTGAGCCCGGCCAGCCCGGCGATCTTGGAAAAGGTGCGGAGCACGACCAGCGTGGGGTGGTCTGGGAGGAACGCGATTCCATCCGCCGCTTCGGGGTCGTCGGCGAAGTCACAGTATGCCTCGTCCAGGATGACCAGCGGCGGGTCTTCCCCCAGCCGATCGAAGAATTGGGCCAGCGCCGTCCGGCGGATGAGAGTCCCGCAGGGGTTGTGGGGGGAGCAGAGGATCACCGCCTTGGTGTTTTCGGTGATGCGGCGGGCCACGTCAGCGAGGTCGATTTCGTAATTGACCAGCGGGCTCTGGACCACCGTGGCTCCGGCCAGCGTCGTCACGGTCCGGTAGGGTTCGAAAGATGGGTGGGGGACCACGACCTCGTCCCCCCGCTCAAAGGCGGCCCAGGCGATGAGGGCGAGAAGCTCATCGGCCCCGTTGCCCAGGATCAGCCAGTCCGGCGTCAGATTGAGATAGCGGGCCAGGGCCTGACGGAGCGCGGAAGCGCCGCCATCAGGGTAGAGGTGAACTCGCCTCGCCTCGCGGGCAAGCGCGTCCACCACCATGGGCGAGGGGCCCAGGGGGCTCTCGTTCGCGGCGAGCCCGATCAGCTCGGAGAGGCCCAACTCCCCCTGGAGTTGCTCCAGGGATTTGCCGGGCTCATATGGGGTTACACTGTCGAGGACCGACCGCCAGAGTCTCCGCATCGCGTCCCATTCTACCTAAAACACAGCCTCGATACGCGACTTCCCCCGGCGCCGCGCGACAAGGAAAGCGCTGATCGGCCCGGCTGTTTGACAACTCACAGGGGGCAGTGTAGTGTAACTCCGCCATGTCGGCTGAGCTTGTCCGGCAGCTCAAGCGGGCGGAGGCTCAGCTCCAACGCGCCTTCGCTGGCTCGCCGCCGGAGTTGGCGGACCGTCGGCGCCGTCTTCGCCTCGACCTCTTCAGAGAGCATCTCCTCTCCGGCCGTCGCTCGCTCAAGACGCGTCACGACGCGGGGGCGTCGGGACAGGAGTCAGTCCAGGCCCACGCAGGCTTCATGGACGGACTCCTCCGGCTCCTCTTCGGGCTGACCATCGAGGACGCCAAGCGCGAGCAAGTCGCGCCCGCGCGCATCGTCCTGGTGGCCCTCGGCGGCTACGGACGCGGAGAGCTCCACCCGTCCTCGGACATCGACCTCATGGTGATCTATGAGGGTGAGCTCTCACCCTTTGTCCAGCGGGTCACCCAGGAAGTCCTCTATACGCTGTGGGACCTGGGGCTCGCGGTCGGCCATAGTTGCCGGAGCCTCTCCGACTGTCTCGCCATGGCGCGGACAGACTTCCCGAGCCGGACCTCCATGCAGGAGTCCCGCTGCGTGGCGGGCGACCGCCTTCTCTTCCGGCGCTTCCAGAAAGTGCTCAGGGAGAACGTCTTCAAGAAGGACTTTGCCCGGTTCCTGGAGACGACCCTCGCCGAGCGGGACCAGCGCTACCGGAAATTCGGGGCGTCGCCGTACATCCGGGAGCCCAACGTGAAGGAGTCCGCCGGCGGGCTTCGGGACATCCACACGGCCATGTGGCTGGCCTCCACAAAATTCGGGGCGCGGACCCTCCGGGAGCTCAGGGACAAGGATCTCATCACCGACCGCGAACAGAAGGCGACGGACGAGGCGCTGACCTTCCTCTGGCGCGTTCGGAACGAGCTCCATTTTCTCGCCGGCCACAGAAACGACGTCCTCTCCCTGGATCTTCAGCCCGAGATCGCCAAGAACTTCGGGTACGCGGACGACGACGGGGCGCTCGGCGTGGAGAAGTTCATGCGGGAGTATTATCTCCACGCCCGGACCGTTCACCGGGTCTCCGCGCGGCTGATCGCCCGGTGCCAGGAGACACTCTCGCGGCGCGGGTCGGCGGGGCGGCGGGTGCGGCAGGAGGCGCTGGCGGACGGGCTGGTCTTCTTCGATGGACGGCTCCACCCCGCCGAGGCGGACAGGCGTCTCTTCCGCGAGGACCCGGTGCGTCTCATGAAGGTGTTCTGGCACGCCCACCGGCTGGGTTGCGAGCTGTCCAGCGAGCTGGAGCGCGCCGTCGGGGAGGCCCTGGATCTCGTGGACGACCGATTCCGTCGTTCGCGTGATGTGCGTGACCTCTTCCTGGCCATCTGCCGGAACTGGGGGCGGGTCTGCCAGACCTTCCGCGTCATGCACGAGCTGGGATTGCTGGGTCGCTACCTGCCCGAGTGGGGGGCGCTGACCTGTCTGGTCCAGTACGATGTCTATCACAAGTTCACGGTTGACCAGCATTCCCTCCTCGCGGTGGAGAATCTGGAGGCCCTGGCGCCCGGGCAGTCGGCGGAGTCAGAGGGGATCGCCCAGGTGTTCCCCGAGGTCGGGCGCCCCGATCTTCTGATCCTCGGCATGCTGCTTCACGACATCGGCAAGGCCAAGGGGCACAGCCACGTCGCCAAGGGGGTTCCGCTGATCCGCGAGCTGGCCGCCCGGCTGGGCCTGCCTGCCGAAGACGCCGCGACCCTCGTCTTTCTGGCGGAGCGCCACCTCCTGATGTCCCGCGTGGCCCAGCGCCGCGACATCGACGACCCGAAGACCATCGAGCAACTGGCCGAGACAGTGGAGAGTCCGGAGCGGCTCAGGCAACTCTACCTCCTGACCTACGCGGACATGAAGGCGGTCGGGCCGGGGGTCCTGACCCACTGGCAGGCGGCCATCCTGTGGGATCTCTACAGCCGGACCCTCGCCCGTCTGACGGACGGCCGGCCCGAGCGCCCCAGTCCGGCCGCGGTGGCCGAGCGCGTCTGGGAGGAGTTCCGGGGGGAAGGCCAGAGAGAGATGGTCACCACTCACCTGGCCGGCATGTCGGATCGCTATCTGGCGACCACGCCGGCCCAGCGCATCGCCGCCCACCTCCGGCTCATCGAACGGTGCGAGGTCGAGACGGTGGCCACGGAACTTTTCCACCACCCGGATCTGGGTTTCTCCGACCTGGTGGTGGCCACGCGGGATTCACCCGGCTTGTTCTCCCTGATCGCCGGAACGCTGGCGGCCAACGGGATCAATATTTTCTCGGCCCAGATCCACACCCGCGCCGACGGCATCGCGTTGGACACCCTTCAGGTCAACGATTCGTCCGGAGAGGCGGTCACCGAGGAGTCGCGCTGGACCCGGGTCCTCCAGGATCTCCGTCGCGTGATCCGCGGAGGAGAGCCCGTCGAAGCCTTGCTGGAGGAGCGGCACAGGCAGCGGGAACCCGTGTCGGCGCCCGGCTCCCCCAAGGTGACCATCGAGAATCAGCTCTCGGACAGCCACACGGTGGTGGAGGTCAAGTGTCCCGACCGCGTGGGCCTTCTCTATCTCATCACCCGCACGTTCGCCAGGGAGGGATTGAACATCGCCAGCGCCCGGATCGCGACCGAGATCGATCACGCTTTCGACACGTTCTACGTCACCGACAGCCAGGGGCGAAAGGTGGAAGACCCCGAGGCGATCGATCGGGTTCGGGAGGCGCTGGAGCAGGCCCTGGTCGCTCCGGTCTGATCGAACGATCGTCCGTCACCCTCGCCCTGCGGCCCCGCCCATGTTGAGCCACTACAAAGATCGCGTGACCTGCTGGACCGATCCTTTCGCCCGACTCCTGCTGCGCGCCCGCCTGCGCCCCAATCACCTGACGATTTTCGGGCTCGGGGCCAGCTTCCTCGCGGCGCTGGCCTTCGCGGCGGGTCGACTGCGCTGGGCCGGGGGCCTCCTGATCCTCGCCGGCCTCTTTGATTTCTTCGACGGCTCGCTGGCGCGCCTCTCCGGTCAAGAGACCGCCTTCGGGGCCTTCCTCGATTCGGTCATCGACCGCTACTCCGACCTTCTGATCCTGCTGGGAATTCTTTTTTTCTTCATCCGGGGAGGCCGCACCGGAGAGATCCTCCTGACGATGGCGACCCTGGTCGGGACCATCATGGTGAGCTATACCAAGGCCCGGGCCCAGGCCATCGGCGTCGCCTGCGAGGTGGGGCTCATGGAGCGCCCCGAGCGGCTGCTCTGTCTGATCGGCGGAGCCCTGTTTCATCTGCTGACACCCGCCCTCTGGGTTCTGGCCGTCCTCGTCAACGTGACCGCGCTCCAGCGGATTGTCGTCACCCGCCGGCTGAGCAGGTTCAGGTGAGTCATGCCGCGCTCGGCTGATCCATCGGTGAACCAGTTCGTCAAGGCCCTGGGCGCCGAGAACAAGGCGTTCTGGGCGGAGCGGGACGTGCGGCTGGATCCCGGGGTTCCCCCGGAGGTCCTCCTCTCTCAGATCCGCTATCGGATGCGCCAGGGGGTCTATAACGAGCTACGCTCGGTGGAGCTGATCGCGGCGTGGCTCCCCACGGTGAAGGAGCGGGAGATTCGGGATCTCCTGCCTCGCCAGCTCGACGACGAGCAGCGCCACTACCAGCTCCTCCGGCGGCGCCTCATCAACCTGGGAGAGGACCCGGACAGCTACGACCCGCTGCCGGAATGGGTGGCGCTCTTCGACTGGCTCGTCGCCGCCAGGGACCGTCCCACCATCGAAAAGCTGGCCATGTTCCAGTTTGCCGGCGAGACGCAATCCTGCGAGGGATTCGAGACGCTGATCATCCTGGCTCGGGATCTGGACCCCGAGACGGCCCACCTCTACCAGACCCAGCTCCTCCCCGACGAGCACCGCCACGCCGCCATTGGGCGCCAGGCGCTCCTGCATCTGGCGGATACTCCCGAGCGCCAGCGGCAGGCGCAGGAGGCGTGCCGTGAGATGAACCGGCGGGTGTGGGAATGCTACCGGGCCCACCGCGCGCGGGCGGACCGGCGGGCGTGATGACGATCTGTCCCGCGCCCAGTCAGCGCCGCACGCGCGTTGGCTGCGGCCGGCCC
>CAYJUC010000146.1:399-8983 GCA_964372605.1 uncultured bacterium | reverse complement strand
TCCCTCCAGGATGACACCCGGGAGCCGGGTTGAAGAGAAGCTTAGAGGAGCGGGGTCACCCCTGTCAAGGTGCGTGGCGTGTCGTTGACACGCGCGACCGGCCCATGCTAGATAGTCGGAGGAGGCCTCGACGGCCCCCTCCGACTAAACAGCGGTTATTCCGATGCGCTGCTAGCCCTGCGCAAGAGTTCTACGGCCAGCTTTCCACGCAGTTCCAGGAACCCTGTGGAGGCATCTATGACGAACCGACCGGCTGTCACTCCAGCGCTGCTGGACGAATATATCCGGAAGTACCGGAACTGGGGTCGCTGGGGCCCCGACGACGAGCTCGGGACCGTCAACTTCATCACTCCGGACGTCATCAGGCGCGCCGCGGGCCTGGTCAGGCATGGGAAGGTCATCTCCTGCGCCCTGCCGTTCGACGGGAACGGCCCTCAGACGGGCGCCTTCGGCCGCGTGAATCCGATTCACAGCATGGTCGCCACCGGCACGGACCATGTGACCGGCCAGCAGAAGCTCGGTGGCTTTGACACACCACCCTACGACTGGGGCTACGCCGACGATCAGGTCACCATGTTCCTCCAGTGCGGCACTCAGTGGGACGGCCTGGGCCACATCTTCCACAAAGGCCAGATGTACGGCGGCCGCGACGCCAGCCTGGTCTCGGCCGCCGGCGCCGCCAGGAACGGGATCCAGCACTACAAGGACAAGATCGTCACGCGGGGGGTCCTGCTCGATATCGCCCGCTACAAGAGCGTGGACTACCTCGAGCCCGGCGAAGCCATCTATATCGAGGACCTCGACGGCTGCGCCGCGAGGCAGGGGGTCCGGGTCGAGCGGGGCGACATTGTGCTGATCCGGACGGGCGAGATCGGCCGGCGACTCAAGGAAAGGAATTGGGGCCCCTTCCCTGCCGGAGACGCGCCCGGCATCTCCTTCACCACCGCCCCCTGGATCTACGAGAAGTCGATCGCCGGGATCGCCAGCGACACCTGGGGCGTCGAGGTCCGCCCCAACGAGCTGGCGGGCTCGTTCCAGCCGGCCCACCTCGTGCTCCTGGTCAACATGGGTCTCCTGATCGGCGAGATCTTCTCCCTCGAGGATCTCGCGACCGACTGCGCCGCCGACAAGGTTTACGAGTTCATGTTCGTGGCGCCGCCGCTCCCGATCACGGGCGCCGTCGGCTCGCCGATCAACCCGCAGGCGATCAAGTAACAGGCCGGGGGCGCCTCAGGAGTAGAAGGTGACGGGCGGGTCCTCCTTGAGGAGGTAGTATTTGCCGATCTCCCTGAGCTTGTGGTCGATGGGATCCGTCAAGGTGAGCGTCCGGGCATCCCGCCAGAATCGATCGAACCCGAACTTCGTGTAGGTCGACCGCGCGCCGCAGACCTGGAAGAGCGTGTTGGTCATCTCCAGCGCCGCTTCGGTCGCCAGGAACTTTGCCTTCCCGGTCGTGAGCGACGCTTCCGCGCGGGCCCCGCGCCCCTCGGCAGCCGCCTCCAGCGCCGCGCTGGCCGCGTCGAGGAGGAGCGTGGCCGCATCGATTCGCGCGCGGAGC
Source organism: uncultured bacterium (assembly GCA_964372605.1). Taxonomy (GTDB): domain Bacteria; phylum Methylomirabilota; class Methylomirabilia; order Rokubacteriales; family CSP1-6; genus CAYJUC01. The sequence continues at coordinate 7,425 of CAYJUC010000146.1, read as the reverse complement.
GCTCCCAGGTGGTGCTGGATATAGAGATCGTCGGCCGCCCGCTCGACGCCCGCCCACGGCCAGGGCCGCGTCTCGGTCCGGATGTAGTCGAGCGCGGCCTCGAACGCCGCCTCCGCGATGCCGATATAGATGGCGGTAAAGGCGCTCTGAAAGTAGAGGCCGGTCAGCGCCGGAGGTTTGAGCGCCGCCCCGGGTTCGCCGATGACGTCGTCGTCCGGGACAAAAACCTCCTGAAAGCTCACTGATCCGCTGCCGGTTTCCCGCTGGCCCATCGCATTCCAGTCGTGATGGATGGTGACGCCCTCCTGGTTGAGCGGCACCATGCACATGACGACGCCCTCGCGAAGCGACGGGGCCTCCTCGGGGATCGCCCACGCCGCCATATAATAGGCGCCCGGATGCCCGGTGCAGAAGTGCTTGAGGCCGTTCAGCCGGTATCCGCCAGGGACGCGAGTGAGCTTCGTCTTCCAATCGGCCACATGCGCGCCCGGCTCGTTCCCGCCGACGCTGATCCACACCCCCTCCTCCAGCACCTTTCGGAAGAACCGGGTTTTCTGTTCCGCGCTGCCCAGTCGGGCGACGACATGACTGTGGGTGGTGTGGACCTGAAGCACCTGCGCCGTGGAAGCGTTGGCCCTGGCCAGCTCCAGAAAGACGCGGTTGAGCAGTCGCAGCGGGACCTCCAATCCGCCGTATTCCCTGGGAATCCAGAGCCCGTTGAACCGCTCCGCTCGCAAGACCTCCATGTCTTCGGACGGGTACTCCCGGTCCGAGTAATTACCCTTTATCCTGCGGCTGATTTCCCGCGCTTTCTCAAGCAGAATGTCGCTGTCCCGGACACCGTCCCGCATCTGTCGTTGTCCCTTCCGCTGGTCTTTCCTGGAGGCGCTTCAATTCAAATCGAGCGGGTATAAATCCGGCGGGGCGACGCGTCCTCCCCCGCGCTCCTCGGAGAGCGGCGGCCGCCCCGGAGATCTGACGCGGAGACCGGGATCAGCTCACTGCGCGGAGGATGGGTAGACGAGCTTCGTCCCGGGCGCCGCCCACTCTCTCGGCCAGACCACCATCCAGCGTCCTTCGTGGACCTGCTTCACCTTGGCCAGGTCGTCACCGAAGTTGTTGGGCCCGTCGAAGCGGAGCCGGCCCATGATCGTGTCGACCTTGTTCTTCTTGAGCCACTGCGCGAGGGTCTTGTCGTCCAGGCTCTTCGTCGCCGTGACAGCCGCTTCGATCAGCTTCCAGGCCGTGTAAGACGCGGCGGCCTGAGTGTCGACCACGGGGTACGGGAGCCCCGCCTTCGTGGCGCGCTCGCGGAAGAACTTCACGTACTCGGCCGCCACGGGGTTGTCGGTGAACGGGGGATGCTCCTCGAAGTTGGTGTACGAGAGCGCGAACTTCGCGTCCGGTGACTTGGCCAGCGGGCCGGGTGTCGGATATTGGTAGAAGGCACCGCGCGGCGCGTAGTCGAGCTTCTTGAACGCCTCCAGGAGCAGGTTGCCGTCGAGCCCGATGGCCCCCACCCAGACGAAGTCCGGGTTCACCTCCTTGATGCGCGTGGCGATGGGCACGAAGTCGCGGGTGCCGAACTCGTATTCCAGATAGAGGGGGACGCTGATCCCGCGCTTGGTCGCCACCTCCCGGGCCCCCGCGGCGATGAATTGGGTCGCGGGGAACTTGCTCGTCACGATCGCGACGGTCTTGGGCGGCTTGCCGGTCGACGCGAGCGCGTCGAAGAGAATGGGTGGGTAGGTCTTATCCGGTTCTGGCCCCATATGGGACGCGGGGAAGTGCATCTCGTACTTGGCGAGGTGTGGGATACCGAACGTGTGGTGGACCAGCATCTTCTGGTAGCGCTGGGCGACCGCCATCGCCGAGAGGATGGCCTGGGTCCCGTACGGCCCGATAAGAAGATCCACCTTGTCTACCGTGATGAGCCGCTCGTAGAGCGTTCGGGTCACGTCGGCCTTTGATTGGTCGTCCAGCACGACCCACTCCACGGGGCGGCCCAGGAGCCCGTTCCCCTTGTTCACCTGCTCGAGGTAAATCTCGCCGGCGATCTTGTGAATGATAGTCGTCGGGGCGAGCGGCCCGGTGAGCGCCAGCGTGCCGCCGATCCGGATCGGCGGCCCGGACGGCGCGGCACCAGAAGGCGCGCCCTGCAGGCCCAGGAACAGGAAGCCGACGAGGAGGGCGGTAAACAATCGTTTCATCACGAATCTCCTTTCCGCGGAGACCGGGACCAGCTCACTGCGCCGGATAGATGACCTTCGCCCCGGGCGCTGCCCACTCTTTGGGCCAGACGACCACCCAGCGTCCGTCCTGGGCCTGCTTCACCATTGACCCGTCGTCGCCGTAGTTGTTCGGGCCGTCGAACCGATGCCTGCCCGAGACCGTGTCAACCTTGTTGGTCTTGAGCCACCGCGCGAGCAGTTTGTCGTCGAGGCTCTTCGTCGCCGTCACCGCCGCCTCGATGATCTGCCACGCCGCGAACGAGCCCGCCGCCTGCACCTCCATCAGCGTGTATGGGAGCCCCGCCTTCGTTGCCCGCTCCCGGTAGCGTTTCGCGAGGTCAGCAGTCACCGGGTTATCGGTGAACGGCGGGTGCTCCTCGAAGGTCGTAAACGAGAACGCGTGCTTCGACTCCGGCGCTCTGACCAGCGGCCCGGGAGCCGGAAAGAGATAGAACTGGCCGCGCGGCGTGTAGTCCAGCTTCTTGAACGCTTCAAGGAGGAGGTTCGCGTCGATCCCGAGCGCCCCGACCCAGACGAGGTCGGGGTTCGCCTCCTTGATCCGCGTGGCGATCGGCACAAAGTCGCGATTGCCGAACTCCCACTCGAGGTAGAGCGGAACCTTGAGCCCTCGCGCCGTCGCGACGTCGCGGGCTCCGGACGAAATGAACTGCGCCGAGGGGAACTTGTTCGTGACGATCGCGATGCTCCTGAACGGACTGCCGGTGGACTGAAGGGCGTCGTAGAGCTTCACCGGGTACGTCTTGTTCGGCTCGGGCCCCAAGGGGTTGGAGGAGAAATGCATCTCGTACTTGGCGAGGTGGGGCATGCCGAACGTATGGTGGACGATCATCTTCTGGTAGCGCTGCGCCACCGCCATCGCCGAGAGGATGCCCGCAGTCGCATACGGCCCGATGATGAGGTCCACCTTGTCCACGGTGATGAGGCGCTCGTAGAGGCTCCGGGTCACGTCGGGCTTGGACTGGTCGTCCAGCAGCACCCACTCGACCGGCCGCCCAAGCAACCCGTTCTTCTCGTTGAGCCGCTCGACGTAGATCTCCCCGACGATCTTGTGGATGATGGCCGTGGCGGCGAGAGGTCCCGTCAGCGCCAACGTGCCGCCGATCCGGATCGGCGGCCCGGAGGGCGCGGCGCTCGACGGCGCGACCAGGCCCAGGACCAGAACCCACCCGAGGAGGACCGCAAGACATCGTTTCATGGCGAATCTCCTTTTCCGTGTGAGGGGCACCGCCCCCCTACCCCAGGGGCCCTTGAAAAGTCTGATCGGCGTAGGTATCCGAAAGCGGTTCGAGGGCATCCGGCCATTCCTCCTGGACGACCCGGCGCTCGGCCCTGGCGCGCGGTTTCCCGTCCCAGCCGACTTGCTCCATGTAGTAGTAAAGCTGGATCAAGTGTCCATCCGGATCCAGCACGTGGGCGGCGTAGTCGATGCCGGGGTAGAGGTCGGCGGGGATGTTGACGAACTTCATGCCCTTTTCCCCGAGGAACGTGACCGCGTTCCTGAGCTGCCCGTAGCTTCCCACCTCCGTCCCGAACGTCATGCAGCTCGTGTGGGCGCTCAGGCCCAGTTCCTGTCTCAAGTCCTTCGGGAAAAGCGCCAGGCTGTGGTGCTCGGTGCCGTTGCGGAGGAAGAGGCAGCGCCGCCCCCTGTAGCTCACCTCCTCCGTCTTCACGAACCCGAGCAACTCCGTATAGAACTGCTCCGAGCGCGCCGCGTCATTGACGAACAGCCCCACCGGTCCGATTCGCGTGACCTTGAACGGCCGCGGGAGAAGCACCCCGCCGACTTCGTAGGTTCCGGCCGGCTCGTGGTACTGGTACCCCGACTCGATGTCGATGCCTTTCTGCCTCGCGTCCGCCACCTCCATGGCCTCGGACATCTGCGGCAGCTTGGGAGACTCCTCGAAGCGGCGATAGTACATCGCGTAGGGTTTGCTCCGGGCGGTCCACCCGATCTGTTCGATGCCGTAGTACAGCTCGATGGTGTGCCCGTCCGGATCGAGGACGTAGACGTGCCAGTTGCTCCCCGGCATATCCCGTCCCACCCGGCGGATCTCCACGCCTTTTTCTTTGAAGAACTCGGTGGCCTCGACCACCTCCTCCAGCGTCCCCACCTGCCAGGTGATCTGGTTGACGGTGATGTCGGGCGATGTCTTGTCGTCACCGAACAGGGACCCCAGATCCTTGTGGGCCAGGAGCAAGGCGTGGTGATCTGACCCGTAGGTCGTGAAGAAGAGCCGGCTGTCCCCCATCTTCTTCGCGATCTCGGCGAGCGCCGGGATCTGGGCCAGGTCGAACTCGTCGGTGAGCTTGAACCCGAGGAGCTTGTTGTAGAACAGGACCCCCTCCTTCAGGTTTGAGAGGTTGAAGCCGAAGTGCCCCAACCGCCTGATCTTGAACGGGCGCGGATAGAGGACCCCACCAACGTTGTATCGGCCGTTGACCTTCTCCATGGACACCCTCCTTAAGTTCTCGCCGGGTAAGTTTCCCCAACGCCGACTCGACCGGTTTCAGCGGAAAGGATAGCCGATTATATGGTAGCCGCCGCGGTTCTGCAACGGCCAGTCCCCTATCCAAATCATTTTCGATCTGCTATAAATAGCCGTTGCCGACGCGGCCCGCGCGGCGTGGGCGCGAAATCCAGGCGGGCCGAAGGGAGGCGCTATGAAGGCCGTCGTCTTTGAGGCGTTCGGTGGGCCCGAGGTCCTCAAATATCGGGACATGCCGGACCCGGTGGCCGGGGCGGGAGAGGTGGTCATCCAGGTCAAGGCCTGCTCGGTGAACCGCACCCTGGACCTGGAGGTGCGGGAGAGGGGAGCGGGGTTCGGGGTCACGCTCCCCCACATCTCCGGGGCGGACCCCTCGGGCCCGGTGACCCAGGTCGGGCCGGGGGTCAGCGGGATCAAGGTCGGCGACCGGGTGGTGGCCCGGCCCACGCTCAACTGCGGAAGCTGTCGCTTCTGCCAGCGGGGCGAGGAAAACGCCTGCCTCAACCTCCGGGTCATGGGCGTCCATCGCCATGGCGGTTACGCAGAATTCGTGCGAATCCCGGCCGCGCACGTCCTCCCGGTGCCCGCCAGCCTCTCCTTCCCGGAGGCCTCGGCGCTCCCCCTCTCCTACCCGGTGGCCTGGCACCTCCTGGTCACGCTGGGGCGGGTGACCGCTGACGACACGGTGCTGATCATGGCGGCCGGCAGCGGGCTCGGGGTGGCAGGCATCCAGATCGCCAAGCTCAAGGGGGCGCGGGTCCTCGCCGCCGCCAGCAGCGACGAGAAGCTCGAGCGCGCCCGATCCCTCGGCGCCGACGCCGTCATCAACTACGCCCAGGCCGACCTCCCCCAGGAGGTGAAGCGGCTCACCGACGGGTGGGGAGCGGACGTGGTCTTCGAAAACATCGGCACCGCCACCTGGGACAAGAGCGTGGCCAGCCTGGCCAGAAAAGGGCGCCTCGTCACCTGCGGGACGCACGGGGGCAGCCAGGCGAGCATCGACATCCGGAACCTCTACCGCAACTACATCTCGCTCCTCTTTTCCGCCGGCGCGACGCGGAAGGAAACCGAGGAGGTCATCCGCCTCACCGGAGAAGGGAAGCTCAGGGCGGTCGTCGATCGCGCCTTCCCGCTCAAAGAGGCGGCCCTGGCGCAGCAGTACCTGGCAGACCGGAAGAACTTCGGCAAGGTGATCCTGGTTCCGTGATCACGAACACGGGGCCGGAGATCACAGAGAACGAACCCCACACACCGCGAAGGAGAGCTTCATGAAACTCGGTTTTTTCAACGAATTTGTGCCGGGGGTCATCGTCGGCGATCAGGTCGTGGACGTGAGCGCCGCGGTCTCCCAACTCAACCAGGGTTCCCCGCAGCTCCTGATGGCCGGGATCATCGCCCGGTTCGAGGAACTTCGCCCGGCGCTCGAGCGCACCGCGCGGGGTGGCGGCGTTCCGTTGAACCGGGTGCGCCTCCGGCCGCCGTTGCCGTCGCCGCAGAAGATTCTCTGCCTGATGGGCGGCTACATGGAGGGAGTGGAGAACGGTGTCCGCAAGGGCGTGGACATGTTTCTCAAGGCCTCCTCATCGGTGATCGGTGACGGCGACACGATCGTGCTTCCCGAGGCCAAGTGCCCCATCTTCCATCACGAGGCGGAGCTGGGCCTCGTGATCGGCCGGACGACCAAGAACGTGTCCGAGGCCGAGGCCACCCGCTCGATCTTCGGCTACGTCAACTTCATGGATATCTCCGGGCGCGGCTTTCCGCTGGAGCCGAGCATCGTGCCCATCCAGAGCTGGCTCGGCAAATCGTTTGACACCTTCGGTCCGATGGGGCCGTGGATCACGACGGCGGACGAGATCCGGGACGTTTCGCGGGCGCAGGTGCGCCTCTGGGTAAACGGCGAGCCCCGTCACGACTACAGCACGGCGGACGCGGAGTACAGGGTCGGCAGGCTCGTCGCGTTCGCCTCTTCGGCCCTCACGCTTCAGCCGGGCGACATCATCTCGTGCGGCACGAACCACCAGGGGATCGGCGCAATTCAGGACGGCGACAAGGTCGAGATGGAAATCGATGGGCTGGGGCGGCTCACCGTCCACGTGCAGGATCCGCTCAAGCGGAGCTGGCCCCGCGGAATCGATCGCACCATGGCGGAGATGGTGCGGAAGCTCCGCACCCCCCAGCCCGCCTAGTCGTGGGGGGGGGGGGGGGGGGGGCCCCCCCCGGGGCCCCCCCCCCCCCCCCCGGCCCCGCGCCCCCCCGCCCCCCCGCCCAGGGGGGAGCAGGGGCGC
>CAYJUC010000146.1:0-389 GCA_964372605.1 uncultured bacterium | reverse complement strand
AATCGATCGCACCATGGCGGAGCTGGTGCGGAAGCTCCGCGCCCCCCAGCCCGCATAGGCCGCGCCATAAGGAGGGAAATATGAGCTCGAAACTCTCAAGCCTGTTCGCCGTTGTCGTCTCCCTGTTCTCTCTCGTCTTGCTCGCGACGCCGGGTGAGCCGCAGCAGAAGGAATTACGACCCTTGCGCCTGAACGTGTTCATCCACGACGGGGGCGTCGCTGTCGCGGGCGCCCGGGGCCTGTTCGCGGCCGAAGGGCTCCTGGTGAACACGACCGTCACGCGAAGCTCGACCGAGCAGATGCGCGGGATCAGCGCCGGCACCTACGATATCGCCCAGACCGCCTTCGACAACGTGCTGGCATGGTCGGGCCGCGAGGGGGCGGAGATC
>CAYJUC010000145.1:0-8989 GCA_964372605.1 uncultured bacterium | reverse complement strand
CGTCCAGGTACTCGAACGCGAAGTTGGGGAGATGGCGGCGGGCGTGCCGGCGCAAGTAGGCAATGGTCGGAAAGCGGCGGTGCAGGGCGGCGTATCGTGGGTTTCCCGTCGCGGTCTCGACCGGCGTCCGCTTGGCCTGCGCCATCGTGTCGTGCGCTCCCTCAGCGCTTGTGGTGCGTCTCCGAGCCGCTCATGTTGGCGTCGTAGCCGGGCAGCACCTGAACGTCGACCACGCACACGCCCCCGTTTCGCACTGTCTCGATCCCGGTCTCGATCGCCGGCCTCAGGTCGGCCACTTTGGCCACCGGGCCGATGCCTTCGGCGCCCTGAGCGCGCGCCATCATGGCGAGGTCGATGTCCGGCCCGCTGATGCTCTGGCCGATCCACTTGTTCTCGACCGGGCGCGAGCGCTCCTTCGCGACGCGCTCCTGGTGCAGCTCGTCGTTGTAGAACGAGCGGTTGTTGGCCACCAGGATGAGGCAGGGGATCCTGTAATGCACCGCCGTCCACAGCGCTGTCACGCCCATCAGGAAGTCGCCGTCGCCCATGATGGCGACCGGAAGCCGGCCGCTGCCCTTGAGCCCCAGCGCCGCGCCCACGGTCACCCCCGGGCCCGCGCCCACGCCGCCGCCGCCTTCGTGCCCGATGTAGTCGAGCGGATGCCGGAAATGACGGTATGCGCCGTTCCAGCCGATCGGCAGCCGGGTGAGGCACACGTTTAGCCCCTCGCTGGCGGCGTTGAACGCCCCCGCCAGCGTGCGGATCGACACAGCATCCGAGGGCCCAGCGGAGTCGGCCGCCGGCCTGGCGGCGACCGCCGGTCGCGGCTTGACCGCCTCGAGCACGAGCGGCACCGCGGCGTCCGGCTCGCACATCAGATAGACATCGACCGGCGGCAGCCCCTGGTGATCCATGCTCCAGCCGCGGTGACTGTGCGCATCGGGTGAGACCTGGATGACCTTTGCGCCGACGGCCTCCGTTCCCCAGGCCTGCTTCAGGGTGCCGGCGAGATCGACCCAGTCGAGCGACAGCACCACGTCGGCCTCGCGCAGCACCTGCGCCGCCTCGGGCGACGCGAAGGTTCCCGGCGCCGCGGCATGCAGCGGGTGGTCGGTCGGGAACGCCACGGCGACCTTGAGATCGGTCAGCACCCGCGCCTGGATTTTCTCCGCAAGCGCGACACGCTGCTTCCAGCCGGCCTCGCTCCTCGACACGCGGCCGGCGAGGATCACGGGATGTTTCGCGGCCGACAGGAGCCTGGCCGCGGCGTCGACGAGATGCGGAGCCGGCATCACCGGCTCGGGAGCGCGATAGCGCGCGGCATCAGGCAAGGGCGGCAGGGCGCCGATTTTCGCTTCTTGCAGGGCGGCGTCGAGGTTGACATAACACGGGCCGCGCGGAGCGGTGGCGGCGATCTGCGCCGCGCGCAGCAGCGCCTCGTACGCCGCCGGCACCGAGGCGGGCTGGTTGTCCCACTTGGTGTAATCGCGGATGAGCCCGCCCTGGTCGCTCACGGTGTGGATCCAGTCGATCCACGGGCGGCGCTTTGCCGCGTCCCAGGGACCGGTGGCGCCGAGGATCAGCATCGGCATCCGGTCGCACCAGGCGTTGAAGATCGGCATCGTCGCGTGCATCAGGCCGACGTTGGAATGCAGCACCGCGCCCATCATGCGGCCGGTCACCTTGGCGTAGCCTTGCGCGATCGAGACCGCCGATTCCTCGTGCAGGCACAAGAGCATCTGCGGCCGCGTGTTGCCGAGGTAGTTCACGATGCTGTCGTGCAGGCCGCGGTAGCTCGCGCCGGGGTTGAGCGCGAGGTAGGGGAGGTCGATCTCGCGCAGCATCGCGGCGATCGCGTCGCTGCCCCAGATTTCCTTTTGCGCCGACCCGGCGACCGGCGCTTCGGGAAGGACGTCTGGCGGGACTTGGTTTTTGGCGCTCATATGTGCTCCTTTGTGGGGTGTTTTCGTATTTGCTGCGCGGTCACTTCATCTCTTTTATCATAATCGCCGCGCTTTGCCCAGGCGGGTTTCGCCAGTCCCCAGCCGGGCCAGATAATCGCCCCGCTCCTCCTCGGCTGGTTCGCCGACGCCGCCGGCGCATAGATCCGCACCGGGCAGGTGAGGTTGGGTTCGAAAGAGATTACAGCTTTAGGCGCCCAAGATCGCCGATCGCAGTTCTTCAATGGTGAGGCCATTGGCAAGCAAGAGTTTTCTCATCCGGAGCAGGAAGGCCCTTGCCCGTTCGGTTTCTTCGGCGGCGTCCTCTTCGGAGAGATGGGCCTCTACGTCGTAATCAGCGGTGAGGCGGGCCTCCGAGCTTTCTCCGAGATAGGTGCCCCACTCCGTTTCAACCAGCCCCGCTTGCAGCACGTGCAGGCCGAACAGGCGCTTTACTGCGGCATGGCTTTCAGCTGAGACGCCGTGCACTTGCAGCGCGGCTTTGGCGGCATGAAGGATCGCGTAATTATGCGCGAGACGCAGAGTCTTCATAGAACCCCTCGCCGCGACACAAGAGAGCGGCTCCGAGGCTCTGGGTGGCTCGCTTCCATTCGGCCAGCACTAGCGCCTTATTCATGCCACACGGACTCCGTCGCGCGTGACGGCCCGATGGAACGGCGAGCCGCTCCGCTCGCGCCGGGACCATTCGTCGCGCGTATAAACCATGATCGAGGGCACCGCTTCGGAGAGCACGGCGAGCTGGTGACCCAGGTGGCGGATTGCGCGTTTTAGCCGCCGGTCCCCTTCGCGGAGGATGACCAGCACGTCGAGGTCACTGTCCGGCCCCGCGTCCCCCCGTGCTTTGGAGCCAAAGACAACGATCTCCTCAATCAATTGCGGGAATTCTTTGGCCAAGCGTTGGTGCCGGCTTGGTTGGGGGAAGTATAGCATTTGACGAGCCGTTGACCTTTCCCGCCAAATCTGCTTTGATGGGAGCGGTTTCACGCGATTATCGGCTGAGCGCCAAAGGAGCGAGCCATGGGACTGGGCGGGAAGGTGGCGATCATCGGGACCGGCACTATCAAGTTCGGCGAGAACTTCCACCAGAGCCTCACCGACATGATCTTTGAGGCGGTCAGCCTGGCGCTGGCCGACGCCAAGGTCGAGCGCGAGCGGCTCCAGGCCGCCTGGCTCGGCTGCTACGAGCCGATGCTCTACGGCTTCGAGGGGAACTCGGGCACCTTCGTTTCCGATCCCTTGAACCTCTTCCCCATCCCGGTGACCCGTGTCGCGGCCTACTGCGCGACGGGAATCGAAGCGGTGCGAAATGCCGCGCTGGCCGTGGCCTCGGGTGAATACGACCTGGTCCTGGCTGTCGGGGCCGAGAAGATGCGCGAGGTTCCCTCCAGGGGGAGCCTGGTGGCCCAGGCGGTGAACCGGGGCCATCCGGTCCTCTCCAAGGGGCGGACCGCGCCTGGGATGTTCGCCCTCCTGGCCACCCGCTACATGAAAGAGTACGGGGCCACCGAGGAGGCCCTTTGCACTGTGGCAATGAAGAACCACTACCACGGCTCGCTGAACCCCAAGGCCCACTTCCAGAAGGAGATCACCGCCGAGCAGTACGCCAGGGCGCCCAAGGTGGCCGAGCCGCTCGGCCTCTTCGACTGCTGCCCGACCACCGACGGCGCCGCCGCCGCGATCCTGACCCGCGCGGATCTCGCGCCAAGGTTTACCGACAACTACACCATCATCCGGGGCATCGCCTACGCCGTTACCGCCGGCTACTGGAACACCCAGTTCGACCAGTCGTGGAACTTCACTTCTTTCAGGTCCACCCGCGAGGCCGCGAAAGCCGCGTACGCCATGGCGGGGGTGACGAACCCGCGGAAAGAGATCCAGGTGGCCGAGTGCCACGACTGCTTCACGATCACCGAGATCGTGAACTACGAGGATCTGGGCCTCGCCGAGCCCGGGACCGGGTGGCGCTACGCCACCGACGGCGTGACCAAGCTGGGCGGAGACCTTCCGGTGAACACCTCGGGCGGCCTCAAGTCCTGCGGCCACCCCATCGGCGCCTCGGGCGTCCGGATGATCAACAATATCCACGACCAGCTTCTGGGCCGGGCCGCCAAGATGCAGGTGAAGGGCGCCAGGATGGGACTGGCCCACAACGTGGGCGGCCCGGGCGCCGTTTCCGCCGTCGCAGTGCTCTCCCAACCGTAGCGTCTCGCGCCCGCGAGGCTCATGCACTGGGCCCGGCGCTGGCCCCTCCTCTTCGGGTGGTGCGTGCTGGCGTGGGCGCCGAGCGCGCTCTCCGCCGGGGCACCGTGCGAGCCGACTACCCAGGACAAACCGTCCGCGCCCGCTCCCACCGCGCTGATCTTTTCCGGGGGCGGGGCCAAAGGCGCCTACGAGGCGGGTGTGGCCTCCGTCTTCCTCTCCCGCGGCGTGGAGATCCGCCTGGTTGCCGGCACCTCAGCGGGCGCCCTGAACGCCGCCATGGTCGCGGCGGGGCAGGCCGAACTCCTGGAAGCCATGTGGCGGAGCATCACCAGAGAGCAGGTCTATTTTCTCCGCCCGTCGATCTTCTTCGCCGGGCTCCTGCCGGGGTGGCTGACCCTCTGGCGCGTCAACCAGGCCGGCTCCCTCTTCGACACGGGGCCGCTTCGCGCGCTCATCGAGACGCGCGTCGATCTGGAGCGCGTGCGCCGCTCTCCGACCCGCCTCGTGATCGTCACCGCCGATCTCTCCCGCCGGGTCAAGCGGCTCTTCGACAACCAGTCGGTGACCGTGGACGCGCTGATGGCGAGCGTGGCGGTGCCGGGAGCCTTCCCCCCGGTGGCGCTGGATGGCGCGCTCCTCTTCGACGGCGGCCTCACCGGGCGGGCCCCCGTGCTGGACGCCCTGGAGACGGGGGTCGCCGTGAGCCGGGCGGTGGTGGTGATGAGCTACAGCGAGGAAGAGCGCGGGGAGCCGCCCACCACGATCCGCCGGGCCGTGGAAGAAGCGTTCGAGATGGCGATGACCCATCAGATCCACCGGGATGTGGAGCTGGCCCGCCTCAAGCACCCGCAGGTGGAGATTCACCTGCTCACGCCGGCGAGCCCGCTCCGCCTGCGCCCCCTGGAGTTCGATCCTGCCGCCACGGCGCGCGCGCTCGAGCAGGGGAAGGAGGATGGCCGGGCCTGTCTGTCCCGGCTCGGCTACTGAGCCGTGGCGATAAGCGTCGCATCCCTGCGTTGGCCTCGGAGGGGGGCACGCCCCCGTTCCGAACCTCCCCCGAGCTTGCGCGAGCCAAGCTCGCGCTCGAACAGGGAATTCGGTCGTCGCCGAAATGTCGCCGGAGGCATCCTCTACGGGCACCCAGTCCCGCGAAGCGGGCTGGGTCGCTACAACTGCGTACGCCTCCGGTCGGAGCATCATCTCCCGCCCCGCCTTCGGCTCCCCGCCCTTCCCTCGGGCCTTGGGCTGCTCGCTTCTCACCACGGCATGACCGTGTGTGTTACAGTTGAGCCGGGTGTTTCAGCAGGCTACTGAGACGTAGGGGAACCGCCGCTTTCGCCGCGCATTTACTTGAAGATGGCTATGAAAAGGAACTCGTCCGGATCGTTCGCCAAGGACGCCGCGGACGGGCCGGGGCCACAACCCCGCCTATCACGCGCCTGCAGCCGACATCGGCCGCGCGGTCTCGTTCGGTAAGGCGGCGGGGCCGCCGCGGCTGAGTCGCTGATGGAGTCCTTGATCGCCCGAGTCGCCGATCTGATCTGCGCCTCCCAGCGCATCGTGGTCTTCACGGGCGCGGGAGTGAGCACCGAGTCCGGCATCCCGGACTTCCGGAGCCCGGGGGGAGTCTGGGACCGTTTCGACCCCAACGAGTTCACCTACCAGAACTTCGTCGGGAGCCCCGAGGGGCGCCGGAAGTACTGGCAGCTCGGTCGCCAGGTCTACGCGGTGGTGAAGGAGGCCCAGCCCAATCCCGCCCACCACGCCATCGCCGATCTCCACCGGCTGGGAAAGCTCGACGCCTGCATCACGCAGAATATCGACAATCTCCACCAGCGGGCGGGGCTTCCGCCGGAGAAAGTCATCGAGCTTCACGGCAACGCCACCCGGGTTCGCTGCCTCACCTGCGCCAGGCCCTACCCGCGCGAACAGATTCAGGAGTGGCTGGAAGCCGGCCTGGAAGTCCCGACGTGCGATCCTCCCTGCGGGGGGATCATCAAGCCGCACACGATCATGTTCGGGGAAGCCATGCCGGTCGGGGAAACCAGGGAGGCGGAGGCCAGGGCAAGGGCCGCGGACTGCTTCATCGTCGTGGGCTCCTCGCTGGTGGTCCATCCGGCGGCCATGATGCCGGTCTACGCCAAGCAGAGCGGCGCCGCCCTCGTCATCGTCAACCTGAGCGACACCCCCCAGGACGCCTACGCTGATCTGGTGATCCGCGGAAAGGCCGGCCCGGTGATGGACGGGATCGTCTCCGGGGTCAAGCGTCGCCTGGCCGGGTGAGCGGGACGATGCCCGCCGGAGAGAAGATGACGAAGCCCAAACGGTCGCCTCGACAGTACTGGATGCGGGCCGGGCAGGGGAAAGCCGAGCCGAAGCTCGTCATCGTCAACGAGGCCGAGGCGACCGAGCCCGTCAAGGAGTGCTTCGAGGAGATCACCGCCTCCCTGGGCTTCGCGGTGGTGAACGTCATCTTCCGCGCCTTCGCCAAGTATCCGCCCCTGCTGCGCCTCCAGTGGGAGGTCCTCAAGCCCAACGCCCTCACGCAGGATTTCTTCGACAAGACCGAAGTGATCCGGAGGCAGGCGGCGGCCGCCGTGAAGGATCACTTCACCGTGGCCGATTACCGGGCGGTGCTCAGGATGAGCGGGCTCTCCGACGATGCCATCAAGGAGATCAAGGCGATCCTCGACTTCTTTCTCTACGGCGATCCGTTCCTCCTCCTGATGGTCTCCGGCTTGCAATCCGCCCTGAGCGGAAAGCTGCTCCGGGGGAAGCCCTGGGCTCACCTCCTGCCTCACTACATCCATCCCACGCGAACGTTCCGGGTCCCGCTGGTGGAGATGGCCGATGCCCCTCAGAACGTCCGGGACATCTACCGGGAGATTCAAAAAACCACCGACCTTCCCTTCGTCCCGTCCGACTACCGCGCGCTGGGCCGTTGGCCGCACTTCCTTGAGCTCGGGTGGGAGGACTGGGAAAAGAAGATCGCCACCTCCGCCTATCAGCGGGAGGTCCGCCGGCTCAACGAGCTGGCACTGGCCCTGGCAGAGGATCTGCCGTTCGCGGTGGCCATGAACACCCAGGTGCTCAGGAAGGCCGGCTTTACTCTGTCCCAGATCGCCGATATTGTGGCGACCGTTGACCTCTTCCAGGGACTCCTCCCGGGACTCATCACCAACGTGGCCGCCTTCAAGATCGGGCTCGAAGGGGGCAGCCACCCTCCGGCCAGATAGCGCTCAGAGGAGATCGGCATGCCGCCGGTGCTTTACGCGCAAAACGACAAGGTCGTCACGATCACGCTGAACCGCCCCGAGGCGATGAACGCCGTTGACCGGGAAACGCACGAGGAGCTGGTCAAGGCGTGGACGCGCTTCCGCGACGACGACTCCGCCTGGGTGGCGATCCTGACCGGAGCCGGCGAGAAAGCCTTTTCTGCCGGCGCCGACCTGAAGAAGATGATCCCGCGCGTCGCCGCGCCGAGCCATCGCCGCGATCACGATCCGGGCCTCGGCGGGATCACCCGGGGAATCGAGATCTGGAAGCCGATGATCGCGGCCGTCAACGGCCACTGCCTGGCGGGGGGCCTGGAGCTGGCGCTGGCCTGCGACTTCAGGATCGCCGCCGAGAACGCGACCTTCGGCCTCACCGAAGTCCGCTGGGCCATCATGCCGGGGGCAGGAGGGACCCAGCGGTTGCCCCGCGCCGTGCCGCTGGCCAAGGCCATGGAGATGATTCTCACAGCCCAGCCGATCGACGCCGCCGAAGCCCACCGGATCGGGCTGGTGAACCGGGTCGTCCCGCTCAAAGACCTCATGCCCACGGCCGGCGAGTTCGCCCGAACCCTCTGCGAGCGAGGGCCGCTGGCGGTGCGCGCAGCGAAGGAAGCCATCATCCGCGGGCTCAGCATGCCGCTGGCCGACGGCTTGCGGCTGGAGGCGTTTCTCGCCGGAACGCTCAGGGACACCGAGGACGCCGTCGAGGGCCCGAAAGCCTTCGCCGAAAAGCGAGCTCCGAAGTTCAAGGCGCGGTGATGAAGATCGACGCGCTCAAAGCGAGGGTGGAGCGGGCGCTGGCCGAGCGGAACCGCCTGGTGGTCGAAAAGGACGGCCTCGTGCCCGCGGCCGTCCTGCTGGGGATTACCGACCCGGATCTTCGCATCCTCTTCGTCAAGCGGAGTGAGCGGGTGGCGCACCACAAGGGGCAGATCTCATTTCCCGGGGGGATTGTCGAGACCTGGGATGGCTCGCGCCTCGAGACCGCGCTTCGCGAGGCTCAGGAGGAGATCGGGCTCCCCCCTGACGCAGTCGAGATCCTGGGGAGTCTGGACGACTCGGAAACAAGCACGCAGTTCGTCATCACCCCCTTCGTCGGCCTCGTGCGCCAGCCCGTGATCTATACCCCCGACGGCAGGGAGACCGAGAGGGTGCTGGAGCTCCCCCTGGAGGGCTTCCTGAATCCAGCCAACTTTCGCGTGGAGCAGTGGGAGCGGGACGGCCGGCTCCGGCCCGTCTACTTCTACGAGGTCGAGGGCGAGGTCGTCTGGGGAGCGACGGCGCGGATCCTCAAGGAGTTTTTCGACCTGGTCTTCCCGAGCGGATAGAGCGGGGTGTCATCGACCGCAGGCAGCCCGCTGTCGGTCGGGCTTTGCGCTGATTGTGCCTGGGGCCGGCGCATCGTCTCCGGCAAAGGCTCCGAGTTCTGGCTCTGCGGCAGGTCCGAGGTGGATCCCCGCTATCCCAAGTACCCCCGCCTGCCGGTTCTCAGGTGTCCCGGCTACGAACGCCACCGCCTTCCGGCCTCTCCCGCGCCAGGGGAAAGGTAGG
>CAYJUC010000144.1:0-8992 GCA_964372605.1 uncultured bacterium | reverse complement strand
CCTTTCGCCTGAATCTCATAGTGAAGGTGGGGGCCGGAGCTCTTGCCGGTGTTCCCGGAGAGCGCGATCAACTGGCCGCGCTCCACCTTCTGTCCTTGAGTGACCACGATCTTCTGAAGGTGCCCGTAGAGCGTCTTGATGTCTTGGCCGTGGTCGATGATCACCGTGTAGCCGTAGTCGGTGTTGCTGCCGGTGAGGAGCACGACCCCGGGGGCCGGCGCCTTGACCGGCGTCCCCCGCTCTGAACCGATGTCGATCCCACTGTGAAACTCCTGGGAATTGGACCAGGGAGAAAAGCGGCGGCCAAACTCAGAGTTCACCGCTCCTCGAACTGGCCAGCGCGACGGCAGGGCCGACAGCATCTTGCCGACGCGAGCCATGAACTGCTCCAGGGCCCGAAGGCTCTGCCCCTCCTCGTTCACGCTGGCGATAAGCCGGTCAAGTTCGGTGGCGACGGCGGCCTGCCCATCCGCCGACTGGGGGACCGGTTCGGTGCCGCCGCCGACCCCGCCTCCCTTCCGCGAGGCGCGCTCCTCCGGCCCCAACGGTTCCCAGATCCTGGCGTGGAGGTCCCTCCAGGTGCCGATCTCGCCTCGCACCTCGGCGATCCGGCGGTGGAAGGAGTCGATGACTCCGCGCTGCCGGGCGACCTGCTCCTGGAGCGAAGCCACCTCGCCCCATTGCTTCTTCATCGAGAGATAATCCCTGACGACGACGCCCAGGGAGGAAATCGCCAGGACGAGAAAGATCAACCCTCCAGGAAGGGTCCAGCGAGGGAGGTTGAGGCGAAGGACCCGCGTGCCGTTGTCCCGGACAACCAGCAGGTTGAACCGCCCGGGCTTCTTCACCGCGGCCTCATCGCGTCCAGCGATATGACCGACAGGTCCCTTGGCGTCACCGCCTCGGCGGGTTTCGACTTGGTCATCCGGCAGTGCCCCTCGAAGAGCACCCCCTCTTCGATCACCACCACCGGCGCTTCCAGGTCGCCGAAAACCCGGGCGCTTCCCCGAAGCTCCACCCGTTCGGTGGCCAGCACGTCGCCGACCACCTCGCCGCTGATCAGAACCGCTCCCCCCCGGATGGTCGCATTGATGACCCCTTTCTCTCCGATGATGAGGGTGTCCTTGGACACGATCTCGCCCTGAAACTTCCCGTTCAGCACAACGGTGCCGCTGAACGTGTACTTCCCCTGGATCTCCGACCCTTCATCGATGAACGCCGTCAGGTCGCCTCGCCGGGCGAAGGACCTGGGCTTCGGCTTCCACAACATCGCGTGCCCCTGGCGGGTCTACTCCGCGCCTACTTCTGCTGGCCGACCCGCTTCTCCTCGACCAGGTAGACCGGGCCCGTGGCGGTGATCTCCGTGAGGAGAGTGGTGGTGGGCTGTCCGTTCTCTGGCTTCGGCGCGACGGCTTGTTTCGGGGAGGCGCTGCGACCAAGCATCTCACCCCTCCTTTGCGTGAAACATCCCACGTCCCGAACTTCCCCCGCGAGTAGGACCTCACGCGGCGGAAGATTTAACTGCAAAAAACGAACTCGGGTAGGATGAGCTTCGGCGACCGCTTGGCGGTCGGACCTTTCTAGCATTGATCCCCGGGGAGTGTCAACTAAAGAATCACGCCCCGGAACCCCCGTATCTCCGCGTGAAATAGCAATTTCTTGACAGTTCTTCGACCGGGAGAGTAAGATCGGTGCTTACGGGCAACAGGTCATGGACGAGTTCTACCGGATCAAGCGCCTCCCCCCTTACGTCTTCTCCATCGTCAACGACCTCAAGACCAAGGCCCGGGCGCAGGGGGAGGACATCATCGACCTCGGCATGGGCAATCCCGACCAGGCCACACCGCCCCACATCGTCGCGAAGCTGATCGAGGCCGCCCAGAACCCCAGGAACCACCGCTACTCCGCCTCCAAGGGGATCACCCGGCTCCGGGTGGCCATCACCAGGTGGTACCAGGAGCGTTACGGGGTGGAACTGGACCCCGAAACCGAGGCCATCGCCACCATCGGAGCGAAGGAAGGGCTGGCGCATCTGGCCCTGGCGGTCCTGCAGCCCGGCGACGGCGCGCTGGTCCCCAACCCAACATACCCGATTCACTCCTACTCTGTCGTCATCGCCGACGGAGACCTCCGGTCGGTCCCGTTGGTGCCCGGCGAAGACTTCTTCACCCGGCTCCAGGAGACGGCGCGGCTGGCCTGGCCCAAGGCCAAGCTCCTGATTCTCTCGTTTCCCCACAACCCCACGACCATCTGCGTGGACCGCGACTTCTTCGTCCGGGTCGTGGACTTCGCCCGGGAGCACCGGCTCATGGTGGTCCACGACTTCGCCTACGCCGACTACGCCTTCGACGGCTACTGCCCGCCGTCGTTTCTCGAAGTGCCGGGGGCGAAGGAGGTCGGCGTTGAGCTGTTCTCGCTGTCGAAGTCGTACAACATGCCCGGCTGGCGGCTGGGATTTGTGTGCGGCAACGCCCGGATAATCCACGCGCTGGCCCGGATCAAGTCCTACCTTGACTACGGCGTCTTCCAACCCATCCAGATCGCGGGCATCGTTGCCCTGGAGGGCGACCAGTCAGTGGTCGAGGAGATCGTGGAGGTCCACCGCCGGCGCCGCAACGTCCTGGTGGACGGCCTCAACAGGCAAGGTTGGAGCGTGCCGAAGCCCAAGGGAACGATGTTCGTCTGGGCCCCGATCCCCGAGCCGTTCCGGGCCATCGGATCGCTAGAGTTCGCCAAGCTCCTGATCCAGGAGGCCAAGGTGGCCGTCTCCCCGGGAATCGGCTTCGGCGAATACGGCGAGGGGTTTGTCCGCTTCGCCCTAGTGGAGAATGAGCAACGCATCCGCCAGGCGCTCCGGGGGCTCAAGAGTTTGACCTCCAAGGGGTGAGCGGATTCCATGGGCGCGCATGAACGAGATCAAATTCGGGCTTCTGGGGTTGGGCACGGTGGGGAGCGGAGTCGTCAAGCTCCTGAACTCCCACCGCTCGGAGCTGGAAGAGCGCTCGGGCTGCCGGCTCCTGCTCCACGCCGTCGCTGACACGGACCTCGATCGTCCCAGGGAAGGGATCCACCTCGCTTCCCTCCCGCTGACCCCCGACGTGGCCAGGGTGTTGGACGACCCTGTCGTCCAGATCGTGATCGAGCTGGTGGGAGGGCTCGAACCGGCGCGGAGCTTCATCCTCCGGGCCCTTCAGAACGGCAAGCACGTGGTCACGGCCAACAAGGCGCTCCTGGCGCACCACGGCGCCGAACTGTTCGCGGAGGCGCGGCGGCGAGGCGTGATGCTGGGGTTCGAGGCTGCCGTCGCCGGCGGGATCCCGCTCATCCGGGCGGTGAAAGAAGGGCTGGTCGCCAACCGGATCCTCTCGGTCTACGGGATCGTCAACGGAACCTCCAACTACATTCTTTCCAAGATGACCGACGAGGGACTGGATTTTTCCGTGGCGCTCAAGGAGGCCCAGGCCAAGCGGTATGCCGAGGCGGACCCCACGCTCGACGTGGAGGGGATGGATTCGGCCCACAAGCTCCAGATCCTGGCCACCCTGGCCTTCCGCACCTGGGTGGACTTGAAGGACATCTACACCGAGGGGATCACCGCCATCACGCCGGCGGACATCGCCAACGCGGCGGCGCTGGGCTACAGGATCAAGCTCCTGGCCATCGCCAAAGCGGGCGACGGGGGCCTGGAAGTGCGGGTGCACCCGACGATGATCCCGCAATCCTCCCCGCTCGCCGCGGTCTCCGGGGTGTTCAACGCCGTCTTCATCACCGGCGACGCGGTGGGGGACCTGATGTTCTACGGGCGCGGCGCCGGGCAGATGCCGACCGCGTCCGCGGTCTGGTCCGACGTGGCGGAGATCGCGCGCCGGCTCGCTCACGGGCTCCCGGTCCTCTCGCTGGAGCTGCCCGCCCCCGCGACGCGCCGCCTTCCGCTCCGGCCCATGGAGGAGATCCGCTCGGCCTACTACCTGCGCGTCATGGCGCTGGACCGGCCCGGTGTCCTCTCCCAGGTGGCCGGGATCCTGGGCCGCCACGACATCTCCATCACCTCGGTGCTCCAGAAGGGACGCGCCGCCGCCGAGGCGGTTCCGGTGGTCATGATGACCCATGAAGCCCGCGAGCGCGACATGCGCCGAGCGCTCAGCGCCATCGACACGCTTCCCGTCGTGGCCCCGCCCACCACGCTGATCCGGGTGGAGAGCGCGCAGTGATCTGGCACGGGGTCATCGAACGGTATCGGGAATTCCTCCCGGTCTCGGAAAAGACGCCGGTCGTCACCCTCCACGAGGGAAATACCCCGCTGATCCTCGCCAACCGACTGGCGAAGAGTCTCGGTCCCCACCTCACCATCTACCTCAAGTGCGAGGGGTTCAACCCCACCGGTTCGTTCAAGGACCGGGGAATGACCGTGGCGATCTCCAAGGCGTTGGAGGAAGGGGCGCGGGCGGTCATCTGCGCCTCCACCGGCAACACCTCGGCCTCGGCGGCGGCCTATGCGGCCCGGGCCGGCATCCAGGCCTTCGTGATGATTCCCAAGGGGGCCGTGGCCATCGGCAAGCTCTCGCAGGCCGCCATCCATGGCGCCAGAGTCCTCTCCGTGGACGGCAACTTCGACCAGGCCCTGGCCATGGTCACCGAGATCGCCAGCAGTCGGCCCATCACGCTCGTCAACTCGATCAACCCGTTCAGGCTGGAAGGGCAGAAGACCGCGGCCTTCGAGGTGGTGGACCAGCTCGGGCGCGCGCCGGACTACCATTTGATCCCCGTGGGAAACGCCGGAAACATCACCGCCTACTGGCGTGGCTACCGGGAGTACCACCAGGCGGGAAAGGCCAAGGAGCGACCGCGCATGGTCGGGTTCGAGGCCGCGGGGGCCGCGCCGATCTACGAGAACCGGGTGATTCCGGAGCCAAAGACCGTGGCCACCGCGATCCGCATCGGCAACCCCGCCAACTGGGGGCTCGCGGTGGAGGCCGTGAAGGACTCCGGCGGCTTCATCGAGGTGGTGACCGACGAGGAGATCCTGAAGGCCTACCGTCTCCTCGCCCGGGAGGAGGGGATTTTCATGGAGCCCGCCTCAGCCGCCTCGGTGGCGGGGCTCGTCAAGATGGTCCAGCAGGGGAGCTTCGAGCCCGGCTCCACGCTGGTCCTCACCCTCACAGGTCATGGCTTGAAAGACCCGGACACTGCGCTGGAGTCAGCCTCGCGCCCGGTCACGGTCCCGCTCAACCGGGACGCGGTGCTTGCCCAGATCGGTCTCTGAGTGCCGGGGATCGGGGCTCGGGGTCCGGGATCTGAACGTGGACCCCCGACCCCCGAACCGCGCACCCCGAACGCGGGCAGGGGTCAAGGCCCTCCTCGGGGTCACGGTCAGCGCCGCGCTCCTGGGCTACCTCCTCTGGAGCGTGGACCTCCGCCAGGTCGGAGACCACCTCGCCCGGACCCACTGGGGCTACCTCGGGCTCTCCTCGATCCTGACACTCTTCGCCGTGTGGGTCCGTGCTGTCCGATGGGGCTACCTGTTCCCGCCTGGAAGCCACCCCTCCGGCCTGTTTTCGGCCACCATGATCGGTTACATGGCGAACAACGTCCTCCCGCTCCGCGCCGGAGAGATCATCCGCGTCTACGTCGTCGCGCGGCGCGGCGCCGGGAGCATCTGGACGGCGCTCGCCACCCTCGTGGTCGAGCGGCTCCTCGACGCGCTTTCGCTGGTCCTGGTGCTTGCGGGGCTGTTCCTGACGATCCCGGTTCCCCGCAAACTCCAGTGGGCGGCGCTCGGCTTCCTGGTGGTCGACCTCGCGGCCATGGGCGCGCTCGCCGTCGTCGCGTGGAAACCGGCCACCGGCCGCGCGCTCATCGCGCGACTCGCGGGCCGGTGGCCCCCGATCGAGCGACAGCTCGCCAAGATCTTCGAGGCGTTCGTCCGCGGGCTTACCGTCACCTGGACTCCTCGCCACCTCTTTCCCATCTTCGCCATCTCGGTTCTCCTGTGGCTGCTCTACGCCCTGGCCACCTGGACGGCGCTCCGCGCCGCCCATCTCTCGCTGCCGCTGTCAGCCGCCTGGGCGGTCCTCGCCTTCGTGGGACTGGGCATCAGCCTCCCCTCGGCGCCCGGCTTCGTCGGTGTCTTCCAGGCCGCCACGGTGCTGGCGCTGGCGCTCTTCGGCGTCCCCCGCACTCAGGCGCTCAGCTTCTCGTTCGTCTTCCATGCCAGCCAGTTCATCCCCGTCACGCTGGCAGGCTGGGCGTTCCTCATGGTCGAGCAGGTCAGCCTCTTCCAGCTCCGCCAGAGCGGCGTCCCGGAACCCGAGGATCGCGGCGCCTGAACGCTCCACCGCGTTGTCTCTTCGCCGCGCCTCCGGTAGACTGAGGCCGTGCCAATCCGACGCTTGATCCCGACGCTCTGCCTCTTCTCTCTGTCTATCGTCCTGCGCGTCGCTGCCCCGGCTGCCGAGGAGCGCCTGCCGACCATCAACGCCGCGGCCGAAGAGCAACGCGGCTTTGCCGACGCGCTGGAGGCCTTTCGGCGTGGCGGGTGGAGTCAGGCCGCGGAACGATTTCGATCCATCGCCGTCCGGCCCGGGCTCCTGCCGGATTATGCCCGGCTCTTCCTCGGCGAGAGCCTGAGCCGCGCCGGTGACCTCTCCGGCGGCCGCCAGGTCGCGGAGTCGATCGCCCTCCGCTATCCCGACAGCAGCCTGATCCCCAACGCCCTGCTTCTGGGGGCGGCGATGGCGGCTCAGCAGGGGGACGAGGTGGCCGTCGAGGCACTCCTCCGCAGCTTCCTCTCGGAGTTCGGCCACCGTCCGGAGGCGGCGCGCGCGCGCTACCTTCTGGGCCGCTCACTCGAGAGTCAGGGGCGAGGCAACGAGGCGGCCCGCCTCTTCCGGGAGCTCAGGCTGAGCGCGCCGGGGTCCGGCTACGACGATGCGGCCGGCGACCACCTGGAACGCCTGCTCCGCGCGGGGATCACGCTTCCCCCTCCCACGGCCGGCGAGCGTCTTGATCGGGCCGAGCGGCTTCTGACCGCCGGCATGGCTGCGGCGGCCCGGGATGAGGCCGAGACGCTCCTGGCTGAGGGACCGAATCCGGAGAACGCCCTGCGGGCCCTCCGCGTGGTTGCCGGAGCCTGGCGGCGGCTGGGCAAGTACGACTCGGCAGCCCGCGCCGTGGAGCGAGCCCTGGCCCAGGCGCCGGTCGAGCGCCGCCCCGGCCTGCTTCTGGAGCTGGCCCGCTTTCAGGAGCGCGCCGGCTCATGGAAACCCGCGCTTGGCACAGCGGAGCGCCTGCTCCGAGAAGTTCCGGCGGCGCGCGAAGCGCCGCTGGCGCTCCTCCTCACGGCTCGGATCTTCGAGGAGAACGGGAAGCTCGGAGAGGCGGCCACCGCCTACGACCGTCTGGCGATGGAGTTTCCTGGCGACGAGGCGGCGGGCGCCGCGCTCTGGCGACTCGGGTGGCTCGCCTATCTCCGAGGAGACCTGCCGGCGGCGGCCCAGCGCTTCGGCGGGCTGGCCCTGCTCCCGGCGACCCAGCGATACCGCCTGCCGGCGGCCTATTGGGCCGGCCGGTCGCGGGAGAAGCTGGGAGAACACGAGGAGGCGCGTCGCCTCTACCTGGCCGTGATCAAGGAGACGCCCCGGAGTTACTACGGGCTCCTGGCGGCCCGCCGGACCAAAGGCGTCAGAATCGATCCGGGGAATTCCTCCACGGCGCCGCTCCCCGCTGATCCGCTCGCGCCTCTGGCCGGCGACCCGCGCGTCGCCCGGGTCGCGGCGCTTCGCGCGCTGGGGCTCACCCACTTCGCCGCCGCCGAGCTGGAGCAGCTTCTCCAGAGATCGCTCGATGATCTTCCCAGGCTCTACGGGGTAAGCGCCGTGTACGTGAAGAACGAGCAGTACCACTTGGCGCTCCGAATCCTCCGCCGCTACTTCGCCGAGCTGGCCGAGAGCGGGAGCCCGGCGATCCCGCGCGCCTTCTGGGAGATGTTCTACCCGATCGGCTGGCAGGGCGAGCTCAGAGAGGCGGCGCAGCGCGCAGGGCTTGACCCGAATCTGGTGGCGGCGGTTGTGCGGGAGGAGTCGAGCTTCTTCCCCCTTGCGCGCTCCCGGGTGGGGGCGCGGGGGCTCATGCAACTCATGCCGAACACCGCCCGGGCCATGGGGATCGGCCAGGATGAGCTTCTCGATCACCCGGAGGCCAACCTCCGGATGGGAACCACGTTTCTCGCCGGGCTCGTCAAGAAGTTCGGCGACCCGCGCCTGGCCGCGGCCGCCTACAACGCCGGAGCAGCGCGGGTCAGGAAGTGGTGGGCGAGCAGGAAGACCGACGACGTGGAGGTGTTTGTGGAGCAGATTCCGTTCGACGAAACACGCCACTTCGTCAAACGGGTGATGGTGGCGTGGGAAGAGTACCGGCGAATTTATGGCAGCGACCGAATGGCAACCCGGGGCGAAGAACGCTGAGCGTCCACCCGCCCGCGCTGGCCTCCTCATGCGCGGGTTCGCGTGGATCGTGGATCGACTCATCGTGGGGAGCCTGTGGGCCCTGCTCGGCTCCTGGGGTCTCGTCACCTACCTCGCCGGCACCGGGGGGCAAGTGGATCTGCTGG
Organism: uncultured bacterium; assembly: GCA_964372605.1. Taxonomy (GTDB): domain Bacteria; phylum Methylomirabilota; class Methylomirabilia; order Rokubacteriales; family CSP1-6; genus CAYJUC01. Next base: position 384 of record CAYJUC010000144.1, on the reverse strand, counting down.
ATTTGGCTCTCCTTGCCGGGCTCCTGCTGCTCTGGGGAATCATACTCCACGCCGTGTATTTCGTCGTCTTCGTGGGGGGGTGCGGGCAGACACCGGGCAAGATGTTGTGCGGGATCGTCGTGGTTTCCCGGCAGCGCGCCGCGGTGGGGTACGGCCGGGCATTCCTCCGCTGGATCGGCTACGGGTTGGCGCTCCTTCCCTTTGGGCTCGGATTTCTCGGAGTGCTCTTCACCGCCGAGCGTCGCGGGCTTCACGATTGGATCGCCGGGACCTGGGTAATACTCGGAGGGGGGTTTCACCCCCCTTCCGAACCTCCCCCCCGCAGTTCGAGCGTGGCGGGTGCGGCCATGCCGTGAGGCAGGCCACCCGCCGCGTGAGGCCCGA
>CAYJUC010000143.1:0-9072 GCA_964372605.1 uncultured bacterium | reverse complement strand
CGTTGGCCTCGTCCTCGGTGGCGCAGGTGAGCACGCGGATGGCCGGTTCCTTGTCGAGCGCGCCCAGCACCGTGCGCTGGTGGGTGTCGGGGACACTCAGGACCCAGCCGAGGTGGTCGTGGCGCGGCGGCTCGGTCACCTCCGCGGCGAGCAGTGCCCGCGCCTCGCGGAATGTGTCCCTGAGCGTCTCGACGATCAGCGAGGCGGGGATTGACTCCGGCATGTTCCCCCCTACCGGGATCGGCTCATCTGTGGCAGCCAGTGCGATTGAACATCACCATGGCCAGGCCAGTCGGCTTACTCTACCACATCCCTCGCGGATGTACCCTCGGATCGCTCTCAGAAGGGCGCAACGGCACTGAGCGCATGTCACAACGGCGCTCAAATCACAGCGGTCTCTCAGCCAGGGAGCTACTCACGCCTTGGATCGTCCCTTGAGTCGTGTAGCGCTCGGGCGGGTTGGGTTGTTGGTGGGGCTGGCGCTGGCAGCGGGTGCCTGCGCGCCGGTGCCCGGCCAGGACGTGCCCTACGTCCAGACACCCGGCGACGTCGTGAACGCCATGCTGCGGCTCGCGGCCGTGGGCAAGGACGACGTCGTCTACGACCTGGGCTCGGGCGACGGGCGGATCGTGATCACGGCAGCGCGTGACTTCGGCGCGCGAGGGGTGGGAATCGAGATCGACCCGCGGCTGGTGGCCGAGAGCGTTCGCTGGGCGCAGCGGGCTGGCGTGGCCGAGCGCGTGCGCTTCGTCCAGCAGGACTTCTTCCAGACGGATCTGAGCCCGGCAACCGTGGTCACACTCTATCTCTCGCAAGGGCTCAACGCGCGCCTGCGCCCGAAACTGCTGCGCGAGCTCCGCGCCGGTACGCGGATCGTCTCCCACCGGTTCGACATGGGCGACTGGCGTCCTGAGCAGCAGATCCGGGTCGACGTGAGCGGGGCCGAGCACACGGTCTACGTGTGGACGGTCCCGGGCGCCCGCGCCCCCTAGCTTCAGGCCGCCGGCTTGATGTTCAGGTTCACCCTGAAGAGGTTGGTGGGGTCGTACTTCTTCTTCAGGGTCGCCAGCCGTTCGTAGTTAGCGGGGCCGACGGCGGACCGCACCAGCTTCTCGCCTTCCTCACCGAAGCCGGGGAAGTTCAGGTAGACGCCGCCGGTGGAATACCGCATGGTGTCCGACCACGCCTGGCGCGTCCAGGCGATGTTCCGCTCCGACGCCTTGGGGTCCTTCCAGGTCGAATCCAGCTCCAGCAGGTACCCCATATCGCGCCGGCCAAAGGCCGTGTCCCCGGCCCCCACCCGGCTCACGGCGCTGCCGAGCTGCAGGAAGATCACCATCGTGTTCAACGACGGCCGGCCGGCGGCCAGTTTCACGACGTGGTCGACCGTCTCTTCCCCGAGAGTCTCTAGATAAAGTGACTTCCAGTAGTACTGAAAATCACTCTTGGGAAGGAACGGGTCGAACATGCCCTGGACCGCCGTCCACGGGATGGGGCCGCTGAGGTCCAGCAGCGGAGTGCCCAGGTTCCGCAGCGGCTGCACCAGCCGCTCTCCCTCCTCGACCTTCCCGGTGTAGATGGCAACCGGAATGACGACCGGCTTGCCCTGGACTTCCTTGGGAAAAAAGGGATGCTCGGGAACGGCCCAGAAGAGGAAGGCGCCGCCCAGCTCCTCCGGCGCCTTCAGCATGAAGTCTCGCCATGCCCGGAGAACGGTAGGCCCCATCGCTTCGGGGTAGAAGGGAGCACAGAGCGCCACCATCGGGCCCACAGGGTGGGCACGGAACTCAAAAGAGGTGACCACCCCGAAGTTGCCCCCGCCCCCTCGCACGGCCCAGAACAGCTCCTGGTTCTCGGTCTCGCTGGCCACCAGCAACCGGCCATCGGCGGTGACGATATCGACGGAGAGCAGGTTGTCGATAGTCAATCCCCGCTTCCGCATCTGCCAGCCCATCCCGCCCCCCAGGGTCAGTCCAGCCACTCCGGTGGTGGACACCACGCCACCGGGCACCGCCAGGCCAAAGACCTGGGTCTCCCGATCGGCGTCGCCCCACGTGGCGCCCCCCTGGACACGGGCAGTGCCGGCATGGGGGTCCACCCGCACCCCCCTCATCAGCGAGAGGTCGATCATGAGGCCGTCGTCACAGGATGCGTTGCCAGCCACGTTGTGGCCGCCACCGCGGATCGCCACCAGCAGATCATGGGTCCGGGCGAAATTGACGGCGTCGATCACGTCGGCGACGCCGCTGCAGCGCGCGATCAGGGCAGGACGCTTGTCCATCATGCCGTTCCAGATCCGGCGCGCCTCGTCGTAGCCCGAATCGCCGGGACGCAGCAGTGCGCCTCGCAAGCCCGCCGCGAATGGTTGAAAGGTCTTCTCGTCCAGGACGGTTACGCCGCCATTGTTGGTTGACACCCGCACACCAGCCATGGCTCCCTCCTATTCGCTAGTTGTTCTCGTCTGGCCGCCGACAACATGAGCGCTCCCGCCGGCAGCACCCCCCGAGATTTCCCGTTGCGTAGGGCTTAGTTCACCTCACGCTTTCAGTTGCCAGGAAAACAAGCAGATTACGTAGTTGCGCGTAAGAGCTTTGACGGGCGTGGCGCGCGCCGCTGCGGCCCGCCTCCCTGCTGGAAGTGGGCCAGAGCGGCCTTCATCTGAGTCCTGATACACCGCAGATGAAGGCGGAGTCAAGCGCGAAGTTGGGGGCGCAGGAGCAGGATCATCTTCCGTATTTTTGAAGCCACCAGTTCGCGATGTCTATCTTCCTGAGAAACACCACCCCTTCGTGTTGCTTCGCATACTCTATGAAATCGCTGAGCACCTTCGCCATCCCCGGCCTTCCCCCGATCCTTGGATGGCATGTGATGGTCATCATCGTCGGCCTCGTTCTGCTCTCTTCGTAAAGCGAATCAAACTCGTAGCGGTACGCGTCGAAGACCTGGGGCGCCGTCAACCCCTGGTACCCTACCATCACGATGTCGTTGATGTGTACGGTGTACGGTACGGTGACAAATTTCTTTCCCGAAATTTCGCTGATGAACGGTACGTCATCGCTCACATCGTCAACATGGTACACAAAGCCCTGTTCGACTAAGAGCTCCAGTGTATGAGGGCTATCCCTTAAGGCATGGCAGTTCCAACCCACCGGCCTTTGGCCCGCCGTCTTCTGGATGACCTCTACACCCTTTCGTATGAACTCCTTCTCCTCCTCGAGTTTCATACGATACTGAGGCACCCAAACCCATCCATGGGCGGCGATTTCATGCCCTCGTTGAGCGATCTCCCGTACCAGATCGGGGCTGGTTTCGCAGGCTTTGCCCACGACGAAGAAGGTGGTCTTCACACGGCGCTTGTCAAAAAGGTCTAGCAGCCTTGGGATGGCGACATTGTATCCATAGCGAAACCATGACCGCGTGGGATAGTCGGTGTGCTTGGTAAAATCCATAGGAGGGAGAGGCCCCAGGCTTTCAGAATCGGGGTAAACCTCTCCCCCTTCTTCGAACATGACCGAGGTACTCACGACAAGCCTGGCGTCGTCGGGCCACTCGATTCGCTGGTTGTATGGCATCGTCTCTCCTCGGGAGGTTATCTTAACCCCGAGAATTGCTCGATTCTCCCTCTCCCCCGTTGGGGGAGAGGGCAGGGTGAGGGGACGGGCGATCCGCCCCACCCTCACCTTCATCCTCTCCCTCCCCCAGGAGGGAGAGGGAGCCGATGGAAAGCGGCGCCCAGCGCTGTTGCTCGGATTAGGGTTAAGCGACCACCAGTGGACGCCGACGACGTGAGCGATCTCGTCGGCAGCACCCCCCGAGACCTCCGTTTGCGTTACGCGGGGGCCTGGAGGGCCTCCTCGCGCGGGAAGTGGTCGATGATCTCGGCGCCGGTCTCCGTCACCACCACCATGTTCTCCAGCCGCACGCCCCCCACGCGCGGCGCCCCTTCCCGCCCCTCCACGGCGATCACCATTCCGGGCTCGAAGACCTGCGGGTTCTCCAGCGACCACTGCCGGTTGATGATCGGGTACTGGTACTGGTAGAGCCCCACGCCGTGCCCGATCTCCATTGTGAGGACCTCGACCTCGTCCTTGTACCCCCAGGTGGTGGCCGGCGGGAAGTGCTTGGCCGCGTCTGCGGTGGTGGCGCCGGGCTTGATGGCATCGATCACGCCGTCGATGCGGTCCAGGAGCTGCTTGTACCACTCCTGCTCCCTCGCGTTGGGCTTTCGCCCCATGACGAACGTCCGGTAGGTGCAGCTCCGGTAGCCGAGATAGGTGACGCCGCACATGGGCGTGTAGACTAGGTCGCCGTACTGGAGCATCCGGCCCGAGCGGTTGAAGCCGCGATCGAAGCTGGTGGGGCCGGAGTGGAAGTTGATGGGGGGTGACTCGTCGGCGCCGGCGGTGTAGAGGGCCTTGACGACCTCGGGCGCCACGTCGATGTCCCGAACCCCCGGCCGCAGCGTCCGCCAAGCCGTGTACCAGCCCGCCTCGCAGATGGTGGCCACGATCTTGAGGCAGGTGATCTCGTCCGCGGTCTTCACCGCCGTGGCCTCCAGCATGAGGCGCCAGGCGTCAACCGTGGTGATGCCAGCCTGGGCGAGCGCCGCGGCGGCCACGCCGTCGAACCCCACCAGGCCCAGCTTCTCCTTGGCCAGGCCCCGCGCCTCCAGCTCGGCCCGGATCTCCTGGGCGAAGAGTCGAGCCTCCTTCTGCGTGGCCTCCGGCCCCGGGGCGCCGGCCAGCCAGGAACGCGCCACCCGCCACTGCTTGATCCAGGGCGCGTCCAGGGGCAACTGGACGTGCCAGCCCGCATGGGCGAAGACCACCGGGTCGTGCTCGGCGAAGAAGAGGACATACCAGAGCTGGGGCATGAACTCGGCCCCCCTGAGCCCGGTCAGGTAGCGCGTGTTATCCGGCCGGGCCGCCAGGATCACGGCCAGGCCGTCCCGGCGCATGAGCTTTCGCACTCGTTCGGCCCGCTCGGCGCGCATGCGGGCCGTGTTCACCCGCTCCTGCCAGTCCGACGTCGTCGTGCCAAAGGTCAGCTTCGCGGCGGCTCGCACCATGGCTTACCCTCCTTCATCATCGCGGGGCACCCCCTCACCCTGCCCTCTCCCCATCAGAGGGGAGAGGGATCAGAGTTCGAGCTGGAGGTCAGTGAAGAGCATCTCATCGTCGAAGCCGGGGCAGTAGACGTCAACCTGGAGCGAGGCGCCGCACCCGGGGCAAAAATATTCGAGGAGCGACGCCAGGTAGCCGTCCCCGCCCGGGAACGGAAAGTCCACGACGTCGTCGATATTGGTGACGCGGAGGAGCGCGCCCAACTTGTAGCTCTCACGGGCCGGGCCGAGCGGTTCCTTGCAATGAATGCAGCGCCAGACTACCGCGCCATCCTGACCGACAATCTCCACGGCCGCGTGCGGCCTCAGGAGAACCGGCCATGAGCGCGCGCCGGGATCGGCGGGCGACGGCGCCGGGCGAACCGGCCGCGCGGTCTTGAGGCGCTCCTGGCGGATCGCCTGGCGCAGCGCGGAGGTCTCCCGAGCCTCCACTCTCAGATTGTCACCCAGGACCACGCCGAAGACGCGGCGCGCAACCTCGGCAGTATAGATCCCCGCCTCCACATCCGCCCTCACCCGCTCCCCGTCTCGCTCCAGCGGATCGCCGAAGCCCCCGCCGCTCTGGGTGAAGTCCGCGACGAGCCAGTACTTCGGAATGCGCGCGCGGGGCCGGCCCCGCTCGTGACGGTAGACGGTTCCCCAGCCGCCGTCAAGCAGCTCGCGGAAGGTCGTGGGGTACTCGCCCCGCTTCAGGCGGTCCAGGAGCGCCTCGGGATCGGTCTCGAAGAGCGCCCGGAGCCCGCCGCCTCCCACCGGGTGGCCGCCGAAGAATCCCGCGCACCCCTGCGGGACGCCGATATACGAGCGAAACTCGACCGAGAGGTCGTCGGAGCCGTACGCCATATAGATCCGGTAAGTCCCGGCCCCGCCGCGAAACTTCCCGGAGCCCGGCCCGTTGGTCAGGTGGTTGCGAGCGAAATAGAGGAGCGGGTAGTGGAGCTCGATCCGTTCGATGTCGCTGATGCCGCCCGAGGGGATGTTCGGATGCCCGGCCGAGTCCACGCCGTCCCGGGTGGGCGCGGCCCCGAAGCCGCCACCGTGAATGTCGTAGAGTCCCTGGGCCACGGGGATCCCCTCGGCATTGCGCCCGCCATAGTGGAAGCCCGGACCTCCCGCGTAGAGCAGCCCCAGCCAGCCCGCGTTGACATCCTCGTGCTTCCCCGCCGCGTAGAGCATCCGGGCCAGGCAGTCCATCGTGGCGCAGACCAGCGTCTGCCCCACGTTGGGCGCGCGCGTGCAGGCCGCCGGAAACCGGCAGTTCAGGATCGTTCCCTCCGGGACCCTGATCTCCACCGGCTCCATCCGGCCGTCGCTCCAGGGGATGTCCCAGAAGATGGTGTTGGTCAGCGCCACCGCGATGTGGGCCCGGGTGCTCGGCAGGGTGGAGTTCATGTCATCGTCGGTCTGGGACGTGGTGCCGTCATAGTCGAGGGTCAGGCGGTCCCCGCGCTTGATGGCCCGGCAGACGATGCGGTAGGGGTTCGAGCCGCGCGTCGGACTGCTGTACATCCGGGCTGCCCAGGTGCCGTCCGGGATCTGGCTGAGCTTCGACCGGGCCAGCACTTCCGAGTCCGCAATCATCTTCTGGCAGGCCGCCAGGACGAAGGCCGGGCCAAAGCGCTGCACCAGCTCCGTAAAGCGTCTCGCGGCCACGTTGTTCGCCGCGATGCGCGATCTGAGGTCCAGCTCGACGTAATAGGGGTCCCGGCACTGCTCGACCAGGGTCTTCGCAACGTCGTTCCTGAACTCCCCACGCTCCACGACCTTGAGCCCCAGAATCCGGATCCCCTCGTGGAAAATCTCCCTCGATTCCCCGGCGAGGACCCCTCCGGTGTCTGCCGTGTGCGAGCTGCTCGCGGTCCAGGCCACCAGCCGGCCGTCCGTGAAGATGGGCTTGATCACCATCTGGTCGTAGGTGTGGGAGCCGGCCACGTACGGGTCGTTGAAGAAGAGCTGATCCCCGTCGTGGAAGCCCGGGGATTTGCCGTACCAGTCGATCAGAATCTTGAGCGCATCGGAGGTGGCGGCGGCAAACCTGAGGTGCCCGGAGCACGCCAGCACCATGCGCCCCGCGGGATCGTAGAACGACTGCATGCACTCGCCCCCCTGGACCACGATCGGCGAGGCGGTGACCCGTTGGAGGGTCATCCGGCCTTCCTCCCCGATCGCCCAGAGGCGGTGCGCGAAGACCTCGTACTTGATGGGATCGATCACTGAGGACCCTTGCGCCGGGCGCGCCCGAGCCGATTTGTCAACCGAGCCGCTGGTACCACTCCACGTAGTCGCGCACCGCTCGCTCCAGATCGTAGCGGGGCTCGTAACCGAGCTGGGAGCGGGAGCGGGTCAGGTCCAGCGGGGCGTGGACCTCCGGGAACGCGGAACCCGCGTCTGTGACCTCCTCCATCCGGACCTTCGCCGCGGGGATCACTCGCCGGACGGTCTCCGCGACCTCCTCGGCCTGAACGACCCGCCCCATGCTGATGTTGAAGACGCGGTCCTGAGGCCCATCCGCCTTCAAGGCCAGCACGGCGCCAGCCGCGGCGTCCTTTAGTAGACCCACTCCATCTACCAGGAGCCGCAAGATCTGCGACCCGACCAATCCCGCTCCTGTCACCAATGTGGTCATGGCATCTCCTCCGGGAGAGCCACTCTATCACGCCTTTCTGAGCCGGGGAACCCACGTGTCTTCCTTCCGGGAAGTGGTTTACAATGGCAGGGCCACGGGTCGGCCAACTCTTCCGAGGAGGGGACAGATGAACGAGCAGGCGAAGAAAACCGCGCTGTTGATGCTTCCGTACGGCTTGCAGGTCCTGGGGGCGAAGGATGGGGAAAAGCTGACTCTCGCCACCATCAACTGGACCACGCAGTGCTCCTTCAAACCGCCGCTGGTGGCGGTGGGGCTCAAGGGCGACTCCGGCGCCCACGCCATGGTCAAAAATCGTAAAGTCTTCAGCCTGAGCTTTCTCGGCACCGGACAGAAAGACCTGGCCTTCGCCTACTTCAAGCACGTGGAGCCTGACGGCGGCAAGATGGGCGGGTTCGCGTACGAGAGCGGACCGACAACCGGTTGCCCGATCGTCAGCGACGCCCCTGCCTGGGTCGAGTGCAGAGTGATCGGTTTCCACGAATACGGCGACCACAGCATCGTCGTTGGCGAGGTGATGGAGGCGGGCCTCAAGCGCGAGAGCGAACCCCTCACCCTCAAGGAGATCGGGGCGAAATATGGCGGCTAAACCGCCGTTTCACGACTATCAGCACGCGCTCGACTTCGACGCGCGGGCGGCCAGGTCGGATGTCCGCGCGCAGCTCGGCGCCTGGCTCGTCGAAGCTCTGGAGCTCAAAGGGGGCGAACGGGTTCTGGACATCGCCACGGGCACCGGCCGCGTTGCCCGGCCGGTGGCAAGGCATCTCAGCGGCGGCAAGGTCGTCGGGGTGGATGAGGCCGCGGCGATGCTCCGGGTGGCCAGAGAGCAGGAGGCCAAAGATCCCATCCCCGGCTACGTGCAGACAGTGGGGGTGGCAGAATCCCTGCCGTTTCGCGACAGGGTGTTCGACCGCGCCTTCGTGGTGCTGAGCCTCCACCACTTCGGCGATCCCACGCTCGTGGCGCAAGAAACCTTTCGCACTCTCAAGCCCGGAGGAACGTTCGTCGTCCTCGATCCGGTCCTGCTCGAGGCGCGGGACCGCCTGGATAAGTCCCTGCATGACCTGATCAACATGATCTTCCGGCGCACTCACGGAGAAAATTTCCGCTTCCACACCGCCGAGGAGATCCGCCACCTGCTCGCCGGGGCAGGCTTCCGGATCCCTCGGGCGGATCTTCACACCATCTCCTTCGATCAGGAGAGCATGGAGGGGATCCCCACCGGGCGTCACTGGCTGGAGGTGGCCGAGCAGATCCAGACTGAATCAGCAGAGATGCGGGCGCGCTTCGAGCAGAGCTACCTCGA
>CAYJUC010000142.1:5450-9073 GCA_964372605.1 uncultured bacterium | reverse complement strand
GGACAACCCGGCTGACAGCGTGGCCGAACGGCGGGCAGACGAAGCCGATCGACCCGGGGCCGCCGGCCACGGCGATCTGAAGCCGCTCCGGGAACTCGAGGACCGACACCTGAGCGAACGGCGAGACCACGGGCGCCCAGCGCCGGGTGTCCTCGAAGGCGGTAGGGTGATAGGCGAACCGCCACCCCGGGACGGTGGCGTGGACGGAGAGGAACTTCCGCAGGTCCGCCTTGCTCCAGCCGGCCTCGCGAAAGACGCGCGCATGGTCCGGCGGGAAGATCACCAGGGGCGTGGAGCCGAAGGGAAACGGCGTGTTGGTGTTGGCGAAGCGCCCGGTGGCCATGGTCCCCAGCTCCCCCGCGTAGGCCTGGAGCAAGAGGTCGGGCGTGCCGCTCTTCAGGTCGCTGGCCGCCCGGAGATCCCAGATCCCGAACGCCGTGACCACGCTATCCTCGCGCGCGAACCCCTGCTCCACGTGGTAAGGCTCCCAGGGGTTGGCCGCTTCGTGTTCGGCGAGCACCAGGCTGAACTTGATCGGCGAACCGATGGTGTCCATGTCCGAGCGCTGAGGGTACGCGTGTCCGATGTTCATCATGATGAGGCGGAGCGCGCGGCCGACCACGATGTTGGCGCGCGACGGGACGCCGGGGCCGAGAGCGCAGCTTCCCGAGTTCAGGCCGAGGCGCTGGGTCACGGGCCCGTTCACGAGAAAGAGGGGGGCCGAGGGCGTGGTGGATTGGGCAATGGTGTGGAGCGTGAACCGCTCGTCGGCGATCGCCTCCGTGGCGGCGATCACGAGCGGGAGGTGGGCCGGCTCGCATCCGGCCATGACCGCGTTGATCGCGATCTTCTCCACCGTGGCTCTCCCGAGGCCGGGTGGGAGCACCGCGACGATCTCCTCGGGAGCGCGCCGCGTGCCGGCGCACATGGCCCGCACCGCATCATGCGTGGGGGGAACAATCGGCAAGCCGTCGCTCCAGCCGCGATCGAGAAAGACTCGCTGGGCGTCAGCCCAGGCATCGGCGCATTGAATCCGCTCGCCGGCGTCGTGGACCGGCTGATCCGCCGTCTCGGGCGGCGCCGGCAGCGGCGAGGTGAGCTGCCGGACGATTTCGTCGAGCACCCGCTCGATCCTGGCCGCCACCCGGTCCTGCTGGAGCCCGCCGACGGGGTGCTCGACCACCACGTGCGGGTGATAGCCGGGCATGCCGTAGTGGCGGCTGGCCGCCGCGTGATCCCGGAGAAACTCGGTGGTGATGATGCTGACGGTGGGGATATTCGCCCGCTCCAGGGCGATCGAGTCGTGGACGAGCCACGACGTGCAGGACCCTCAGTCACCCGTGGAGGCCACCGCCGCGTCGAAGCCCCCGCGGATCTCTTCCAGCTGCTCCTTGGGGATGCCGTAGCCGATCCGAACGAGCCGGGTTGTGAGCGTGGGAAATCGCGCCGTCAGCCGCTCGCCGACGGCGCGCAGGGCCACCTCGCCGTTCTGCTTGCCGTTCCAGACCAGGACGACCCGCTTCCCGTTGAGATCACCGAGACGAGGGGCGGGCTGGAACCGCTCGAGCTCCTGGGCGCCAACCGGACTCAGTAGTGTCGCCATATCGCCCTCCAGGGAATAGAGGCGGGCGAGGCCGATAGGCCCGGGTGCCCGCCGTTGGGTTGATCCAGGCGGGCGAGGCCGATAGGCCCGGGTGCCCGCCGTTGGGTTGATCCAGGCGGGCGAGGCCGATAGGCCCGGGTGCCCGCCGTTGGGAAATCAGCGTGTGCCGGTGCGAGCCGAGCTGGCCAGGAATTTTCCGAGCCAGGCGTTCACGGTGCCCGCGTGCTCGATCTGGGGAAAGTGGCCGCACCGGTCGAGCCACCGGAGCGCCGCGTTCGGAAGCGCTCGCGCGACGGTCTCGGCATGTGACGGGGGAACCACCAAGTCCTGCCGCCCGTGAATCAAGAGCACCGGCAGATCGAGGGTTCGAAGCCCTCGCCGGTAGCTCTCGGAGTCTCGGACGAAGTCATCGCGGACCGTCCGAAGCGTCGAGAGAAACGCTGCCCGGCCCGCCGCGCTGGCCCGCGCCGAAAAGCTCGACCGGACGAGGAACTCAACCTCGTCGGGCACCGGGGCGAAGAAGCAGCGAGCAAGCGCTGCCCGGAGCACGGCCGGCCGGATCAGCAGGGCGAGCAGCTCTCCGAGCCCCGGAGCGGAGAGCAGCCCGTACACCCAGGAGGGGCGGTAGTCGAACCCCGGAACCGCGGCGCTGATGAGGACCAGGCGATCCACCCGGACCGGGTGCGCCAGAGCGTAGGCGGCCACCACTGCCCCGCCCAACGAGTGACCGATCAGCGTGAGCCGGGGCAGCTCGAAGGCCACCCTGAAGCGCTCCAGCGCGGTCACAAAGAAGCCGAGAGAATACGGCCGCGCCGGCTTGCCCGATTGGCCGAAGCCGGGCAGGTCCAGCGCGTACACTCGAGCCTGGCGCCCGAGATCATGTAGGTTGTGACGCCAGCTCTCCGCAAAGCCGCCGAGGCCGTGGATGAGCAGGACCGGCGGGCCGCTCCCTTCGGTCACGCAGTGGAGCCTGAGCCCGTCAAACTCCCCGCCCTTCAGCGTCAGCTCTGACATCCTGGCTCAGGGGCTTCGATCGAGCTGGCGGGAGAGCGACTCCCTGAAGGGGAAGAGGCTGAAGACTCCCCCCGTGTGGACGAAGCAGACCCGTGAACCGAACTCTCTGGGGTCGCGCGAGAGGCGGTCAACGAGGCCGGCGAAGGCCTTCCCCGTGTACACCGGGTCCAGGAGTATTCCCTCTTCGCGGGCCAGGGAGACGACGGTGGCAAGCGCAGCCTCTTCGACCCGGCTCCGGCCCCTCCCCTGGTAGCCATCGAGGAGGTGGATCGTCTTGGGCGCTGCCAGGCCGAGCCCGAAGCGGTCCGCCGCCTTTCTGATGGTGGCGGTCACGTACTCCCGGACGCGAGCCGCCTCGTAGGCGATGGGGATGCCGATGATCTCGGCCGAGAGACCGAAGAGCTCCTTCCCCATGAGGAGGCCGGCCTGGCTCCCGCCGCTGAACGCCGTGATCAACACACTGTCGAAGGATGGCGCCCCATGCCGCTGCTGCTCGGCCAGCTCCTGGGCGCAGACCAGGTAGCCCAGCGCCCCCACCTCCGTGGCGCCGCTCTCGGGGATGACGTAGGGTTTCCCCCCCCTGGCCTCGACCTCCCTCACGAGTCGATCAAAGATTTCACCGACGTTTTCGAACTCGGCCTTGGAGCAGTAGACCGCTTCGGCCCCGAGGAGCCTGCTCAAGAGGTGATTGCCGTCCAGAGTGCCAGGCTTCCCTCCCTTGAAGACGAGGATGGCTCTGAGCCCGAGACGGGCCGCCACCGCGGCAACGGCCCGGCAGCAGTTGGACTGGAGGGTCCCGCAGCTGATCAGCGTGTCGGCGCCCTGAGCCAGAGCCTCACCCACCAGGAACTCCAGCTTCCGGACCTTGTTGCCTGTCTCCAGGAGACCGGTGAGGTCGTCGCGCTTCAGATAAATTTCCACGCCCAGGCGTTTGGAGAGCCGCTCGAGCGGGAGGATGGGGGTGGGCGTGAGCGCCAGGGGGAAACGGGGCGGCAGCTTCTTGGCC
>CAYJUC010000142.1:0-5350 GCA_964372605.1 uncultured bacterium | reverse complement strand
TCTACACCTGACAGGTCGGACACCAATTCGTCGTTCGGTCTCTCAGGTACTCGTGGGCGATCCGGGCGCCGCACCGGGGACACGCCTTCCCGCCCCGGCGGTGAACTCGAAAGTAGTCCCGGACCTCTCCACGGATCTCTCCCGCCAGGCCCTTTCGGGTCCGGCCGAGCGCCTCGTCCAGGAGTTCGCCCACTGCCCGGTGAACCGCCGTCACCTCTTCCGGGGTCATCAGAGAGGCGACCCGGCGGGGCTTGACCCCGGCCATCCAGAGCAGCTCGTCAACATACGCGTTGCCCAGCCCGCCGATCAGCTTCTGGTCCATCAGGAGGGCTTTGATGGGGAGAAGCTTGTGCTTCCGGCAGAGGCTGGCCAGCGCGTCCGGGGTGAAGGCCGGATCCAGCGGGTCCAGGCCCAGCCGCTCCTTTAGATTGATCCCCACCCAGAGCTTGGGCTCCTGCGGGTGATGGATATTGTAGTGGGGGTCGGAGAAGGTGAGGCGTGAGCCATCCTGGAAGGTCAGCGTGAGGCACGGCTCGGACGGGGTCATCCGGGCCTCCCGCAGGGCGTAGTACATTTCCCCCGCAAGCATCAGGTGGACGTCGATTCGGTCGCCGGAATCGAGGAGGAACCCGAGGGACTTCCCGCGGCGAATCACGTCCTTGACCGCGCACCCCTTCACTCTGACGGCGAAGTCTTCGGGAGCGATCCGCCGGAAGGCCCGCGGATGAGGGGCGTCCACACGAGCGATGATCTTTCCCACCACCCGTGGCCGCAGATTTAGGGCGTAGACCGTGAGCTCAGGAAGCTCGGGCAAGGTGGCGGGAGAACGAATCGAGCACGGGGATCAGACCGCGCGAGACCACAGGGACAGGCCTACGTCTGGCGGTCCACCCACCGCATGGCCAGGTTGATGGCGTACCCCTCCGCGTCCTCGCGGCTCGCAAAGCTCCGATCGTCGGGATCCGGCAGCCGCTGCTCACTGGACCCCGCCGGCTGGGCGCGCTTCACGACGGCCTCCGCGGTCCACTCGCCGGACTCGAGATCGGGTAACGCCCGCCCCTGGATGGCGAAGCCTTTGTAGATGACCGTCTGAGCCATGCGAAATCCACCGGGATCTTGCGCGTCGGCGTTTCGTAAATGATGATACCACAATCCATCGTGATCGATCTCCCCGCCCGGGTCATTTCGTCGTGAGACGGGCGACGGCCAGGTCCACGTGAGTGGCGTTGGCGCCTTCGATGACCGTGGCCCGACAGCTGTCCCTCCCCTTCGTGAAGTCCATGGAAACCATCCTGAAGCCGTCGCGGCTCACCCCGCGATTCACGGCCTGGGGGACCCAGCCGTCCTTCGCCAGGGCGGCGCGCACCGCGGCCACGGCCCCTTCCATGTCGAGCTGGGTCATATAGACCAGCTTGGCCGCGGTGACCGCCGGGCTCTTGATGAGGAGCCACTGGTCGGAGTAAGGGAGAAACGTTTCGGGCACCGTGATGTCGTTGAACGGGTTCCGAGGGATCCCCCCGGTGCTGGCGCAGCTCCCGAGCGCCAGGAGGACGACCACCGCAAGGGCGAGACGAAACGGGCGGCGCATGGGCGTATTCTACCACCCGGCGGGGACGGGCCAACGTTTCAGGGACGGCTTCTGACCTGCACCGCGACGCCCCAGAGGTGGGAGAAGGCGAACACCAGGATGGAGAGGAGCGAGAGAAAGAAATAGCCCACCCAGATGGCCTCCCGACGGTCGAGCCGGATCCCGCCGGCCAGCCGCTGCCTGAGCTCGTGACGGACAAAGTGCCAGGCGTCGCTGTTGAGGGTCGGGAGGCCCAGAAGGTCCACCAGGATGTGGTAGCCGTCCATCTCCAGAAAGCAGAACGGGTAAAGGCTCACCAGGAAGGCTTGCCACTGGACGAACCCCGAAGCGGCGACGAAGCTCTGAAGATATCCCGGCGGCATCCAAGACGCCGCCCAGAGCGCGAGGCCGCCCAGGTAGAGGTGGAGGAGCGGCCCGGCCAGGGCTGTCACGATCCTGGCACGCCGGCTGGCCATGAAGATGTCTGTCAGGTCGGCGTAAAACGTCGGAACAAACCCGTAGAGCACGGTGAAGCCGAACTCGCGGACCCGCCGGCCGTAGCGGACGCAGGCCAGGGCGTGGAGGAGCTGGTGGACCGCCATGGTGGCGAAGAGGAGGAGCTTCAAGGAGAGGAGCGCCAGGATCGGGTGGTGGGTGAGCGGGGCCGTGATCGCGGCCGCCTGGGGCCAGAGCCGGAGCGATCCGACGACGCCGAAAACGGCGAGCGCCAGGCCCAGGACCAGGGTCGGAGGAGAGAACAGGAGAAAGCCGCCACACCGGTAAAGCCGGTTGAACAGAGTGTCGACATTCCGGCTCCTGACCGTGAGTCGCTCCAACCGTCTGAGCGTAGCCTCGACAATCTGGACGGCCGGATTTCCGGAGTGCCGGGCGAGGGTCTCCCGCAGCCGGGAGGTGGGGCGGAGGGTCAGGAGATCCGCCCGCCTGAGCTTGGCGATGAGGGTGGGGATCAGGTCGAAGTCGAACGCGCCGTAGCGAAGGACATAAGCGGTAGCCATCTCTTGAAGCGAGGTCCGGCCGTCCATCTGCTCCCAGAGGAACCGCTCCGGATCGGAGAGGAGCAGATAACGTTCCGTGATTCGGTTCTTCAGAACCCAGCTGATTCGATGATCCACCCCGGCCGGAAGCTCGGCCAGCTCGTAGCTGTCGGGGGCGACCCGCTGGGGTCGGTACTGGAGATAAGCCAGGGCACTGCGGACCTCGCGAAGCTCGAACCCCTGCTCGTCCTCCCTGCGGATCAGAAGCTCGATCTTGGTCTGGCGGGTCACCAACGCTTTCTCCCGACTCGCTCCGACGACCTCAGCCCGGGAGCCGGCTCTCGAGATCCATTCCTGTGGCCTCGAGCCCCCAACGGGTCACTTCCGCCACCAGGTTGCCGGTGGCCCGGAGCCGGCTGATGAAGACCTGGACGAGCCGGAAGAGAAAGGCGGCCGCGGCGTGGGGGCGGGTCTCGATGAGCCGGCGGAGGCTTCCCCGGTCCAGGGAGAGCAAGACGGAGTCGATTTCTACCTGAACTGTCGCGGAGCGGGGCGCCTCGTCGAAGAGGCTCATCTCGCCGAAAATTTCCCCCGCCCCCATCCGGGCGAGCACCTGCTCCACCCGTCCGGTGACCAGCTTGCTGACAATCACGCCCCCCTCCCGGATCAGGTACAGCTCAGCGCCGGGATCGCCCTCTCTGAAGAGCACTTCTCCCTTTTTGACCCGGCGCTCCCGAAACGACAAGGCGAGGGCGGCGAGGTCC
Source organism: uncultured bacterium (assembly GCA_964372605.1). Classification (GTDB taxonomy): domain Bacteria; phylum Methylomirabilota; class Methylomirabilia; order Rokubacteriales; family CSP1-6; genus CAYJUC01. Next base: position 2,024 of record CAYJUC010000142.1, on the reverse strand, counting down.
GGCTCCGCGAGGTCTTTGAATAGCAGAACTGTTCGGAGAAAGGCGGGGTCAGCGGACCTGGTCAAACTGGAGCTTCCGGTTCAGGTCGCCCAGCGCTTGACCAGAACGGCCTGAAATGCCCGAGTCTGCTGGCTGGTAGGGGTGCGACCCAGGCGGTGGATCGCCTGAAGGATGGTCTCGCGCTCCTCGGGACTCAGCCGGTAGCCAGCCAGGACCGTGTCGGGGGCGCGGACCAACTCATCGAGGAAGTCGGGATCGATCATGACCCGCCCCACCAGTTCCTGAATTCCCTGCTCCATTATCCGTGAATCTCTCGAGATCTCCGACATCAGGGCGACGCCACCGAACCCGCAAGCTTCAACTAAAAGAAATTTCCCCAAAACCGTGCCAAGTGTGCGCCAAGTTTCTCCTGAAGTCAATCTGTTCTGCTGTCACGAGGCACGAGCGTCGCCTAACACCGGGTTCCTGCGTCGTCCAAATTTTTATCTGAAACTGAAATGAGAATGCTCGCCGCAATCTTTCGTCGCCGCTATCTTTTAAAGAGTGACGCGTTCTGCGGTTGTTTTTCTTTCACTTTAGTGACGCATCCCGGCGCGCTTGAGAGCATCAGTGACGCTAACGTCATGCCCGGCCTTTACGGCTTGCAGCGGAGGGCACAGGATCTCGCCGACATCATCAAACAGGGAAGGATCTCCGCCGCGCTTGGTAGCCCCGTCGCCCTCTCGGCGACCGGCGGGCTGAATCAGAGGACAATCACCGCCCAGTTGGGAACGGCGCGCCTCGCCTACGGCGAACAGCTAACGCTGGACTTATCAGGAGAGGGCCTGACCCGCTTAGCCGTGGACGCGGCCATTGTCCAGGAAGCCCTCGGCATGGATGGCCAGCCGCTTGCGTCGCGGGTCGAAAACAATGGGCGTATTGCCGTCGATCGCTAGGAGGTGAAGCTCACGGCCAAGGCCGTCAGCAAAATGCTGAGCCGGATGATCAACACCAGCGGGATCATGATGACCCGGTCGGTGGTCAACCGCGGGGGTGTGGCTCGGCTCATCGACGGGGACGAGAAGCCGGAAGTGCTCACGGCGACCGGACCGGTACCGCCTACCGGACAAATACAGGGGGTGACAGCTGGTCAAAGCACAGGCCTCATCGAGACAAGCACCGTGGACAATTCCGCCGCCAGTGCGACCCGTATCTGGCCCGACACGGGTTGGTTGGAACTGAAGGCGGCTTCGGCGCTGTGAGCCGGGTCGTCATCTACCGCGGACGACCGGTTCAAGTCCTCTGAGCGCCGTGGTCCGGCCTCTGGTGCCGCCGATGAGCGAGGCAACCCTCACCGCTTCGAAGATCTCCGCTTCGGTGGCGCCCGCCTCTCTGGCCCGATTCGCGTACACCGTCACGCCGCCGTCCGCGCCAAGGACGGCATCGCTCGCCATGGCCATGAGGAGCCTGATCCTCCCGGGCAAGTGGCCATCGCCGAACGCCATCTGGTCCAGCTGATCGTGTAGTCTCGCCATTTCGGCGTCCTTCTCCTCCAACAGATCCCAGGGCGGTCTTCGCGTTGCCATTTGAAATCCGCCTCCCTGCCTGCTGAGGGCCGCGTCCACCTGATCTTGACGCCGAAAGCCGACGAGGCGGGGGCGCTCTTGCGGGTTCTTCGGCCAGGGAAAATCCTGACGGGTATCGTCCTGTCTAAAGGTGTGGTGACCCCGGCGGGATTCGAACCCGTCGGGACAGTTCAAATCCGCGGAATAGTGAGGGTTGCGTGACGTGGCTGACCCGCGTGAATCCAGCATGGGCTGTCCTCCCGATGGGCATCCTCACCTGGCAGACTCTCGTCCGGAATGGACCAATTCCGGGCAAGGGCAGGACACCTGGAGAACGGTAGCAAAACGGTAGCAGAGAACGGACCTCTAAGGCGGTGTCAGAAAATAACTGAACGAATATGAAGGCCGAGCCGGTAAGCTGGATGGTGGAGGTCAAGCTCTGCAGGGCGAAGTACAAAGCCTTGGCGCCGATCTTGACGG
>CAYJUC010000141.1:0-9093 GCA_964372605.1 uncultured bacterium | reverse complement strand
CTGTCTCCCGCAGGCGGCTCTCCGCGTAGGCCAACGCCGCCTGGGCCTGAGCCACCTGGGCGCGGGCCACCTCCACCTGGTGGGGCCGCGGCCCGGCCAGGAGCAGCTCCAGCCGATCCTTCGCCGCCTTGAGCTGGGCGCGGGCCGCCTCTACCTGATGGGGACGCGGCCCGGCCAGCGCCAGCTCCAGGCCCTGCCGCGCCGAGCGCTCCTGCGCCACTGCCACCTCGTAGGCCTGGCGGGCGCGATCCACGTCCTGGGCGGCCACCAGCTCTTTTCGATAAAGTTCCTGGAGGCGCTGGTAGTCCTTCTGCGTCCACTCCCGGGTGGCCGAAGCGCTCTGCACACTCTCGCGGGCCTGCTCCACCTCTTCCCGGCGCGACCCGGCCAGGAGGTCGTCCTGCTGAGCCCGAGCCCGCTCCACTCCGGCTCGCGCTTCCTCGATCTCTTCCCGACGCGACCCGGCCAGGAGATCCCGGAGCTGGGCTTCGGCGCGCTTCAACTCCGCCTCGCTCCGCCTGACCTCGCTCCGAAACTCGGCATCGTCCAGCCGAACCAGCGGCTGGCCGAGAACCACGGACGCTCCCTCCCTGGCCAGGAGCGCCACGATCCGCCCGGTGAGCTTGACGCCCACGTCTACCTGGGTGGCCTCAATGGTGCCGGTGACCTGGATCACGGACGGGGTGCGGGAGTTCAAGACACGGGCGCCATAGGAACCGGCCACCCCCAGGACGACAACGACGGCAAGGATCAGGAGCCCCCGAACGAGGAGAACCGGAAGGGGTGGAGCCACGGGCGCCCCCTACGGCTTCGGAGCGGTCTGAACCGGGAGAAGGACCCCGACGTTCCGGCGGTGGTCCGGGAAGTGCGTCGTGGCTACCCGCCGGAGATCCTGCGCGGTGACCGCCCGGATCGCGGGGACGAACTTCGCGAGGAGACGCCAGCCGCCGATCAGCTCGAAGCGCGCCAGCAACGATGCCCCCCGGTGGATCGAATCCTGCCGGAAGACGAAGGCTGCCTCGACCTGATTCTTCGCCCGCTCCAGCTCGGTCTCGGAGACCAGCTCGGTCTTGAGCCGCTCGATCTCGTGCAGCAGCGCTTTCTCCACCTCGTCCACCGAGTGGCCGGGGAGCGCGGTGGCAGAGAACCAGAAGAGGTTGGGGTCGGCCGAGAAGTAGGAGTAGTCGCCGCCGGCGTCGAGGGCGATCTGCTGCTCGTACACCAGCCGGCGATAGAGGCGGGAGCTACGCCCCTCCGAGAGAATGGTCGAGAGGAGGTCCAGGGCATAGGCGTCCGACGAGCGGAAATTGGGAACCGGGTAGCCGATGTAGACCAGCGGAAGCTTGGCCTCCTTCTTCACGGTGATCCGGCGCTCGCCGTTCTGGGGCGGCTCGACGGTCCGGACCGGGGGCGGGTCCGCCACCCGCGGGATCGCGCCGAACACGCGCTTGATCTTCTCCAGCAGCTCGGACGCCTTGAAGTCGCCGACGGCCACCACCAGCGCGTTCTTGGGCGCGTAGTAGGTGGCGTAGTGCGCCCGAAGCTCCTCCGGGGTGATTCGCCGAATATCCTCCATCCATCCGATGATGGGCCAGCGGTAGGGATGCGCCTTGAACGCGATCGACGCCAGCTCCTCCCCCAGGAACCCCTGCGGATCATCCTCCGTGCGCATCCGCCGCTCCTCCATCACCACCTGGCGCTCGGCGTCGATGTCCTTCGGGTTCAGGAGGAGGTTCCGCATCCGGTCCGCTTCGAGCGCGATCACCAGATCCACCTTGTCGGCGGCGATGTTGACGTAATATCCGGTGTAGTCGTTGGAGGTAAAGGCATTGTCCTGGCCGCCGTTCTGCTCGATGAGCCTGGCGTACACGCCGGGGCCGTAGGCCGCGGTCCCCTTGAACATCATGTGCTCAAGGAAGTGGGACAGCCCGGTGGCCCCCGGCAGCTCGTTTCGGGAGCCGACTCTGTACCAGACCTGAAAGGAGACGATCGGGCTCCGGTGGTCCTCGAGCAGGAGCACCCGGAGACCGTTGTCGAGGGTCGCCTCGAGGGGCTCCGCGGCTCCCCACGCTGGGCCGAATGAGGCAGCCAGGGCGAGGAGCAGGACAACCGCGCTCAACGAGGATTTCTGAGCTGCCACGGGCTCATTATACCCGGCTTCCGACGGGCGGCAAGGCGGGCAGCATCGTATGACAGGTCCTTGCGAGAAGGAGGGGCGTCATGACGGCGATATGGTTACTGGTGGCGGCAGTGCTCGAGGTGGGCGGAGACGCGGCGATGCGAGTGGGGTTGAAAGGGCAGGCGTGGGGGTACTTCTTGGGCGTGGTGTTCCTCTCGGCCTACGGTCTTCTCGTGAACCAGCCAGCGCTGGGGTTCGGGCGCCTCCTGGGGCTTTACATCGTCGTCTTCTTCGTCGTGAGCCAGCTGCTGGCGTGGTGGTTCTTCGGCGAGCGGCCGAGCGCGGGCCTCATCGTCGGCGGAAGCCTGATTATCGTCGGCGGGCTGATCATTCAGCTCACCTCCCGTTGAAAGGGGCTACGTCGAATCATCTGCCACGGGACTCTGTTTCAGATCGTAGGATTTACGTTAAGGGGCGCGCTCGTCGAGGCTAACTGTGTGCAGGGGGCCTTCTCCTTCAAGCATGGTCGCTCTCGATGATTAGATTCCTTCTCAGGTGAGACAAAAACCTTACTTCTCATCGCCATCAATCGCAATGCCCTCGCGACGCGCAATCTCCACGATGGGAGACGTCCGGTCCTCCAGGAGTTGCCGCTGGCCCACGGGGACAGGCTCGATCCGCGGGGTCCACTTCCAGCGTCAGACGCCACAATTCTTGATCTCGAGACCAGCGGTCTGAATCGAAGGCCGGGGACACGACCAGCACATCGATGTCGCTATCCGGACGCGCAGTGCCCTTGGCATGGCTCCCATACACCACCGCTCCCGTGACGGGAATATTGTGATGGCGCAAAACGGATAAGTAACGACGAACGGTTCGGATCACCTCTGGATCAACCATGCTACTGTCTCCTCCGCTCTCCGGACGTGCTCTTCAGCCTCAAGACGACGGGGGAGCGGCCGATCCGGGTCCGGGTATCGCCCATGAAGCGAAAACCGGTTCATGTCAACAAAGAATACACGGTCAGGCTCCTGAAACTCCGGACCGGAGAACAGCGCCTCTCGCCTCTTGTCGCGATCCAGCAAAAACCGGGCGGTTTCGATATCATCACCGGCCCCGGCTCGCCAGTAGGCGCTCTGCAACGTCGATCGCCAGGCCCCAACTCAGCTTATTCTACGTCAGGTAGGACCGGGTTTCGCACTTAGTAAGCGGCGGGCCTTCGAGAAGACTGCCCGCAGCATCGGTTGGGTCAGCTTGCCGGTGAAGGTGTTCTGCTGGCTTGGGTGATATGAGCCGATGAGAACCGCCCTGTCAGGGAAGGTGACGGTGGCGCCGTGGGCGAACGCGGGCTTTCGCTCCAGCATGGGCGCGCCCACAGCGCGCCGGGTCCGGAGGTAGGCATCCCACGCGACTCTTCCCAGGGCCACGACGACCCTGACATCCCGGAGCCGCCTCAGCTCGGCTTCGAGGAACGGCTGGCAACTGCGGAACTCGTCCAGGCTCGGCTTGTTGGCCGGGGGCGCGCACCGGACCGCCGCAGTGATCCACGCATCCCGGAGGGTGAAGCCGTCGTTCCGATGGGTGGAGGTCGGTTGTGAGGCGAACTCGCTCTCGTAGAGGGCGCGGGCCAGCCAGACGGCACTCCCATCCCCCGTAAACATCCGTCCGGTGCGGTTACCGCCGTGAGCCGCCGGGGCCAGCCCCACGATCAGGAGCCGGGCGCGAGGCTCGCCGAACCCGGGAATCGGCTTGGCCCAGTAGCGTTCCCCCCGGTACCGCCGCGGGGGATCTTGGGCCGCTGCTTCCCGGTGGCGGACGAGCCTCGGGCAGCGACGGCAGGCGATGATTTGGGATCGAAGCGCGCCTAGAGAAATCATGTCGGAATCCCCCCTCGCTTGACACGCCTTCGGCCGTTGGATAAGGTTCGTGCGTGCTCTCCCTCTCTGACGTCGAGGCCGCCCGCCAGCGCCTCCAATCGGCGATCTACTGCTCCCCCTGCGCGTATTCGGAAAGCCTGAGCCAGCTCACCGGGACCCGCTGTTTCATCAAGCTCGAGAATCTTCAGATGACCGGCTCCTTCAAGGAGCGCGGCGCCGCCAACACGCTCCTGACGCTCGCCGACGCCGAGCGACGCCACGGGGTGATCGCCGCGAGCGCCGGCAACCATGGGCTGGCCGTGGCCTTCCACGCCCAGCGGCTCGGAATCCCGGCGGTGATCGTCATGCCCGAGTGGGCCCCCCTCATCAAGGTCGCCTCGGCCCGGCGTCACGGGGCCGAGGTGGTGCTGTCCGGGGCCGACTACGAGGAGGCGTACGCCCGCGCGCGGCGGCTTTGCGAGGAGCGGCGGCTCGCCTTTATCCATCCCTTCGACGACCCGCGTGTGATCGCGGGCCAGGGCACCATCGGTCTGGAGCTGGTGGAGCAGTGCCCCGAGCTGGACGCAGTGGTGGTGCCGGTGGGCGGTGGCGGCCTCGTCGCCGGAATCGCTCTGGCAATGAAGGCGGTGAAGCCCGCGGCCGGGGTGATCGGGGTCCAGGCTGAGACGCTGCCGGCCATGCGGCGCGCCCTGGCCGCCGGCGCGCCGGTCACGCTCTCCCCTGCCGCCACCATCGCCGACGGGATCGCCGTGCGTCAGGTGGGGGAAATTTCCTTCGAGATCGTCCGGCGCCTGGTGGACGAGATCGTGACCGTGGACGAGGAAGAGATCGCCAACGCGATCCTGCTCCTCCTGGAGATCGAGAAGACCGTGGCCGAGGGCGCCGGCGCCACCCCGCTGGCCGCGCTGCTCAACAAGAAGGTGGCGCTCCAGGGGAAGACCGTGGCCCTGATCCTCTCGGGCGGCAACATCGACGTCAACGTGATCTCGCGGATCATCGAGCGCGGGCTGGTCAAGGACGGCCGGCTGGTCCGCTTGAGCGTGCTCCTGCAGGACCGTCCCGGCGCGCTGGCGCGGCTCACCGGGCTCATAGCCGAGACCCGCGCGAACATCCTCCACATCACCCACGACCGCGCCTTCTCGCGCTCCCGGATCGGCGAGACCGAAGTGGAGCTGACGCTGGAGACCTCGGGGCGGGAACAGATCGAGGCCGTCAAGCGCCACCTCGTGGACGCCGGCTACCGGGTCCAGGAAGTCATCCCGGGTCCGCACTGACCGGCCGCTGATGCGGTGGGAGCGCCGAAGCGATCGTGGCTCGGACCTTTTCAGCCAGTCCCCGCGCCGCCTCCCGAAGGTCCGCTCCGGGCTCGCCGTGAATGGACGGGTGGTAGGTGATCGTGACCCGGCCCGGCCTGGGAAAGACCCGGTGGGCGGGCCAGGCCTCATACGCTCCGACGATGGTCACCGGCAGCACTGGCACCCTCAGCGAGCAGGCGAGACGGAACGCGCCCGGCTTGAAAGGCTGGAGCCGGCCGTCATACGCGCGCCCGCCCTCGGGGAAGATCAGCACCACCTCGCCGGCCTGGAGCGCGCGAACCGCCTCGCGCGTCGCCCGCGGGTCGGCGCTCTCGAGCTGGACCGGGAAGGCCCCGACCCGCCGGAGGAGCCAGCCGAACACCGGGTTCCGGAAAAGGGGCGCCATCGCCATGTAGAAAATGGAACGACGAAACGGGAGGCTCACGAGCGGCGGATCGGCGTAGGAGACGTGGTTGGCGGCGATGATGAGCGGCCCGGCGAGCGGGATGTTCGCGGTTCCGCGGAACGAGACCCTGAAGTAGGCCTTCCCGGCGAGCCAAACCAACGAGCGAAGATAGTCCAGCACCGGGGTGCGCATCCCTTGATGATGTCACGAGCACTGCGATGACTCAAAGGCTCTTCGGCCGTGGCGCCCCTCTGATCGTGGCCCACAGAGGGGCGTCGTCATACGCCCCCGAGCACACCATCGCGGCCTACGAGCTGGCCCTGGAGCAGGGCGCTGATCTCATCGAGGCGGATCTCCACCTCTCAGCCGACGACCAACCGATAGCCATCCACGACGCCACCCTGGACCGGACCACGGACGGAACGGGTCCGGTGCGGGAGCGGACAGTCAGGGAACTCAAGCGGCTCGACGCCGGGGGATGGTTCGGGCCCGAGTTTCGAGGCCAGCGGATCCAGACGCTTCAGGAAATCCTGGAGCGGTTCAGGGGACGGATCGGCTTCGCCGTGGAACTGAAAGGCGGATCGGACGTCTATCCGGGAATCGAGGAGCGGGTGGTGTCGCTCCTGCAAATCTACGAGGTGGTGGAACGCTCCCTGCTGTTCTCCTTCGACCCTCGCGCGCTGGCCAAAGTGCGGGAGATGGAACCCGGGATCCAGCTCGGGGCGCTCGTGAACCGCGGGCCCCTGGATCCCGACGCCGTCGCGCCGGGAGTCGCGACCGCGCTCTGCCCCTCGGTTCACCTTCTCACCGAAGACGGCGTCCGGCGAGCCAGGGCGGCCGGACTCGATCTGTACGTCTGGGTGGTCAACGACGTTCCCGCGTTCGATCGGCTCGTCGCGTGGGGGATCACCGGCGTGGTCACCGACCGCCCGGATCTCCTGCGGAGCCGGATCTCACTCGGAGGGGGGCACGCCCCCCTTCCGAACCTTCCCCCAAACTCGCGCGGGCAAAGCCCGCGCCCGAACAAGGCCTAAGGTTCTTCCCCGATCCACTCGGCCACGTGGACCCGCGTCTCGGCGAGGTAGCAGAGGTGGTGGTCGAACTCGTAGGCGACGATCCGGTGCTCCTCGGCGTCCAGGAAGCGAATCACGTAGCGGTCCGCCCCGAGCTGGCGGGCGTCGATGGACCGGCATCCGTCGGCGGCCAGCCCGAGCCGTTCCATGAGCTCTCTGAGCGTAAAGACATGCTCTCCCACCATGAGGAGCCGGGCTCCCGTTCCCAGCCCGCCAAACCGAGCCTCGAAAAACTCGCGTCGTCTGCCCACCGTGATTTCCGCACGGGCAGAATACCATCGGCCGGCGAGCCCGGGCAACCCGCGTGCGAATCAAGTCGGGCGGAGGGAACCACGTTCCCTGTTCGAGCGCGGGCTGGGCCCGCGCAACCAACTCGGGCCTCGCGCGGCGGGTGGCCTGCCTTCCCGGCATGGCTGAACCCGCCACGCTCGAACTGCAAGGGGGGAGGTTCGGAAGGGGGGCGGAGCCCCCCTCCGAGTCTAGTTGAAGGGGGGAGAACCGTTTTGCTATAGTGTGGGGCGCTTCTTCCGCGTGTCGTCCCCGTATCGAAAGAGGGAGGGAATCCATGGCAGAAGACCTCAAAGGAGGCCGTCGAGGCCGTCCACCCTGGCCGGCCACGCCGCCCCCGACTCCGGACGAGGTGTACGGGACCCTGACAGAGCAAGCCCGGGAGTATCCCAAGTTCCTCGAATCAATCGTCCACCCCGACCGCGCGTTCTCGAAGCCAGAGGCCCTCGACCGGCTCCGCGTCCTGGATTGCTCCACCGGCATGATCATCGGCCACTGGGCATCCTCGATGCTGGCCGAGCTGGGCGCGGAGGTCATTCAAGTGGAGCCGCCAGGAGGCGACCCGCTGCGCCAGCTCACCCCCTTCGGCCGCAAGGAGTACATGGTCAAGGATCACGAGCGTGACGAACCGGTCGGGCTCCATTTCCTCCACGAGATGCGCAACAAGCACTCGGTGACCCTGGATCTCACCAAGAAAGCGGGGCGGGAAATCCTCAAGCGGCTAGCCATCCACGTGGACGTCATCATCGAGAACGCGCCGCCCGGCCAGTGGGACAAGTGGCGGATCGGGTACCGCCAGCTCTCGAGGCTGAACCCGCGCTTGGTCTACTGCTGGGTGGGACAACGGGGACAGTGGGGGCCGCTCAAGGACAAGCCGGGTATGCTCGACCCCGTGGCCCAGGCTGCTTCGGGCTTTGTCCACGGGACCGGAGACCCCAAGGAGTTCGGGGGCCGACCCACACGGTCGGGGATGTGGGTGGCCGACCATGTCGGGGGCACCGCCGCCGCCATGGGGATCATGTCCGCGCTGATTCACCGCGAGCGCACTTCGGGCAAGGGACAGTTCATCGAGGCGACGGCTGCGGAGGGGATCATCCGGATCCTGGACTACAACTGGGTCTGGCACGGCATGGACGGCTCGATCCGCCCCCGCTACGGCAACTGGGACCTGGCCATCAATATCTACGCCGTCAACCCGTGCAAGGACGGCTACATGATGGTGGGAGGCGGCCATGACCGCCTCTGGTACCGGATCTGGAAAACGGTCGGGGATCAGGTGCCCGAAGCCGAAGAGGAGATCATCGCCGACACCAATCTCCGCAACATCTCCGAGCGGCTGCCGCACACGCGCCAGGTCAAGACTTACACGCTTCTCTGCGAGTGGCTGAAGGAGAACACGCGGGCCGAGGCCGAGCGAAAGCTGGTGCGCCAGGAGGTCGCCTCGGGCGGCGTCATGGCCGTTCACGAAGTGGCCGAGTACCCGCACTTCAAGTACCGCCGCCAGGTCCAGGAGATCGACGACCAGCTCTACGGCAAGCTCCTGGTGGGCTCCTCGCCGCAGCTGGCGGAGAAGATTCCGGCGCGCCTCAAGTGGATCGGACGGCCTGTCGGGTACGACAACGACGACGTCTACCGGCGGCTCCTCGGCCTGACGCGCGAGGACTTCGACCGGCTCTCCAAGCAGGGGGTGATCTGATGGCGACAAAGCGCAAACCCACCCGCAAGAGCAACGCCCGCGCCGTCAACAACGCCAACGGTCCAAGGCCCCGGGAAGTTTCCAACCCGGAGTTCGAGCGCTACTGCCGGGAGACCTTCAATCCCGCGAACATTTTCGCCAAGCCGGAGGTCCTGAAAGGCTACCGGGTGCTCTCCTGCACCCAGTACATCCTCGGTCCGTCCTGCGCGGCGTATCTCGGGGAGCTGGGCGCCGAGGTGATCAAGATCGAGCTGCCGCGGCGCGGCGAGCCCATGCGGCACTCGACGCCGGGCAACGAGGGCTTCCTCTATCCGCTCTCGCGCTGGGTCCCCCAGTCCG
>CAYJUC010000140.1:0-9097 GCA_964372605.1 uncultured bacterium | reverse complement strand
GTCTTCCAGCACCACGATCTCGTACCCCTCGCGGAGGGCGTCCAGCACCGTGGCCTTCACGCAGTAATCCGTGGCCAGGCCTCCCACGAAGAGGCGCTGGACGCCGCGCTCTCCCAGGGCCACGGCAAAGTCGATCCCGTTCGGGTCCTGAGCCTGAAAGCACGAATAGGCGTCCTCGCCGGGGTCCATCCCTTTCGAGATGATCACCGCCTCCGCCGGGAGCGCCAGGTCTTTGTGGAACTCGGCTCCCCGAGTCCCCTGGACGCAATGGGGCGGCCAGAACCCCCCGCCCGACTTGAAGTGTTTGGTCTTCTCGGGATGCCAGTCCCGCGAGGCGAAGATGGGCGCGCCCGCGTCCTGGAAACGCCGGGCATACTGGTTCAGGACCGGGACGACCTGATCGCCCTCGGGCACGGCGAGCGAGCCGCCGGGGCAGAAGTCGTTCTGGACATCGACGATCACCAGGGCATCTCGATTCGGATCGATCATGCCGACACCTCCGCAGGGCGCCGCCGGTTCGCCAGGGCGACCTCGGCGTTTCTCCCGATTCCCCGCCACTTCGGACGCATGAGGGGACTGCCTCGAAACCGCTCGCGGAACTCCGCCTCGGTCATTTGGGAGAGCGATTCGATGGAAGGAAACGGCCCCGGGGGGATCATGGCTGGCTCGCGGGTGCGCGGCGCCTTCCGGTTCCACGGGCAGACAGACTGGCAGAGGTCGCAGCCGAAGACCCACTCACCAATCTGCGGCTTTAGATCATCACGGATCGGCCCTTTGTGCTCGATGGTGAGGTACGAGATGCAGCGGGTGGCGTCGAGCACGTAAGGCGCGACGAAGGCGCTCGTGGGGCAGACGTCCAGGCAGGCCCGGCAACTTCCGCAGCGGTCCGGCAGCGACTGGCCGGCATCGAGATCGGCAGTGGTCAGGATGACCCCGATGAAGAACCAGGAGCCGAGCTCAGGATGGAGCAGCATGCTGTTCTTGCCGATCCACCCGAGACCCGCCCTGGCCGCCAAGTCCCGCTCCAGGACCGGCCCGGTATCCACGTACACGCGCCCCCTGACGTCCGGCCCCGCCGCCTCCTTGAGGAAAGCGAGCAGCGATTGGAGGCGGGGGGTCATGACATCGTGATAGTCCCGCCCCCAGGCGTAGCGGGCGACGGGCGTCCAGCTCTCCTCATGCGGCGCCGTGCCCTGGTAATAGTTGAGCGCGACGGCGATCACCGAGCGGGCGCCGGGGAGCAGTTTCCCCGGATCGAGGCGCTTTTCCCGTCCCCGCTCCAGGTAGTCCATGCTGCCGGCGTAGCCCGAGTCGAGCCACGCCTCGAAGGCGTCTCCGTGCTCTGGCGGATCTGCGGGGCCGATCGCGACCCGGTCAAAGCCCAGCTCAAGGGCTCTCGCCTTCACGGCCTCGGTCAGCGCCGCCCGCGTCAGTTCCATCTCGCCATTCCCACCCGATGACGACGTGCGGGTCCTGTCCCCGACCAGCCCCGCCAGCCGAGCCACCCCCGCCCGGTGTAGGGACCCCCGGCTCGGCTGCCGGGGCGCCCCGGTCGGTGCCACCCGCACGTCGTCATCCCGTGCGTCGTCATCGTTTTCGCGCCTTGACGATCAGGTGGGAGCGCGTCAGCGTGCGTCCGCCGGCTTCCAAAAACGCCAGGAAGTTTTTCCACCTCCCATCCGCCTCCCACCTGGACCTGATCTCCCGGACGAGAGAGAGGCCGTCGGCGACCGTAGAAAACTCCGCCACCTCCCTCTCCACCTCCAGGCGTTCGGGGACGAAGCCGGTGGCGCCGAGGACAGCGCTCATTCGCCCCTCGCTGTAGGCGAAGCGGGAGATCTTTCCGGTCTCTTTCCACTGGTCCACGTGGAAGCAGACGAAGGCGAGGGAGCCGCCGGGCGCGAGGGCCCGGCCCGCGCGCTCGATGATCGCGTCAGACATAGAGAGGTGGGCGACCACCATCCGGGGGCGCCATCGTCTGTACTCCACGACCTCGGCGTCCGCCACGACGAAGCGCGCGTTGGCAAGGGAGCGTTTCCGCGCCAGCCACCGGGCTTCCCGGATCGCCACCGCGTCCCGGTCGATCCCCACGATCCGGCCTACCTCGGGCGCGAGGAGAAGAGTGAGTCTCCCCGATCCGCAGCCGATGTCGATCAGGCTCAGCTCACGAATCGGCTCGGCTCGGACGAGAGAAAGGAAAGTCGGGCTTACGCCGTAGTCAGGCTCGCCGAGCCAGACGGGAACCCGGAGCGCCGCTTTCCCCATCACCCACCTCCGGAACCCGCCGGGTCAGCTCGTGATGGCGCCCTCGGATGCAGAGGCGACGTGGCGGGCGTACTTGGCCATGACTCCGGAGGCGTAGCGCGGTCGGGGCGGCTTCCACTTGGCGAGCCGCTTTTTGATCTCGGCCTGCGACAGCTCCACGTCGAGCCGGCGCTTCTTGATGTCGATGGCGATGGTGTCGCCGGTCCGGAGCGCCGCGATGGGACCGCGCTCTGCGGCCTCGGGAACCACGTGGGCGATCATGAACCCGTGGGTGGCGCCGGAGAAACGGCCGTCGGTCATGAGCGCCACGGAATCGCCCAGCCCGGCCCCCTGGAGAGCGCTGGTCACCGCCAGCATCTCGCGCATCCCGGGGCCGCCCTTGGGTCCTTCGTAACGGATCACGACGACGTCTCCCGCCTTGACCTTTCCGGCTTTGACGGCGGCGAAGGCATCTTCTTCCCGCTCGAACACCCGCGCGGGACCCCGATGGCTCGTCCGACTCTGCCCGGATACTTTCGCCACGCACCCCCCCGGAGCGAGGTTCCCTCCGAGAATCGTCATGCCCCCGCTCCCCTTGAGGGGGTTCGAGAGCGGCCGGATGACCTCCTGCCCGCGCGTCTCCCGCGCGGCCCGGGCTTCCTCACCGATGGTCCGGCCCGTGACGGTCTTCTCGTCGGAATGAAGAAGTCCCGCGTCGAGGAGCCGCTTGGCCACGAGCGGCATTCCGCCCGCCTGGTACATCTCGGGCGCCGTGAAGCGGCCCCACGGCTTCAGGTCGGCCAGGAGCGGAGTCCTGGCGGAGACCTTGTCGAAGTCGTCCAGCGAGAGCCTGACTCCCGCCTCCCTGGCCACGGCCAGGAGGTGGAGCACCGCGTTGGTGGAGCCGCCCGTGGCCATCACTCCCGCGATGGCGTTCTGGAGAGCCTTCCGAGTGATGATCTGCCGCGGTGTCACGCCCTTCCGCAACAGATCCATGACGAGCTTTCCGCACTCGAAGGCGACTTCTTCTTTGGCGGGGTCCGCGGCCGGCACGCCGTTATACCCCATGGGGGAGATGCCGAGCATCTCGAAGGCCGTGGACATGGTGTTGGCTGTGAACTGACCTCCGCACGCTCCGGCGCCGGGGCACGCGAAGTTCTCGATGTTCCGGAGCTCCTCGGTGGAAATCTTGCCGGCGTTGAACGCCCCCACCGCCTCGAAGACGTCCTGAATCGTCAGGCGACGGCCCCCATACTCGCCGTACATGATGGAGCCGCCGTAGAGCATCAGCCCGGGGATGCCAAGCCGTGCCAGCGCCATGACCATTCCGGGGATCGTCTTGTCGCAGCCGGAGATCCCGACCAGCGCGTCGAAAAGATGGCCGCGGGCCACGACCTCGACGGAATCCGCCACCACCTCACGACTCACCAGGGAGGCCTTCATTCCCTCCGTCCCCATGGCGATCCCGTCGGTGACCGAGACCGTGTTGAACTCGATCGGGGTGCCGCCGGCCGCCCGGACCCCTTCCTTCACCTTTTCGGCCAGCTTCCGGTGATTCCAGTTGCAGGGGGTCACCTCGATCCAGCAGTGGGCGACGCCGACCAACGGCCGCGTAAGGTCCTCGTCGGAGAAGCCGACGGCCTTGAAGTACGCGCGGGCCGGGGCGCGGTCGGGACCTTCGAGGAGGATGCGGCTTCTGTACTTCGGGGAAACTGCCATGGACGCCTCCTTGGAGTTCTGGGTGGGTGCTGGAATTCTAACACGCCCCAAATCGTTCCGTAAGGTCACTGGACGCCTTGGCGCGGATTATGCGCATCCACACTTGGCACCCTCACCCCAGCCCTTTCCCTCGGAAGGGAGAGGGGGCTTTCTCGCTTCCCTCGCCCCCGGCGGGGGAGAGGGTCAGGGTGAGGGGGTTAGCCGCCCATTTCATCCGACCCAGACCACGTCCAGCGCCGCCTGGCCGGCCACCTCCCGCTGCCGTGTATCCCCGGTGATAAACGGAATACGGATTCCGGAAGCTGCTTGAAACGCCATCGCTGAAGCCACGTGAATGGCATCCAGTGTCGTCACGGGTGCCCTTTGAACCAGCTCCTCGGCTTGGGCCAGCACCAGCGGACTCACTTCCACGAGCTGCCAGTAGGCGCGATCCGCGCGAAACCGCGTCAGAATCGCCGCGAAGTGCTGCGGGGTCAGTTCACCGGCGGCCCGCCGGCGACGAAGCGCTGGCATGACCTCGACCGGAGCAATGGCCGATGTCAGGAAGCGATACCGCCGTAGGAGGACACCCGCGCGGGGTGATCCATGTTCTCTGACGTATCGCTTTACGAGCACGCTGGTATCGAAATAGGCCCAGGGGGCTGGCATCAAGCGGAATCCCGTTCTTCCCGGATCGTTTGGGACAGCGGGGCGCCCTTGATAGGTCGCGGGACCCAGGGCGGCAACGGCACGGCCTTGGCGGCCCTACGAAGCAGGCCGGCAGCCTCCAGTTGCCGAACTACCGCCTCGCGCCTGGGCGATTCCGGCAATGGCTTCAGCACCGCGATGGGCTTCCCCCGTTCGGTCAGGACCACTTCTTCCCCGGCCTTCATCGCCTTCACGGCTTTCGAAAACCGCTGATTCGCCTCGCGCAACCCCATGCGCATCGCCCTCTCCTTATTGTAGTGATGTCACTACAATAGACAGGCTTTCACGGCATGCCAACATTCGCCCCGCACTCCTGGGGCGCGGCTTGACCCGTTCGGGGACTCGGGGGATTCTATGGGCTGCCATGCTGGACTGGCTCTGGAGGGTTTACGACGCGGCATACGGCTGGTTCCACGGCCTCGAGGACCTCCCGACCGAGCGAGAGACGATCCTGCGAATCGGCGTGGCGCGTTATCGCGGGCGCCGGGTCGCCCTCCGCGACGGGACCGTGGTTCAGGCGGGCGACCTGATCGGGACCATTCACTTCCACAACGAGGCGGTCGCGGCCCTCCACGACGGGAAACCCGACGCGGTCCGCTCGGGAATTCTCATCCTCCGCGGCTACGAGCGTTCCCTCAGGGCCCTGGCCCGCCTCTCCGAAGACCACCCGCGCTATCAAAACATCAAAGCCCTCACGGCCACCACCATCTTCCATCAAGGGGTCAAAAATTTCGGATTTGAAATCCACCCGCTGCCTTCCGGGCCGGCCGGCTGGATCGTTTCCGCCTACCAGCGCTTCCTCCTTGCTCGCTTTCATCCGCTCGGGCGCCAGCGGGAACGCCGGAAAAAATTGGAGGCGCGCACCGTCTGGGTATCGACGAAGGAGATCCGCCGTCGCTACGGCGATAAAAGCTCGCCGAGCGGGACCAGGGCGTAGCCCTCCGCGCGGAGACGCAGGATCACCTCCGGGAGGGCGGCGAGGAGACGCTCGGGGGCTCCAGGCAATCCCTCGGCGTCGTGGAGGTCCACGATGGCGCCCGGGCGCGCTCCCCGGAGCAGTCGCCGGACCATCCGCTCAGGACGGCAGGGCCTGAGCCCTTCGGGCTGAAGCGACCAGAACACGCACGGCGTTCCGAGACGGCGGAGGACCGGGAAGACCGCCAGGTTCACCATCCCCCAGGGTGGGCGAAAGTAGCGCGGGCGCCGGCCGGCCAGCGAGGCGATCGCCTCGTCTCCCCGGCGAATCTCCCGCTCGGTTTCTCCCGGCGAACACTTCCAGAGGCTCTTATGGCTCCAGGTGTGGTTGCCGACCTCGTGTCCCGCCTCGACGATGGCCCGCACGACCTCGGGAGCCCGGGCTGCCCGCTCCCCCACCAGGAAGAACGTTCCCCGGACCCTGGCCTCGCCGAGCAGCGCCAGGAGCCGGGGGGTGTGGACCTGATCCGGCCCGTCGTCAAAGGTCAGGGCCAGGCGTCGGGCTGAGCGCGGGCCGGACCAGATGGCTCCCAGCGAAACGAGAGACCCTCCCAAGGCATAGGCGGCCCAGAGGAGCGGAGGAGCCAGCGCGAGGGGAAGGAGGTTCACGAGGCGGGGCAGGAGCGGCGCAGTCCCGGCAGGAGCAGTTCAGCCACCGAGCGGGCGGCCTCAGGCCGGCGAATCACCCGGATCCGCTCCCTGAACTTCCCGAGGAGAAGCGGGTCGGTGAGGGCCAGGGTGAGACTGTGCGTCAGCTCCGCCCGGTTCCTGGCCGCGAGGGCGACTCCGGCCATTCCCGCGAACCGCTCATTTCGAAGCTCCTGTCCCGCGAGCGAGCCGAAGCAGAGGACGGGCAGCTCGGCAGCGAGCGCTTCAGCCAGCGTGACTCCCCCCGCCTTGGTGACCAGCAGGTCGGCGGCAGCCATGAACTCGTGGATGGTCTCCACGTAAGGATAGACCCTGATGCGCTCCTCATGCCCGCAGGTCATTTGCCGGAGACGCCCGGTCAGATCGTGGTCGTTCCCGGCGACCACCAGCGCCTGGAAGGGGTGGGAAATATCCATGAGCGCCCGGCACACCTCCGCCAGTTCTCCCAGCCCCCCGTGACTGCCAGCCATCACCAGCACCACCGGGACGGCGTGGGAGAGCCCGAGGGCGCGGCGCGCGGCGGCGCGGGCCACGGGCGTGGCGAACTCCTGCAACACCGGAATCCCCGTCACCGCGATCCGCTCGCGCGGGACGCCCCGAGCCACCAGCTCGTGCTTGATCTCATCCGCCGGAACGCAGTACCAGTCCACTTCGGGGTAGATCCACTGGGTGTGCGCCGCAAAATCCGTGAAGACGGTGGCGTGAGGGACGCGGGCAGAGCCACGGGCCCGAAGCCGGGAGAACGCCCCGGCCGGGGTGGGATGGACCGAGATTACCAGCTCGGGCCGGGAGGCGGCGAGCAAGTCGCCGAGTTTCCGGACTCCGAGACGGTTCATCCCGAGAAGCAGGGGGGAGTGGACGGGAAGCTGGTCCCCGAGCCAGTAGGCCCCGCCCCAGAGGAGCGGGGCGCGCCGGAGCACCAGGTAGTAAAGACTTCGGGTCAGGCGGTCAAAGGCGGGGTGGACGAGGGCGCGGAAATGGTCAACCACCCGAGGGGCAGCGCCGGCCGCCCGGAACGCAGCGGCCAGGGCATCAGCGACGCGGTTGTGGCCGGATCCATAGCTGGCCGTCAAGATCAGGACAGAGGGAACCCCACCCGTCATGGCTGATCCTTTTCAGCTCGCGTCGTTCAACGGCAGCCATTCTAGTGAAAGAGGCGGGGCAACGCAAACGGAGGCGCCGGGTGACGGTCAGGCGCCGAAGCGGCGCTGGCGCTGCTGGTAGGCCCGGATCGCTCGGAGAAAATCGATCTTCCGGAAGGCTGGCCAGTGGACGTCGCAGAAGTAGAACTCGCTGTAGGCGCTCTGCCAGAGTAAAAACCCGGAGAGCCGGATCTCGCCGCTGGTCCTGATGATCAGGTCGGGGTCGGGGAGATCCGCGGCGTAGAGGTAGCGGCCGATCTCCTCCTGGGTGATCCCTTCGGCGATCTCCTGGATCCCCTCTCCTTGCTTGGCCTTGTCAAGGATCAGCCCCCGGACCGCGTCCGCGATCTCCTGGCGTCCCCCGTAGGCGACAGCGATGGTGAGGTGCAGGCCGTTGTACCCCGCGGTGGCCACCTCCGCCTGGCGGATCGCGGCCAGGGTGGAGTCGGGGAGCAGCTCCAGCTTCCCCACGGCCCGGACGCGGACCCGCCGGCGATGGATCCGCTGGTCCTGGGCGATCTGCGAAAGCTTCGCCTCCACAACCGCGAGCAGGCCCGAGAGCTGTTCGGGAGGACGCGACAGGTTCTCGGTGGAAAAGACCCAGAGGGTGACCATGGGAATCCCGACCTCGCCGCACCAGACCAGGATGTCGTCGAGCTTCTGGGCGCCGAGCTGATAGGCTTCGACGGGATCCGCCAGCTTCTGGGAGCGGGCGTACCGGCGGTTTCCGTCCAGGATGATCCCCACGTGGCGTGGTACCGGGTAGCGACGGACCCCCCGGGAAAGGTGGCGGCTGTAGAGGTAGTAGAGGAGCTTGATCATGGGGACGGGCGCCTCGACACCAGGTATGTGACCCTTCCGGATTGGACCACCTCGTTCCGCTGGTTCAGGACCTCGCGTTGCTCGACCATCACCCCGCCGTCAGGGGCGCCGCGCTTGGCCACGGTCGTGGCGCGGCACCGGATGGTGTCACCGACCCGGATGGGTTGAAAGAACTGCCACTCTACTCCCCTGAAGGCCAGGATCTCCAGCGGCGGCTTCGGGAACCGCCACGTCAGCCCCGCGCTCACGCTAACGGCCAGAAGGTCGGGGATCACGCCAGCGCTCGCGTCGGAGGCCCCGGAACCCCAGTCCCCCGTCAGGCCCTGATACTGGAGGACGTCGGCCTCCGTCAGTGTCTGCCCTGGACTCTCTGCAGTCGCCCCGACGACGACGTCCTCAAAGTAGAGCGCCTCGGCCATGTCCGCTCACGAAACCCGGCGCGCCACCATCAGGTCCGTTTCTCCCTCCTGGACCACCTCGCCCTTCTGGTTGACCACCTGTCGCTCCAGGGTCACGATCCCCTGCCCGGGCTTGGAGGTTTCCCGTTTGGCGATCACCTTGGCCTTGACCTTGATCGTGTCGCCGATTCTGATGGGCCCCTTGAACTTCCAGCGGATCCCCAGAAATGCCAGGGTGGCATACGGGCGCATCCCGCGGGAGAGGAGACCCGACTGGATGGAGAGCCCGAGGAGGCCGTGGGCAATCCGCTCGCCGAAGATGGAGCTCTTCATGAACTCGGCGTCCGTGTGGAGGACGTTGTAGTCTCCGGACAGGCCGGCGAAGAGGACGATGTCCGCCTCCGTCACGGTGCGGCCGGGAGAGACGTATTCCTCTCCCACTGGGATCTCCTCGAAGTACCT
>CAYJUC010000139.1:8804-9150 GCA_964372605.1 uncultured bacterium | reverse complement strand
CTAACGCCCGCGGTGAGCAGCCGCAGCGAGCGAAGGCGAGCCAGCGGACTGCTCCAGCGCGATGTTCGACGCCTCACGGCCTTCGACAACGAGATGATGTCCCGGCACCCGCTCGCTAACCGCTACGCGCTTGTCTGACGCGGCCTGGACCCGTGCCCTCAGCGGGTCGTGCGGCTGCTGCGCCGCCTCAAGCCGCGCCGTGCTCTTAGCTCGTGGCCTATTGCATTCTCCGCGAGCGAATGCGTCAACCATCGCAGCCCTCGGGCGTCTGCTTCGATCTCCAGTGCGGCGAACGCCCGCGGTGAGCAGCCGCAGCGAGCGAAGGCGAGCCAGCGGACTGCTCCAG
>CAYJUC010000139.1:0-8704 GCA_964372605.1 uncultured bacterium | reverse complement strand
CGCCGTGCTCTTAGCTCGTGGCCTATTGCATTCTCCGCGAGCGAATGCGTCAACCGTTGCAGCCCTCGCCCAGTGGCTTCGATCGCCAGTGCGGCGAACTATTGAGTCTACTGCTCCGGCTCCTGCAGTCCATTTCGGAAAGCCACTCCACCCTGGGAACCAAACATCCTCCGCAATTCTCGAAATTTAGCCGGATTATGTCAAGCTTCCTCGTGCCGACGAACATTGCGGAACCCACAGTCTATCCAGATATCAGCCCGCAGTATATCAGGCTAACAAACCGCCGTCAGAGGCGATCGGCGGGGCTGTACAAGTGGGTCGCAAAGGAGTGGCGACTTTTCGCTCCTCTGGCTCAAGCGAGAGGAGAACCTCGGGATCAGGCAACAGCGAGCGGATGGTGCCGAAACGGTTTGGCCCCGGCGGGGTGAACCGAATCGCCGGGCGCTACACCGCTGACGGCACGGCGTCTTTGACGCGAGGCATGACCTCCCGGGCGAACAGCTCCATGTTGGCGATCGCCTTCTTGTGGGGCATGTCGCCGATCTGGAAGAGGCCGATCACCCGGCCGAAGTTGAGGCGCTTCTGTCGCTCCAGGAGGGTCCGCGCCACCGTGTCGGGGCTCCCGACGAGAAGGTACCCCATCTCCACCAGGTCCTCGTAGGTCAGGTTGCCGAAGAACTTCGTGGTCCGGTCCGGCCGGTTCATGGTGCGCCACCACGACTCGTCGGTGAGGTACCCGGGAGGCACGGACACATGCACGGGGTTCTTGAGCCCCTTGTTGAAGAGCCAGAGCATGTGCTCGCGCGCCTCCGCGTGCGCCCGCGCGTCGGTCTCGGCCACATAGACCGGCACAGACCAGCCGAGCTGGTCCGGGGACGAAGTGTAGCCGTAGGCCAGGGCGCGCTTCCTGAACTCGTCGAAGAACCCGGACACCACGGCCAGCGGGGCGTAGATCATGAGGAGGGTGTAGCGCAGCCGAGCGGTCCAGTCGATGGTCTCCGTGCTGCCGGTGGTGGGAATCCAGATGGGGGGATAGGGTTTCTGCACCGGGCGCGGCCAGGGGTTCACGTACCGGAAGCGGTAGTACTTGCCGTAGAACTCGAACGGCCCCGGCTCCGTCCAGGCCCGCATGATGAGGTCGTGCGCTTCGTAGAACCGGTCGCGCGACTCGGTGGGATTGGCGCCCAGCGAGTAATACTCCGTGCCGACCCCCCGCACGAACCCGGAGACGATCCGGCCCCCGGTGATCACGTCGAGCATGGCCACCTCTTCGGCCACCCGCTGCGGGAACTGGTGCAGGGAGAGGATGTTCCCCAGGATGCAGATCTCAACGCGGGAGGTCCGGCGGGCCAGGGCGGCCGCCATGATGTTGGGCGCCGGCATGGTGCCGTAGGTCGTCTGGTGATGCTCGTTGACGCAGATCCCGTCGAAGCCCAGCTCCTCCGCGTATTCCATCTGGTCCAGGTACTCGTTGTAGATCCGCACCCCCTTCTGCGGGTCGTAGTTCTCGTTCGGGTAGTTGATCCACCCGGTCGGGCGGGTGTCGAAGTCCGCATTCAGGTGGGGGTACGGCATCAGGTGGAACAGGTAGAACTTCATCGGTTCCCTCCCCTTTTTTCCTGGAGAAAGCCGGCGGCCACGGAGGCGAACTCCTTGGGGCGCTCCACCAGGATGTTGTGGCCGCACCGCTCGATGATGCTGACGCGCGAGTTCTGGATGCGTGATCGGTACAGCTCGGCATAGCCCGGCGGGATGAGGCGGTCCGAATCGCCCCAGACGATCAGCGTGGGCGCGTTGATCCGGGCGAGCCGTCGGGCCAGCTTGGGGTTGTGGAGGTACGGGTTCCAGGCGATCCGGGCCATGGTCACCTGCCCTTTGTACTGGCGGCGCATCAGATCATGCGTCATCTCGGGCACGGGGATGGCGGACGGATCATAGTAAAGGAGCGACCGGAGCTCGGCCGGCGCCGTGAAGAACATGTCGGCCATGGGCAGCTCCGGAGAGTAGAGGCCGGCGGCGCACGCTAGCACCAGCTTCTCGACGCGCCGCGGCTCCATGGTGGCCAGCTCCGCGGCGATCCACCCGCCGACGGAACTCCCGACTAGGCTCACCCGGTCGAGCTTCAGGTGGTCGAGGAGTTCCAGATAAAAGAACACCATGTCGTCGATGCCGAGGAGCCAGTCGGGGCGATCCGAGTCGCCAAAACCGGGGTGCGACGGCGCGATCAGCCGGTGTTCCGCCGAGATGGCGTCGTGCCAGTCGTTCCAGAGCCCGGGGCTGCCGGCGCCGTGCAGATAGAGGACGGGCGGACCGGCGCCGCCTTCGAGCACGTGGACCTTGACTCCGGAGACCTCGAGGAACGCTTCCTGGCGATCGGTTCTAGCCATGCGACGATCCTTTCCCGTGTGAAAGCCGCCAGTTCACCGGCCAGGGTGATTATGGCATTGTCCTTCGAGCCCGCGCAAGACGCGGCGTCCCCTCACCCTGACCCTCTCCCCCATCGGGGGCGAGGGAATCGGAACGGCTCCCTCTCCCTCCCGAGAGTGAGGGCGGCTAAGTTTGAAGGCGGGGGAGAACGGCTCGAACGAAGAGCTCCGTGGCGCCCCTCCGATCCCTGCCCGCCGGAAAGAGCGCAACCCGCCTGGCGCCGGCCTTCTGCATGGCCCGGATCTTGCTGAAGCACTGGTCGGGGGTCCCGGCCAGGGTAAACGCATCTACCAGAGCATCGGTCACCAGGCGGTTGTGGGGCGCTTCCGGGTCCACATGGCGCTGAACATCGTAGTGCTTGGCCACCCGCAGCGTATCAGCGCGCAGGGACTCCAGCTCCGGGGGGAGGAAGAACTCAGGGTGGTACTCGGCGTCCTTGGCGCGACGGGCCGCGACCGGGCTCGCCTCGCGCCTGGCTTCTTCCGAGTCGGTCGAGATGGCCAGGCCCGCCAGGAACACCACTTCGATACTCCGGGGGTCGCGCCCAGCCTCTTTGGCGCCCCGCTCGATATACTCCAGCGCCCGGCGAACGAGGGCCGGATGCGTCCCGACAGTCACCATTGCGCCGTCGCCCGTCTGGCCGGCGGTGATGAGGGTTCGGGGACCGCTCGCCGCAACATAGATGGGGATGGAAATGTTCCGCTGCTGGAATGTGCTCCGAAGCGAATCGATGTAGTTTGTGAGCTCCTGGAGACGGGCGGGCTTCAGGCCGGCGGCTCTCACCGCGCTGTACCCGAGCCCGATCCCCAGCTCCGCCCTGCCCCGGGAGAGGCGGTGAAGGGTCACCAGGGCGTTTGCCGTGACGCTCGCATGGCGAGTGACCGGGTTAGTCACCCCGGGGGCGAGCTTGATCCGCGATGTCTCCCTGCTGCACAGCGCCAGGGTCATATAGACATCCGGCCAATCGAGAGGCGGCGAATCCGCCATCCAGGCACAGTTGAAGGAGTGGGCTTCCAGGAACCGGACCATGTCCACCGTCGCCCGGAGGTCCGGCTCCGGGATCACCAGCATGTCGAGGGTTATCATCCCCCCTCACCCCTACCCTCTCCCCCCCTGGGGGCGAGGATTTCAAACGGTGGCCGGTATCCTGACGTTCGCGTAGCTATCCCAGACCCGCCGGAACAGGTCGGCGGTTGTCCAGAAGAGCCGCGCCACTTCCCGCCGGTCCCCGGCCGTGACCGCGTGCGCGGCCAGAAGCCGCACGACCGCGCTGAAGTGGTGCTGGTCCACTTCCTCGTGCACGGTGAAAAAGAGGATCTCGTCCCGGGTGAGCCCGTAGTGGCGCTGGAATCCCTCGATCATCGGACGATAGGCGCGCGGAATCTCGCCCTCCCCCATGACGTTGGGGACGAGGCTCATATACCACGGCAACGTCTCGATGGCACCCCAGCGAAACACCAGGTAGTCGGCGACTTCTTGGGGGGGCTCCGCCCGCCGCACCAGATCAGGCGGGTACCCCAGAACCTCGACGAAGTCGAGGAACAGCTCCGGATGGCTCTTGGTCCGGGATTGGTCTCCGCTCGCCTCCTCGTCCACCACTTCTTTCAAGAAGCCGCGCGCGTCGGGGGTCGCGCGATCGTGAACGGCCTTCATCACTTTGGGGATGGCCGCAATAATCGGGAAAAACTGGATCGCCCAGCGGAGGAGGTCTTCCCTCGAGAGCGCCCCCCTTCTCACCCCTTCGACCACCGGGCTGTCCGCGATGGACAGCTTGCGGTCGCGCATCTCGCTGATCAGGTCGTCGATGAACTGCGTGTCCGGCATCTGTCTGTTCCCCTCGCGCCGAATAGAGCCCCAGGTACGCCCATCCTACCGAAAAAACGGTCACCCGCCCCTTAATGCCGGAAGGACCTTCTCGGCGAAGAGCCGGATATTCTTCTGCGCCAGCTCATGCGGCAGGCTCCCGAACTGGAAGAGCCCCATGAGCACCCCGGCTCCCATCTCGCCCATCCGGCTCTGGATCTCGCGGGCGACATAGTCCGGATCGCCGATGAAGCTGACACCCTCCTTCTGACAGAGGTCGAAATCGAACTCGTAGAACGGAAGGTCCTCGGCCGTGCTCACTCGCGCCGGGCGCGGTGGCGGCGACTGCCCGAGGATCTTCATGGACCCCTTGTGATAGCTCAACAGCCACTGCCAGAAGTACGTGAGGTGCGGCTCCGCCTCGCGGCGAGCTTCTTCGTTCGTCTCGGCGACGTAGACCGGGCAGAGCACCATGCAGTCCTCTGGAGTCGGGGTCCAGCCGTGCTTTTCGGCCAGGAGGCGATAGCGGCTGAAGACCTCCCGGGACTTGGCGGTGGAGCGGTACGCGGTTCCGGTGGGAAACCGGCGGGTGGCGGCGATCTCCAGCCCCTCGTCGCTCTCGGCCGGGAAGATGCTCGGCGGATACGGCTGCTGGAGGGGCCGCGGCCAGATGCATACGCGGTCGTAGTGATAGTACTGGCCATGCCAGGCGAACGGCTCGCGCTCCGTCCAGGCCTTCGTGATCAGCTCCAGCGCCTCCTGGAGCCGGGCCTTCGCCTCGCTGCGCGGGACGTTCATGGCCAGGTACTCCTGCGGCACCCCCGTGGTGAAGCCCGCAATGAGGCGGCCGCCGGACATGACGTCCAGCATGGCGATCTCCTCGGCCAGCCGCACCGGATGGGCGTGGAGCGGCAGGAGATTCCCGACGATTCCGATCTTGATGCGTCGCGTGCGCTGCGCGATGGCCGCCGCCATCAGGTTGGGCGATGGCATCAGCCCGTAGGGCTTACTGTGGTGCTCGTTGATGCAGATCGCGTCAAAGCCGTACTCCTCGTACAGCTCGATCTGCTTCAGATGCTCCTCGTAGATCTGGTGGCCCCGCGCCGGGTCGTACAGGCTGTTGGGGTCCGGATAGAACGACGGCCGTGGGAGATCCGGCCACGGCATCAGGTCGAACGCGTAGACTTTCATGCGTTTGGCAACTCCATCTCTAATGTCCGGCCTCCCATGGACCCCCTCACCTTGAATCCTCTCCCCCTTCGAGGGGGAGAGGGGAGGGTGAGGGGGAATGGGAGGGTGAGGGGGGTCAGGCTTGCATGTCCGGGAGCACGATCTTCCCTTTGTCGATCACGAGCTCCCCGTCGAGGGACACGCTGCATTCCCGCATCGGCACATCGTAGTGCCCGGGCGTGGTGCGCGTCCCACCCCCCTGAGTGTTGGGGCCGGTGGAGAAGAGAAAGTTGCCCGCAAAGACCCGGCCGTGAGCCAGGCACCGCTCCGGACTGTAGAGCGCCATGCAGTTCCACTGCCCCTTGGGATGGAGCCCCCAGCCCAGGTGCGAGATCGCAAAGCCTTCCGGATCGTTCCACCCCTCCAGCCAATCCCGCATGAGCAGGGCGTCCAGACCCCCCTCGATCTTCCTGATGTATCCCTCGCGAACGGTGACCTTGATGGGATCCTGCACGTAGCGGTAAAACGGCAGCACCACCATGTCTCCCACGTTGATGATCACCGTGCCCTCGGCGCTCCCCTCATTGGGAAAGGTGTGGGCGTGCCCGGCCCCCCAGTGGTCGAAACGCCCCGGCGTGTCCGTGTAGCCGTACTGGATCATCGTCGGGTACTCGCCGAGCTTCACGCGCAGGTCGGTGCCCGCCGCCGACGTGACCCGCATCTCGCGGGCCGCCCCGAGCCGCCTCCCCGCCGCTTCCACGGCCCGGCGAAGCCCCGGCGTCGGAAAGAGCCGCTCCAGATCATCCGGATGATCGATGATCATCAGGACCCGGGTGCCCGCCTGCATGATCTCCCGCAGCTCTCGCGTGAAGAGCGGAATGTGGAGCGCCACCACCATGTCCGCCGCCTTCATCGCGTTGACCGCCGGCGTGAGCCCCCTGAGCGGGGTCACCCCCACCGTGTGCCACGACGGCACCACCGGCACCCCGATCTGGAAGACCTGGGCCCCGAGCTCCCGCACCGCCGCGAACGACGCCCCGATGTATTCGGGCCGCGTCCCGGGGTCGGTGAGCACGACCAGCGTCTCCCCGTCCTTGACCTTGCACAGCTCGAGTTCAGCCTTGAACAGCGAGGTCAGCCTGTCCCGTTCCATCTTCGTCCCTCCTACTGCTTGTAAAACCTCCGCGCATTCTCGCCCAGGATCGCGCGCTTGTGTGGCTCCTCCAGGTCCTTCCGTTCCCGGATCTCGTCGATCTCTTCCATGCAGTTGTCCAGCATGATCTCGTGGGGGAAATCCGACGCGAACATGAACGGCTCGTGGCCGACCCGCTGGATGCAGTAGGAGAGCGCCTCTTCGTTCCCCTCGCACCCGACGAAGACCCGGCGGAAATACTCCTCCGGGCTCCGCTTGAGTCTCAGCGGGGTGTACTCCGTCTCCCGCTTCAGCCGGTCGATGACCAGCGGGATCCAGCTTGTCCCGCCCTCCATGAACCCGACCCGCAGGTTGGGGAACGCGTCGAAGACTCCGTCCACGATCATGCCGGTCATGGCGATCGCCAGGGGGAACGGCATCCCGAGGGCCCGCGTCGCCGGAAAGCAGGTGAAACTGTTGAAGCCCAGGTCCTTGTAGCCGCCCCCGTGGACTCCCAAGGCGCAGTCCAGCTTTTCCGCCTCCGCGTACACCGGCCAGAACTCTTTGTGGCTCAGGTGCCGCGGGAGGCCGAACGACGGGAGCATGGCGCCGACCATTCCCAGCTCCTTGACGGCCCGCCGGAGCTCCTGAACGGCCCGCGGGACGTCCTGCATCGGAATCAGCGCCATGCCCTTGAAGCGCGGGCTGACCGAGAGGTATTTCGCGTGGAGCCAGTTGTTATACCCCTTCCCGTACGCCGCGGCCCAGTCGGGATTGACGATCTTCCCGTAGGCCAGGCCGAAGGTGGGATAGAGGACCGTGTACTCGAGACCGGTCTTGTCGAGAAACGCGAGCCACTCGGCCGGGCCCACCGTGTCATCGAATGGCCCCCCCTTCCCGCCGGCTTCCACGATGGTGCTCCACGGCGTGTGAAAATCGTCGAGGAACGGCATCATGTTCCACGCCTTATAGCGCTGCACTTTGCTGTACGGCTCCGGCAGGAAATCGTTCAGCTCGCGCTCGTTTTCCCAGATATGCCCGTCCGCGTCAACGTAACCTGTCGCCATCGCCATCCTCCCTGAGAAAACTAGCCCTGATCCGCCCCACCCTCACCTTCATCCTCTCCCTCCCCAGGAGGGAGAGGGAGTTCTTTCGGTTCCCTCGCCCCAGGCGGGGGAGAGGGTCAGGGTGAGGGGGTCTGTGGGACGCCGCGCCCTAAACCCCAACGGAGATGCCCCCGTCCACGAAGATCACCTGGCCTACGATATACGCCGCGTCGTCCGACGCCAGAAAGCAGTGAACGGCCGCGATCTCGTCCGGGCTCGCGACCCGCCCCGCCGGAATCTTGGCGATGATCTGCTCCTTGATCTTGTCCGGGATCCCGGCCATCATCCGGGTCATCGTCGCCCCCGGCGCCACGCAGTTCACCGTGACACCGTACTTCGCATACTCGAGCGCCAGCGTCTTCGTGAGGCCGATCACGCCGGCCTTGGACGCCGCGTAGTTGGCTTGGCCGATGTTTCCCAGCGCGCCGATCGACGAGGTGTTGACCACCCGTCCCCACCCCCGCTCGCGCATCCCGGGCAGCACCGCCTGGGCGCAGAGGAAGGTTCCCTTCAGGTTCACGTCCAGCACCTCGTCCCACTGCTCTTCGGTCATTTTGGCCGCCATAGCGTCCTTGTTGATCCCGGCGTTGTTGATCAGGATGTCCACCCGTCCCCACGCCGCGACGATCTGGCGGACCATCTCCGCCACCTCCGCCCGCTTCGTCACGTCCCCCGGGACCGCCAGCGATTTTCCCCCCGCCGCCTGGATTTCTTGCGCTACCGTCTCCGCGCCGGCGGCGTCTGCGTCGTTGATTCCCACCAGCGCCCCTTCGCGGGCGAACCGCCGAGCGGTGGCCGCGCCGATCCCCGACGCCGCCCCCGTGATGAGCACTACCCTGTCCAGGAATCGCATCAGCCCGGATTGTTCGCGTCAGCACTCTGCACCCTCACCCCAGCCCTCTCCCTCCGAAGGGAGAGGGGGTTCTTTCGGTTCCCTCGCCCCAGTTGGGGGAGAGGGTCAGGGTGAGGGGGCCTGTGAGACGCGGTAAGCGAATTCATGAATGATGCGCGCTAATACGAAGGGCATCCCGCCGAGCGGGAGCGTGGAAGTGGACTCTCGAGCCGC
>CAYJUC010000138.1:0-9173 GCA_964372605.1 uncultured bacterium | reverse complement strand
GTCGGATACCCTGTCAAGCTCATCTACTACGACGACGAGTCGAGCCCGGTGAAGAGCGCCCAGCTTGTCGAGCGGCTGGCTACGGCGGATAAGGTAGACCTGTTGCTCGGGGGCTTTGGGAGCAGCATCGTGTTCGCGGCCAGCGCAGTCACGGAGAAGTACAAGTACCCCTATATCTCGGGGGCGGCCAGCGCCAACCCGATCTTCGAGCGCGGCTTCAAGTACGTCTTCGCCACGCTGAACAAGACCTTCGACGAGGTCGAGGGCGCCGCCAAGGTCTTCGCGCTGGCCCAGCCGAAGCCCAAGACCGCCGCGGTCATCGGCGCCGACCACCTCTTCGCCAAGCTTTCGGCCGAGGGATTCAAAAAGTTTTTGGGTGAGATGGGGGTGGAGGTGGTTCACTTCGAGATCTTCCCGCTCGATCTGACCGACTACAACTCGCTCCTCCTGAAGGTCAAGCGGCAGAATCCCGATCTGCTGCTCGTCGGCTCCCTCTTCGCCCATTCGCTCCGGGTCATGCGGGCCGCGAAGGAGGTGGATTACACCCCCAAGGGGATCGCGTTCAGCTACGGCCCCACCATTCCCGACTTCATCAAGGAGCTGGGGAAGGACGCTGAGGGGGCGGTCTCGGCCTCCGAATGGGTGCCGGAAATGCTCTACAAAGACCCGGTGTTCGGGTCCGCGCGCGAGTGGCGAGAGCAGATGTTGAAGCGGTGGGGGAAAGAGCCCGACTACGCGCAGGCCGCGGTGGCTGCGTCGGCCATCGCCCAGCAGAAAGCCGTCGAGACGCTTGGCCTCGTGCCCCCGCTCTCGGAGAAGGACCGTGAGGCGCTGATGGAGCAGCTCCACAAGCAGGACGTCCAGACCCTTTACGGGCGGGTCAAGTTCGGCGCCGACGGGGCCATCGTGCAGAAGCCGCCCATCGCCGTCCAGATCCAGGGCGGAAAGTTCGTCATGGTCTACCCCCAGGAGATGGGAGGCCTGCAGGCCGGGAAGCTCCTCTATCCCAGACTTCCGTCAAGGTAGAGGTGGAGCCGCTTGCCGTACTCGCGCAAACCCTCCTGAACGGGATCCTCCAGGGAGGGGTCTACGCGGCGGCGGCCGTGGGCCTCTCCCTGATCTTCGGCGTGAGCGGCATCCTGAACGCGGCGCACGGCGAGCTGGTGATGCTGGGGGCCTTCGCCAGCTACTGGCTCTTCACGTCCTACCGCGTGGACGCGCTCCTGACGCTGCCGATCTCCTTCGCGCTCCTCTTCCTCCTCGGTTACGCCCTCCAGCATTTCGTCCTCAACCGGACGCTGGGGGCCCCGCTGCTCATCTCGCTCCTCGTCACCTTCGGCATCTCACTGGTCCTGGTCAACGCCGCGCTCAGGATGTGGAGCGCCGACTACCGCATGCTGAAGGTCCCCTATTTCGATCGAAGCCTCACCCCCGGGCCGTTCGTCATCCCGCTCTCGCGCCTGGCCGCGTTCATCGTTGGCGTGGCGATGGTGGCTGGGCTCTACTGGCTCCTCCAGAAGACCGAGCTGGGGCGGATGATCCGCGCCACCTCGCAAGATTGGGAGATGGCGAGCCTCGTGGGGGTCAACCCGCGCCTGATCTATTCGGTCACGTTCGGGCTCGGGTCGGGAGTCTCCGGCGTGGCGGGGTCGCTGGTGGCGTTCTACTCTCCCATCGAGCCCCAGATGGGGCTCACGTACACGCTCTTCGCCTTCGCCGTCGTCGTCCTGGGAGGGATGGGGTACATCCCGGGGGTTCTCTGGGGCGGGCTCGCGTTGGGAGTGGCCCAGGCGCTGACAGAGACGTACACGGAGGCCGGGCTCTCGCTGCTGGTGGCGTTTTTCCTGCTCTACCTGATCCTGCGCTTCATGCCGGCCGGGATCATGGGGAAAGGCCGGATAGAGTAATTGCGAACTGCGCCCAGCGGATCACGGGAGCTCATCGCCCTCCTCATCCTCGCCGTCCTGCTCCTGCTCCCCCTGGGAGCCGGCGCCTACACCATCCGGGTGGCCACGGTCATCTTCATGTGGGCGGCACTGGCCGGGAGCTGGAACCTCCTGGCGGGCTACGCAGGCGCCGTGGATCTCGGTCCGGTCGTCTATCATGGTATCGGGATGTTCGCCACCGCAGTCTTGATGCTGAAGGCCAAGCTGCCGTTTCTCGTGAGCCTCGTCCTGGCCGGCGTCGTCGCCGTGATCATTGCCTACGCCGTCGGGACCCCCACGTTAAAACTGCGCGGGGCCTATTTCGCGATCGGGACGCTGGCTCTGGCCGAGTCGGCCAGAGAGCTGGCACTGGCCTGGGATCGGCTCACCGGGATCCCGTTGACCGGCGGCAGCGCCGGGCTCTCCCTGCCGCTGAGTGCCGGCTATCTCCTCTTCTACTACCTGATGCTGGCGGTGATGACGCTCGTGACCGCCACCGCGCTCTGGCTCGAGCGCTCGAAGTTCGGGTACGGCCTGCGGGCGGTCGGGGAAAACGACCTCCTTGCCGAGGCGTCCGGCGTGGACCTGCACAGGCTGAAGCGCCGCGTCTATCTGCTGAGCGCCCTCTTCATCGCCTGGACCGGGGGGACGGCCGGGTACTGGCTCTCCTACATCAACGCCACGGAGGCATTCGGCACGGCGACCACCTTCCAGATGGTCGTGATGGCTCTCCTGGGAGGGCTGGGCACTCCCTTCGGCCCGCTCCTCGGCGCCGGATTTCTCACGCTCGTCTCAGAGCTTCTGGGGACCCGCTTCGTCTACCACTACTTGATCGCGATCGGGATCATCATCGTGGCGATCTCCCTCTTCATGCCCTCCGGGCTCGCCGGTATCGCCCGGCTGCTGAGAGTGAGGCGACCGGAGACGGCGGCGTGACTCTCCTGGAATGCCGTGGGGTCACGAAGTCCTTCGGGGCGCTCCTGGCGCTGAACGGCGTGAATCTCGCCCTCGAAGAGGGAGAGATCTTGGGGATCATCGGCCCCAACGGGGCGGGGAAGAGCACGCTCTTCAACGTGATCGCGGGGCTGGAGCGGCTTACCGCGGGAACCGTCTCGTATCGCGGCCGGTCGATCTTGGGGCTTCCGGCGCACGAGGTCTGTCGCCTGGGGATCGCCAAGACCTTTCAGATCCCCCAGCTCTTCCCGCGGCTCTCCGTCGGCGAGAACATCCTCATCGCCGGACTCTACGGGAAAGGCGCGACGCTTGGGGAAGCCCGGCGGGACGCGGAAGAGTGGCTCGGCTTCGTGGGCCTCGCGGAGAAGGCCGGGGTTCCCGCGGCCACCCTGTCGATCTCCGAGCGCCGTCGCCTGGACCTGGCGAGGGTCCTGGCCACCGACGCCCGGGTGATCCTCCTCGACGAGAACATGGCCGGGCTGAGCCAGAAGGAGATGGAGGCCGCGGTCGTCTTGCTCCGGGCGGTTCGGGAGCAGGGGAGGAGCCTCTTGGTCATCGAGCACGTCATGCGCGCCATCGTCGGCGTGGCCGACCGGGTGCTGGTGCTCAACTACGGGGAGAAGATCGCCGAGGGACGCCCGCGCGAGGTCATGCAGGATCCCGCGGTGATCAAAGCGTATTTAGGCGAAGCCTATGCTTGAGGCGCTATGCTCCTCTCCCCCTCAAGGGTCCCTCAAGGGGGAGAGGGAAGGGCGAGGGGGCGTGAACTAGAATGCTTGAGGTGGAGGCGATCAGCGTCGGCTACGGAGCGCTCCAGGTGCTCACGGAGGTCTCCGTGGAGGTCCGCGCGCGAGAGGTGGTGAGCGTGATCGGCCCCAACGGCGCGGGTAAAACCACACTCATCAAAACTATCGTCGGCCTGCTCCGCCCCCGTGCGGATCACGGCAGAGGGCGCATCACGTTCAGGGGACGCCGGATCGACGGCCTCGCCCCCGAGGAGATCGTCCGGCAGGGGATCGCCGTGGTCCCCGAAGGCGCGCGGGTCTTTCCCGACATGACCGTGCTCGACAATCTTAAAATGGGCGCGGTGATCCCGCGCGCCAGGGCGCGGCGCGATGCGAATCTCGAGGAGGTGTTCACCCTGTTTCCGCGCTTGAAGGAGCGCGCCCTCCAGCTCGCGCGGACGCTCTCGGGAGGCGAGCGCCAGATGCTGGCCATCGGCCGCGCGCTCATGGCCGGCCCCGACCTCCTGCTCCTCGACGAGCCATCCCTCGGACTCCAGCCCACGCTGGTCAAGGGAATCATGGAGGCGATCCGCCGGGTGAACGAGCGGGGGATCACCGTGTTTCTGATCGAGCAGAACGTCCACTTCTCGCTCCCCATGAGCCACCGCGCCTACGTCCTCGAGCGCGGGCGGATCGTTCTGGAAGGGACCGGGGAGGAGCTGCTCGGCAATCCCCACGTGCGCGTCTCCTACCTCGGGATCTGACGCGGGGGCGGCCCGTCCTGAGTCCGTCCGGCTGTAGCGCATGTTAGGCGGAATGCCAAGCATCGACCAGTGGCCCGATGTGAATATCCGAGGTGAGTGCGTGACGCTCGAGCCATTCCGCAAGCTTTGCGCGGTCCTCGTCGGTCGCAGAAGTGCGCCCGGTGCGTGTTACGAACACGTCCCAAGCGCGCCCGCAACCGCCGCCGCAGCTAAGCCCAGATGCCTCGATCGCGTCAGCGATAAACACATCCCAAAACCCATCGACCCCAGCTTCGTCCAGGTCGTCAGGGAGCCTGAAGCTCACTTCAAACCCGAACTGGCGAAATTCCCCGAGCCGCAGTTGCTTCCGGATGCGCTTCTTCATTTGAACAAGAGTGTTTACATTTTCGGGCTAACTTAAGCCTTCGCCTTTCGACAGGCGGGCATCGGCGCTGGTCGCTCTCAGCCTGGCGCGCATGAACTTCTTCTGCTCCGCATACGTCATGCCGCGGATCTCCCGGCTGAGGCGGTCGCGGATCTCCCTCATGAGGCGTACCGAATCGAAATCCTTCTCATGGGTTCGCACTGCCGATCACCTCCCAAGGAGTACGGATCTCCAACTGGGGATAGCCAAGGCGGTTGGTTTTTCTGTCGGTTCTATCCCCGACGCCGCCATTGCGAAAGAAGCCGGTCATAGTCCGCATGAGGGCCGATCCAGAACCAGATGATTTCGTTCCCTTCCAAGATGCCCACCGCTCGATAGTCGGGATTGATCCGAACGGAGTAGATTGGGCGTCTAGGATGCGCAGGTTTGAAACGAAGACTGGGATGACTCGGGTTCTGTTTGAAGAGTCGATAGGCCCGACGAGCTTGCTGTTGAACCTCCGGTGACAGGTCGGCAAAGGCCTTCCGGAACTGCGCGGTGGTGCGCGAGATCACAGCTTCTCTGGGTCGAGCTCCTCAGTCCGGCCAGCACGGTGTTCTGCCAATGCTTCGTCAGCGAGTTGGCCAAGCAGATCATGGGAACCAGCGAAGAGTTCCTCCCAGCGCCGCTCGGAGGCCAGCTCCTCCAGCAAAATGCGCGCGAGCGCATCCTGCTCCTCCTCGGGAAGTTTTGAGGCTTCGTCAAACGCACTTTTCAGAAGCTTCGTCATCTCAACCCTCCGCCGAAAATTGTATCAGAAAGCCAGGTTCCTGCAGTCTATTTCGTAAAGCCGCTCTAACCTGGAAACCGAACATCTTCCGCGATTTTCGGTATTCAGCAAGACTATGTCAAGCTTCCTCGTCCCGACAAACATTGTGGATCTCTGGGCGCGCGGACAGAATCGTCAAATCTCGCGTGGAGTGCAGCCTATTGCGCATCCCAACGGACGTGCGACAATAACGCCTCGGAGCCCGCGGTCGAGGGCATTCGGCGTTTACGGTCCAAACTATCCAATCGAGGAAGCTGCCCACCATGGATCTCATCGTACGGAAGGCAAAGCTCCGCGGGGAAACCGGCCTCCTCGACCTCGCAATCGAGGCGGGGAAGATCGCGGCCATTGCTCCGCGCCTCCCTGCCCGGGCGCCCGTGGAGATCGACGCCACCGGCAGGCTGGTGACACCGCCGTTCGTCAACCCCCACGTCCACCTGGACAAAGCTCTTCTCGGGGAGGTCATGCGTCCCAACGTCAGCCAGACGCTGGAGGAGGCCATTGCGATCACATGGGACTTCAAGCGGGCGTACACCGAGGCCGATATCGTCAAGCGGGCCGGTGAGGTGATCGAGATGGCGGTGCGCCAGGGGACGCTGGTCATCCGGGCCTTCGCTGACGTGGACAGTGTGGGCGGCCTCATGCCGGTCAAAGGGCTTCTGGCCACCCGGGAGCGGTACAAGAAGCTGGTCAGGATGGAGGTCGTCGCGTTCCCCCAGGAGGGGATCCTCCGCAACCCCGGAACCGAGGCGCTGATGCGGGAGGCCATGGCGCTGGGAGCCGACGTCGTCGGCGGGCTCCCCTGGTACGAGATGACGGATGCGGACGCCCGCGCGCACATCGACATCGCTTTCGATATCGCCGAGTCGCGCGACGCCGATATCCACATGCTCGTGGACGACACGGACGACGCCAACTCCCGAAGCCTGGAATACCTTGCGGTGAAGACGCTGCGAGAGGGGTACGCCGGCCGCGTGAGCGCCAGTCACTGCGGCGCGCTGGCCGCGTACAACCAGATCTATGCGGAGAAAGTCATCGGGCTGGTAAAGGAAGCCGGCGTGACCATCGTCAGCAATTCCCATATCAGCCTGGTGCTGGCGGGGCGACGGGACCGCGAGCCGGTGCGCCGGGGAATCACCCGGGTCCGGGAGCTGCTGCGGGCAGGGGTCAATGTAGCCTCCGGGCAGGATGACGTCAACGATCCCTACTATCCCTTCGGCCGGGCGAGCCAGCTGGAGGTGGCGCTCTTCATGGCCCACACGGCGCACCTGAGCTATCCGGATGAGTTGGAGACCGTCTTCGACATGGTGACGGTGAACGCCGCCCGAGCACTCAGGCTCCAGAGCTACGGCCTCAAGGTCGGGAGCGACGGGGACATGCTGGTCTGGAACGCGGCCACGGTGAAGGAGGCGCTGACGGCGCAGCTCCCGCCGACCTGGGTGATCAGGGGAGGGAAACTGTTGGCGAAAACCTCCGTCCAGAGCGAGCTGACCGTCTGAGGAGGTATAATGTCGCCGGACTCACACGCTTTCCCGATGTGGGAAACATGCACGGAGCACAAGCCGACATGACTTACAAAGGAATCGCCAACGGAAGGGTCATTGAGCTGGCGGGTGGGGTGGTGCTTCCTGAGGGCATAGAAATAGAAGTGGTGGTACGGCGAAGTGATGAAGAAACTGCAAATGGCCACTCGAAAGGTTCGCCCCGAGCGATCTTAGCGGCTTTCGACATCCCCTCGCGTTGCACTCCGGAAGACGTTGACGCCCTCCTGCCGTTTCGAGCGAGCTAACCCGTTTAGAAGGAAGGACGCCGGGTGCCGGGTCATCCTCGAACTCGCGGTGACGTATCCTCATGTCAAAGGTGATTTGCCGAGCAAGCTACTGGTCTGCTGTGGTGCGCTCATGAATCGTGAGGAGGGGCCACGTGAGGTTCCGGTTGCTTGACGCCACAACCCTTGCTGAGTGAAAGTCGTGGCGAAAACGTCCGTCCAGAGCGAGTTACGGTCACCCTGAAGACGAAAGGAGAGTGCCCCATGAAAAGAGTCACGTTGAGTTTGCTGGCGATGGGAGTTGCCCTGCTTGCGCCGAGCCTGGTCCCGGCCCAGACCGATTATCCCAAGCGCCAGGTCGAGCTGATCGTTCCCTTTCCTCCCGGAGGGCCCAACGACACCGCGGCTCGCATCATCCAGCCCCAGCTGTCCGCCGACCTGGGGGTCCCGGTTGTGATTGTCAACAAATCCGGCGGAGGCGGGGCCCTCGGAGCGGACTACGTGGCCAAGGCCAGACCGGACGGCTACACCCTGTATTTCACCACCAATACCACCCTGACGATCCTCGTCGCGATGCAGCCTGACGTCACGCACCGGCTCTCCGATTTCGTGCCGATCGGCAGCACCATGGCAGATTTCGGCTCGATCACGACCCGCGCGGCAAACCCGTGGAAGACCCTCGAGGAGGTCGTGGACTACGCGAAGAAAAATCCCGGCAAGCTGAGCTACGGCTCGGCCGGCGTGGGAACGCTCTCATCCCTGTCGATGGAAATCTTCAAGATGTCCTACGGGCTCGATATCACCCACATTCCCTTCCAGGGAACCGGACCGGTCAAGAACGCGATCTTGGGCGGGCACGTACAGTTGGCCTCGAGCAGCTTCGGTTCGCTGGCTCCGCTCATTAAATCCGGTGATCTCATCGCGCTCGTATCCACAGCTCCCAAACGCCTCCCCGCCTATCCCAATGTCCCGACCATGGCGGAGAAGGGCTTCCCGGAGGCGACGCTGAACATCTGGATGCTGCTCGCGGCTCCGGCCAAGACCCCCCAAGGGATCGTGGACAGGTTGACGAAGGCCCTCGAGAAGACGATGCGGGATCCGGCCGTCGTTGCGGCGGTGGAGAAGTCCGGCATGACCGTGGACTTCCACGGCCCGGAGGAGACCCGCAAATTGCTGGAGAGCGAACACGAGGTCGTCAAGAAAGTCGTCCAGAGGATGGGCATCGGCAAAAAATAACGGCAACATGATGATGCGGCGGCGAGATCCATGGGCTGCCGGCGCGCTCCTCTGCTTCGGGCTCGCAGCCACCGTCCAGGCGCGGCGACTCGCAGTCGGGGAGCCGGGACAGCCGGGGCCGGGGTTCTTCCCCTTCTGGCTGGCGGTGGCCTTCACCATTGTTACGCTGGCGCTGTTCATCCATTCGTTCCGCGCCCGGCCGTCGATGGCGTCGGCCAGCGAGCCGCCGCGCTGGCGGGCCCTGGTCCTGACGTTCCTCTCGCTCCTCGGCTACGCCATGGCGCTGGAGCCGCTCGGGTTCCTCCTGGCTACCTTCCTCCTCATGCTGGCGCTCTTTCGGGCCGTAGACCCGCTACCCTGGCCCGCGGCGGTGGGGGGATCGCTCGCCACCTCCCTCCTCGCGTACGCGCTCTTCAAGGTGTGGCTACAGGTCCAGCTCCCGGCCGGACCGTGGGGGCTGTGACGCCGGGCCATGGATCTCGTCCAGAGCGTGCTCTACGGCTTCTCGGTGAGCCTCGCGCCCGCCAACCTGCTGGCGTGCTTCGTCGGCGTCTTCGTCGGGACGCTGATCGGTGTGCTCCCCGGCATCGGCTCGGCGGCGACCATGTCCCTCCTCCTCCCGATCACCT
>CAYJUC010000137.1:0-9223 GCA_964372605.1 uncultured bacterium | reverse complement strand
ACTCGAAGTACATGTTGTTGAACGGCCAGCCCTTCGTCCAGGCCGTCACCGCCTTCAGCGTGACGGGCGCCTGGGCGGTCTGAGCCGCCGCGTCGGTCGCATACCCAAACACGAAGACTGCGACCACGAAGAAAACCCAGCGCTTTACCCTTTCCATCTTTCCCTCCCCCGTTAGGCGGTGTTCGCCGGATGCTTATTGTTGCTCGCTGGACCGCACCACCGATACTGGCGACCGCCGAACACTTCCCTGATGGTTCAGCCCAGCCGGTAGAAGCGCTGCGTGTTGCGGAAAAGGATCTTTTCCTTCACCTTGTCCGAGAGGTCCTTCCGCTCGACGAACTCGGGGATGTCCTTGAGGAACGCGTCGCGCCGGCGCTCGTGGGGGTAGTCGGAGGCAAAGAAGATGTTGTCCTCACCCATGAACTCGATGACATAGGGCAGCGTCTGCTCCTCCACCTCGCAGGAGACGTAGAGGTTACCGCTCTTGATGACCTCGCTGGGCTTCCGCTTGAGGGAGGGGGCCCAGCGCGCCCCCCGCCGCTCGAACTCTTCATCCATCCGGTCCATCATGTACGGCACCCAGCCGGAGCCGGACTCCAGGAAGGCGACGCGCAGGTTGGGAAACCGCTCGAAGACGCCGTCGAAAATCATGCTGGTGAGCTGGATCAGGATCGAGAAGGGATGCTCGAGGGTGTGCGTTTTGATGAAACTGTCGAAGAAGTCGAAGCCGAAACCCTTCGACGGGGCGCCGTGGACCCCGAGCGCCACATCCAGCCGCTCGGCTTCCGCCCAGAGCGGATCGAAGTCGGCGTGGCCGTAAGCCTTGCCCAGGACCGTGGCGGCCGGCAGCACCGCCCCGCGCATGCCGAGCTCCGTGGCTGCCCGCCGGAGCTCCGCCACCGCGGCGGGCACGTCGTGAACGGGGATCAGCGCGATGCCCTGGAGGCGGGAATCCCGCTTCGTGTAACTGTTGTAGAGCCAGTCGTTGTAGGCCCTGGCCAGGGAGACCGCCCAGTAGCGGTCCTGGATCAACCCGTAGGCCAGGCCGTTGGTCGGGTAGAGAAAGGTCATCTCCATCCCGGTGTCTTCGAGGAACGAGAGCCACGCCGCCGGATCCCCCGCGGAGAGCGCGTCGCTGGCCACCCGAAACCAGCCGTCCAGCGAAGGCCAGATGGAAATGGGGGCGTCCACCCCCTTCAACGCGCGGCCTCTGTACTCCGCGTACTCGAGGATCTGGCTGTCCCGCTCCATGCAGTGACCGTCCACGTCGATCACCCGAAATTTCTTCATGATCCTCTCCCCCTCTGCCCTCAGGCCGGCGAATTGGTGAGCCGACAATATACAACCCGTGGCCCGGTGTCAAGCGCGGGGGAGGACCTCGAGGACCTCGACGGACTAAGACGGACTACAAGCGCCTTGACGCGCACCGCTGGCCTCTGGTAGCGTTCACCGGATGCCATCATCGGGATTCTTGCCTGCCGCATCGAAAGGCCGAGCCTAGAACCGTGTCGCAATCGACCCAGGCGCGGCCGGGGGACCAGGGCGGGCTCGCGTTCGGCGCGCTCCGTCACCGCGACTACCGCAGGTACTTCATCGCTGCCATCTTCACCATGACCGGAGACAATATCGAGCACGTCATCAGTTACTGGGTCATCTTCCAGGCGTTCCACTCCCCGTCCCTGGCCGGCTTCGCCGTCATCAGCCACTGGCTCCCTTTTCTGTTCTCGGTGTACGCGGGATCCCTCGCGGACCGGTTCGACTGCCGGCGGCTGATCCAGGTCGCGCAGGGATTCTACATCTTCAACGCGCTGGCGTGGGGCACGCTGTTCCTCACCGGCGCGCTTCAGATCTGGCACGCGGTCGCGCTCCTGCTCGTCCACGGGATCGCCGGCACGGTCATCGAGCCGGCGGGGCAGCTGATCATCTATGACATCGTCGGTCCCGACCACCTTCAAAGCGCCATCCGGCTCAGCGCGTCGAGCCGCCAGCTGGCCCTTCTCATGGGGCCGGCCATCGGCGGCGGCCTGATGCTGCTCCTGGGGCCGAGCTGGGGGCTCATCAGCAACGCTCTGGCCTACCTGCCGCTGATCGTCCTGATGGCGCTGGTGCGCTACACAGGCCACACGCAGGAACAGGCCCGCGCGCGCCGCGTGGCCGGCATGGGGCTCGGGGAGGCGGTTCGCGCCTTCCGCGAGGTGAGGCGCGACCACCGCATCGCCATCGCGATCGCGCTGGCCGGGGCGACGTCCCTGCTCGTCGGGAATGCGTTCCAGGCCCAGATGCCCGAATTCGCCCACCACTTCGGCGCCGACCGGGAGGGGTTCCGGTACAGCGCGCTCCTTGCGGCGAACGCGGCCGGGGCCATCGTCGGCGGCCTGCTGCTCGAGAGCACAGGGTTCTTGCAGCCGAACATTCGCACCGCCATCGTCTGCGCCGCGCTCTGGAGCCTCGCCATCGGGCTCTTCCCCGCCGCGCCGAGCTACGGCGTCGCGCTGGCCCTCCTGTTCCTGGCCGGCTTCCTGAACATCACCTTCCTGGCCATGGCGCAGACGCTGGTGCAGCTTCTGGCGCCCCCGGCGCTCAGAGGGCGCGTGATCGGGCTCTTCAACATGGCCAGTTTGGGGTTCCGGTCGGGGAGCGGTCTGAGCGTCGGCGTGCTGGGAAGCGTGATCGGAATCTACTGGTCGCTGTCGCTCAGCGCGGGGACCCTCTTGTTGATCGCGCTGGGATTGCTGATTCTGGAGATCGCCGCCGGCCGGGCCGCCGCAGCCTGACGGCGCGGGGCCATGTCAAAGTTCTTCGAGGATTTCGAGATCGGAGCAGAGCTCGCCACGCACGGCCGGACGCTCACCGAAGCCGACGTGGCGAACTTCGCCGGCGTCACCGGGGACATCAACCCGCTCCACATGGACGAGGAGTACGCGCGGAAGACCCGCTTCGGCCGCCGGGTTCCCCACGGGCAGCTGATCTTCGTCCTCGCGCTCGGCCTGGCCGAGCGGCTCGTCGCGCCCCTGTTTCACGAGAGCCTCATCGCCTTCTACGGAGTGGACACGCTGCGGTTCATCAAGCCGGTCTTCATCGGCGACACGATCACGCTGCGCCGGCGCGTGGAGCGCGCGGAGCCGCGGGACGACACCGCCGGCGTGATCACTTTCGAGGACCGCGTGGTGAACCAGAACGGCCAGCTCTGCCTTCGCTATTTCCCGAAGTACCTTCTCAAGCGAAGGCCTCGCCGGCCGGCTTGATGCCGGCGGCCAGGTGCCACTCGGAAAACCTGTTCCTCCGGTACGTCGTGGGCTTCCAGGCCTCGGTCAAATAGTCCGAGTCGCCGAAATACTCCACCGAGCCTCCGCACGGGCTCTTGAAATACCAGAAGTAGGCCGAGGAGATGGGATGCCGGCCCGGCCCCACCTCCGTCGGCCAGCCCCGGCGCTGCAGGTAGAGCCCGCCCCCCAAGACCTCATGGATGTCGCGAACCTCGAACGCCACATGGTCGATGGCCGTCTTCCCCTCCCGGCTCCGGAGGAGAAAGAGGTTGTGGTGGTCACTCTTGGCCGCATAGCGCAGGAACACCCCCACATCGCCGGCGTACCGGTCGGAGACCCAGAAGCCGAGGCGCTCGGCATAGAACTTCTCCCCGGCCTTGAGATCGCGGACGACGAAGACGACATGGCCCATGCGCAGCGGGCGGGCGCGCGCATAAAACCGGCTGGGCGCGTCGATCCGCTCCAGCGCGCCGGCGGTGTTGACGGGCGTTCGTGAGGGCTTGAGGGCCCGTTTTCGCCTCCACACCCTGAAGCCGATGCCGAGGCCGTTGGGATCGACGCTGTGGAGGGTTCCGTCCCTGTCCATCGTGACCTCCCGGTCCCGGGACAGCTCCCCGGCAATCGTCTCCAGGTCCCTGGTGGAGGAGACCCCCCAGATGACCTCGCGAAAGTTGGCGCCGGGGGCGGCGGGCGGCAGGCCCCCGGCAGCAGGCGGCCTGAGAACGACCTGGCTG
Organism: uncultured bacterium; assembly: GCA_964372605.1. GTDB lineage: Bacteria > Methylomirabilota > Methylomirabilia > Rokubacteriales > CSP1-6 > CAYJUC01. The sequence goes on along the minus strand of CAYJUC010000137.1, from coordinate 5,223 downwards.
CCGATCTCGGTTTCGAAGACGGCCCCGGACCTCCCGTCCCCCACCCTCCTGACCCCCCAGTCGACGAAAAACCGGCGCGCTTGTTTCATGTCGGGCGCGCTGAACACGACGGTATCGATCCCGACGAACGCCATCGTTTTTCCCCTTCGGGCCGGAATTCAAACTTTCAGTGTCGTGATCATAGTGCCGCGGTCGAGGGAGGTCAATCGCGGAAATCGAGGGCCGGATCGGATTTCAATCCGTGTGAGACAACGGGATCACGGTTGACAATCGCAGACGCCGCTTCGTAAGGTAAGAGCCGGGACGGGCGACACGATGTTCGGGGGAGTGATCCGGAGTAAACTTGGAGCCGAGGAGACACGCGTGCCATGAGCGACATCATCGAAGAGATTCGGCAGGCGTACGCGGGCGTGGGGATCAAGCTGGATTCCCCGGTGGCCTACGGCACGTACTACCGGCTCGTGTGCGCGGGGTGCGGCAAGATGGTGGGAAATGTCGGGAACAATCTCCTCCCCGGCATGGCCAGGGACATCGTGAACGCGCAGTTCGACCTCTACGCCTCGGGCCTCCTCGGGTGCGCCTGCGGCCACCAGAAGGAGCAGGCCCGCGCCCTGGACCCAAAACGCTGGCAGGACGCCCAGCAACGCCACCCCCGCTGAGGAGGCCAACGATGAGCGCGTTCGAGGCTCTGAAGCTCAGCCACCTTCAGTGCGCCATCGAAGACGGCGTGGGGTGGATCCGCATGAACCGCTCGCCCGTGAACGCCATCGACCTGGGACTCCTCCAAGAGCTCGTCCAGGCCGTTCAGGCCGCCCGCGTGGATCCCGCTGTCAAAGTCGTCATGCTCGCCAGCCAGATCCCGGGGTATTTCTCCGCGGGGCTCGACCTCAAGGAGATGGAGGATCCCTCCGACGAGGGACGGGCCGAGCTGATCGACCAGCTCTTCAAGGACGGCCTGATCCGCGCCATGCGGACGGCGCGCAAGGTCTTCGTCGCGCTGATCAACGGGCACTGCCTGGGCGGAGGGCTGGAGCTGGCGCTGGCGGCGGACTTCCGCGTCGGTGGCCAGGGGAAGTGGCAGATCGGGCTCCCCGAGGTTCGACTCGGCGGGATGCCGGGCGGCGGCGGCATCCAGATGCTCAGCCGGCTGATTGGCCAGAGCCGGACCTTACGCCTCACCCTACTCGGCGAGACTGTGGACCCGGGCCGCGCCCACGAGTACGGCATCCTGGACGCTCTCCACCCGGAGGCCGATGCGCTCGGCGAAGCCACGGCCTTCGCGCGGAAGCTCGCGGAGGGGCCCGGCCACGCCATCGGAGCGATCAAGCTCGCGCTCTACGAGGGGCGGGAAATCCCGCTCTCGCACGCGCTCACCCTCGAGCGCCAGCTCTACCGGGCCATCATGATGGGGGAGGACATCCAGGAGGGGATCCGCGCCTTCCGCGAGAAACGCCCGCCCCGCTTCACTGGCCGCTAGTCTCAACCGCGCATCAGGACGCTCAAACCTTGACAAGGCCCCGGAAACCCGAAAGAATTGCCGCAGTCGACCAGCATCCTGTGTATTAAGGCTCCCATGAAAGTTGGCAGAAGCTGCCTCTATGAGCGATGTACTCGTACGCATCAAGCGAGCGGTTCTGGCGGGACGCTATGCCTTCAGTGAGAAGGCGCGGGCCGAAATGGAGGCGGACAGCCTGACGGAGGCCGATGTTGCCGAGTCCATACATCAATGCCGTTACCATCTATAAGCGCCTCCGCTCGCGAAGCGCATTCCGCTCCCGTCGGACCGAGTACCTGTACGTGATCCAAGCCACTAACTTTGACGGTGTGATGGTGTACTCCAAGGGCAAACTGATCACTGAGGGGCGCGAGGATAGATTCTACTTCCTTGTCTCCTCCAAGAGGGCTCTGTGATGGCTCAAGCGATGCGATCTTTCCAGGTCTCGGCCTGTCCGTCGTGCGGGAGCGCCAGAATCCGGGTGGTTAGAAGAGACTGGTCCGGAGGCTACAAGGGGAAGCGCTACGTGGTTAAGGACCTACGATATTTTCATTGCCCCCGTTGTGGCGAGAAGGTTTACAGCCCGGACGCGATGCGTCGGATCCAGGCTGCGTCTCCGGCGTTCTCAAAGACTCAGCGGGCGCGAAAGTCTGCGTAGTGGAGTCGCGTCTAGGCTCATCTGCCCACATCACAATGGTTTACCCTGAAAGCTAAAAATCCACTCGAAGGTTATAAAGGATCAGGCCTACCGTAAGTTGACGGGTCGTCCTGGCACGACGCTGGCCATCAGGGCTTGAGCAGCACCTTGATCGCGCGGTCTTCCTTTTTGTCGAAGATCGCATAACCGCGGGGACTGTCCTTGAGCGGCATCGTGTGAGTGATGATCCGGGCCGGCCGGAGCTTGGCCAGGCGGACCAGCGGCATCAGCGGGACGATATAGTTGCGGGCGTTACAGACGCCCATCCGCAGCGTGAGGTCCTTGAAGAAGGCCTCGCGCGCGGGAAAGCCCATGCTCTGCTCCAGGTAGACGCCCACGGACGACACGGTGCCCCCCGCGCGGACGGCCTGGATCGCCTGCGTGAAGGGCGTCTCGTGGCCCACGCACTCGAGGACCACGTCGGGCCCCCGCCCGTCCGTGAGCGCGCGAAGCTGCTCGGCGGGCTCGCCTCTGTCCAGGCTCACCGGCTCGGCGCCGAACTCGCGCGCCAGCGCCAGCCGGTAATCCACGCGGTCCACGGCGAACACGCGCGCCGGGCCGAAAAGCTGCGTGGCCTGCATGGCCAGGAGCCCCACCGGGCCGGCGCCGAAGACGGCCACGGTATCGCCGGGGCGGATGCCGCCGTTCTCGGCGCAGAAGTAGCCGGTGGAGAGAATGTCGCCCAGGAACAGCGCATCCTCGTCGGACAAGTCGTCCGGCACCTTCTCGCACAGATAGTCGGCGAAGGGCACCCGGATACGTTCGGCCTGGCCGCCGGGGAAGACCTTGCCGAAGCGCCCGCCGAAGATGGCGCGCCCCGTGGTCGCGCACTGGGTGGGCAGGCGGCGCTGGCACCACTCACAGTGCCCGCACGAGACGGAGAACGGCGCCACGACGCGGTCACCCACGCGGACCTGCCTGACCTCGCGACCGACCTCCTCGACGAGACCCATGAACTCGTGGCCCATCACCGCGCCCTCCTCCACGAGGGCGCCGCCCCGGCCATGGTACGGGTGCAGGTCCGAGCCGCACACAGCACTGGTCGTGATGCGCAGCACGACGTCCGTCGGGTCCACCACCTTCGGGTCGGCCACATCCTCTATGCGCACGTCGCCCACTCCCTGGAACGTGATGGCTTTCATAACCTCTGTCCTCCGAGCGCCGGCTTCGCCGGCGCAATTAACTCGGGCCTCGCGCGGCGGGTGGCCTGCCTCGCGGCATGGCCGCACCCGCCACGCTCGAACTACATTGGGGGTGGCTCGGAGGGGGCCAGAGAGGCCCCCTCCGACTATTATCTACTGGGGGAGGAAGCGCAGGTCGAAGAGCTTCTGGAGGTCGGGCGGCTGCTTCACCGCTCCGGCTTCCATGACTTCCTGGAGGGCGCCCTTCAGATTCTCTTCCTTCGGGGCGCCCGTCTCGTAATATCCACGCGGGAGATCCTTGTAGGCCAGCCTGGCCGCCTCCAGCGGAATCTGCAATTCCTCGGCCCAGATCTGGGCCGTCGGCTCCGGATTCTCCCAGATGAACTTCACGGCTCTGGCGCGGGCCTTGAGGAAGGCCCGGATCAGCTCGGGCTCCTTCCGGATCACGTCCTCCATCGCCGCGACCACCGTCTGCTGGTAGTGCTTGACATAGGGGCTCGAGTCGAAGAGGACCCGCGCCTCCTTACTCAGGATGAGGGCGTAGAACGCCGGAGAAACGTGCCATCCGGCGTCCACCACCCGGTTCTTCACCGCCGCCCAGCTGTCGCCGGGGGAGCCCACGCGGACGAGCTGAACGTCCTTCTCCAGCCCCTCCTCCCGAAGGACCGACTGGATCACCGTGTGAGTCAGGCTCCCCGGCGAGCTGAAGCCGACCTTCTTCCCCTTCAGGTCCTTGACGGATTTCAAAGGCGAATCCGGGAGAACCAGCCAGACCACTCCGGTGAGGGGCGCTGCGGAGCCCGACACGATCTTCATGGGCTCCCCCTTCGCCGCCGCGATCAGGACCGCCGAGGCCGACGGGGTCGCCCCGAAATCAACCGAATGGGTCGTGATGGCCCGGACCACTTCCCCGCCCCCGCGGAAGTAGGACGGCTCCAGCTTGATCCCCGCCTCTTCGAAGAACTTCATGCGCATCCCGACGAAGAGCGGCAGGTTGTCCAGCACAACTTTGCTCGTGCACGCCACCTTCACGGTCCGAAGCTGGGCGAAAGAGGCCGCCGGGATCGTCAACAGAGCGGCCAGGCCTAGTGTCGCGCCGATGATCCACCGCCGTGTCATGCCAGGCTCTCCTTTCACGCTCCCATATCCGCGGGCGCGTCCCCGGCGGAGATCTCCTGGAGGATCTTGGCCAGCTCCGGCGGCATCTCGACACTTCCCTGCCGCGACTTCAGGACGCAACGCCGCACCTGTTCCCCTTCGATCACCGGCTCGCTCCCCTTCAGGATGCGGAAGCGGAGGGTGAACCCTTTGGGCTTGAGATCCACCACGGTCATCTGGATGGTCAACACATCCTCCAGGAAGATCGGCCTCATGTAGCGGCACGTGACGTGAATGAACGGGAAGCCGTAGCCGTCGGCGTGGAGCTGCCTCCAGTAAAACCCGCGCTTCCGGAGGTAGCCGTGGAAGAAATCGTCGACCCAGTAAAATACGCGCGGGTAGTGGATGACGCCGGCAAAGTCAATGTCTGTCCACCCGACCTCGTAGCGAAACGTGAGCATGTCAGCGCGGAATCGCGACCGCGAGGGATCCGACCTCGGGCAATTGAAGTCCGACCTCTGCCACCAGCTGCTTCACCCGCTCCACGTAATCCGCGCGCATTTCGTCGTTGGTTCGTCGCTTGATCCCCCACTTCCGGAAGATAGCGTTGTTGCGCGAGTTCGAGCTGCCGAAGAACTGGAGCATGACCGGAAAGAGATCCGCGATGGCCTGCTGGGCCGCCCCTCTGCCTTCGGGAGTGCCGCACAGCTCCTTCAGCTGGTCCCGGCCGAACCCGGCGTGAAATTTCTCTTCGGGCATCGTCTTGAGCGCGAGCTGGCGGAGGGGCAGGT
>CAYJUC010000136.1:1661-9232 GCA_964372605.1 uncultured bacterium | reverse complement strand
GGGGCCATCTTGATGGTGACCGTGCCCGAGACCATCATTAGGACGGGGTGGCGCGGCGACGCCCACGGCACCATGCCGAAGCGCTCCACGTCAAAGCGCGAAGCGAAGGTGGCCATCATCTCGATGGCGCAACACGCTAGGCCGAACGTGACCGGCCAGATGGAGGACTTCCGGGCCCAGTTGAAGATCTTCTCTGTGGAGGTGACCGCGAGCCAGCCGCCGGGAAAGTGCTCGAGGGACTCGAAAAGCTGCTCGGCAAAAGCCGAGGCCTTGTCCCCCTGCGGGCGCGTCTGGACACATTGCTCCCACTCCTGGAGATCCCTGAACTCCCGCCAGTTCGGCGGGGGGATCTGCGGGGTGGGGCGCTTCACTTCCATTCGAGGATCCCTTCCTTGTAGGCGTAGAGCCAGCCGAGGGAGAGAATCCCGAGGAAGAGCGCCATGGCGCCGAAGGCCGCGAGCCCGCGATCGCGCAGGACCAGCGCCCACGGGAACATGAACACCACCAGGACGTCGAAGACGATGAAGATCAGCGCGACCAGGTAGAATCCCACGGGGAATTGCACCCACGCCTCTCCGATGGGCTCCGAGCCGCACTCGTAGTTGACCAGCTTGGCAGGATAGGATCGCGATGGCCGGAGGAGGCGGGACGCCGCCAGCGAAACCACGGCAAACGCAAAAATGAGCCCCGCGTAAATCAGAACCGGAAGATATCCAGACACCGGAAGCCTCCGCGAAACAGCGAACGACGCGAAACTGAGTGTACCACAGTGCGTGGACCCCCGAAAGACCCGCGCCACGGCGAAATCCTGAACGGCCTTGCCTTTCGGCGGAGAATCCGGTAACCCTGTTACCCAGGGCGGTCAGAATGGCATTCTCGATGCCAACGGTCAGTCGCAGGATGTTGAGCCGGCGCCTGGCGCTGCTCGCGGCGCTCGGCTCTCTTCTTCTCGGCGCGGGCGGCGCGCCGGCTGCCCCCGAAGGCGAGTGCGTGACCATCGACGACTTCGCCTCCGCAAAGATCGGCGAGTTCCCGCCCGGCTGGAAGGCCAGGAAGAGCGCCGGCAAGGGAGTCTACTCCGTCCAGGAGGAGAACGGCGTCCGGTTCCTGCGCGCCGTCTCGCGCGGGCTCGGAATTCAGGCCGCCAGAGAACACGGCTGGGACTTGACGACGCACCCGGTGCTCGCCTGGGGTTGGCGCGTGCGCGAGTTTCCCAACGGGGCCGACGAGCGCGATTCGAAGAAGAACGATAGCGCCCTGGCCGTCTACGCGGTCTTCCCGCACTCGCCTATGTCCGTGAAGGCCGTCAAGCACATCTGGAGCGCGCAGGTGCCGCAGGACACGCATCTGACGGGAAACCTCGGCCTGACCCAGGTCCGCGTTCTTCGAAGCGGCGCCGCGACGGCGGGCGAGTGGGTGGAGGAGCGGGTGAACGTTCTGGAGAGCTATCGCCGGTATTTCGGCGAAGCCGAGGCGCCGAAGCCGCTGGGGATCGCCGTGCTCACCGACTCCGATGACACCAAGAGCAGCGCGCAGGGGGATTACGCGCGCTTCCGCGTCTGCCGCCCCTAAATCGTCGGCGGGGGCCTCGACGGCCCCCTCCGAGACCAAAATTCGGGGCTCATGCCGCGGCCCCGGTCCGCGCGTCCAGTTCCTCTGCCCTGAGGAGCGGAACCAGAACCCAGCAGAGGGCGGTGAAGGCGGCGCTGATCAGGATGAGGCTGGTGAAGCCGACCAGGTCGTAGAGCCAGCCGCCGGTCACCTGGGAGACCTGGACGGCTCCGTTATACACGGACATCAGGAGGGCGAAGAACGTTCCTTCCGCCTGCTTCGGGCAGGCCTTGGCCGCCAGATCCAGGAGCGTGAGCTGGATGATCATCCCGATGCCCCCGAAGACTAGGGCAAGCGCGACTGCCGACAGGTGACCGACATAACCAATGTACGCGAGCGTGGCGATCACTCCGGCGGCGATGGCGAAGTGGATCAGCCAGCGGAACGGGACGCGCTTGGAAAACACGAAGTAGACGCCCGCCCCGATGATCCCCGAGGCGTACTGGAGGGAGTCGAGGCTGCCGAGAAAGATTTTGGAGAAGCGAAGCACGTCGGTCGAGTAATAGACCAGCGCGGGGCCGAAGGAGGGGCTGAAGTTGTAGAAGAAAATAAACCCGGCCACGACCCAGAGCCGGCGGGACCCGATTGCGCCCCGGATCGCTGTCCAGGTCTCGCGCAGCTGTCGCCCTCCGGCGGGAACGCGCGGCTCCTCGATGAACCAGACGGCCGTGCCGAAGGAGATCACGGGGAAGACCATGGCGATCATGAAGGCCAGAGAGAGGGGCTTGTGCGCCGCGAGCCAGCCGCCCCCCACCCCCACGAGCATGGACGCCAGAGAGATCGCGGCCCACTGCACCGCCTGGAACGGCCCCGTGAGCCCGAGCCGCTGGCCGTTCTCCACCATCATCGCGTCGGTCAGCACGTCGGTGAAGGCCAGCCCGAACCCCATGAGAGTGAAGAAGACGGCGACCTTCCAGTATGTGTAGGACGGGAGGACGCTGAGGATGAACCCCATCACCGCCGCCACCCCGGAGGTCAGGAGAAAGTAGCTTTTCCGGCGCCGACCGAACAACGGAACGAAGTCGGAGACGAGCCCGTAGACCGGCTTGACCAACCATGGAATGGTGGTGATCGAGAAGAACATGGCCGTCTGCCCGGCGCTCAGACCGAAGGTGTCCTTCAGCAGGAACGTAATGGAAAGGTTCGGCAGGTACCACATCCCCTGGGCGAAATAGACCGTCGCGAAGATCAACGCCAGCCGCCGAGCCTCGGGGCGCTCCAGGAATGGACTGACCGCCGCGATCTTCAGGAGAGGGCTCCCATGCTGAGGGAGAGGGCGTCTTTTCGGTTCCCTCGTCCCGGTCGGGGGAGGGGATCAGGGTGAGGGGCGCCGGTGGATGGCGCGCCAGACGGGAAGTTGGGTCACTTGACCACGCGGTTACGCAGCACTCCGATCCCCTGGATCTCCAGCTCCACGACGTCGCCGAGCTTGAGCCAGCGGTCCAGCTCCAGCCCGCAGCCGCCCCCGACCGTTCCAGAACCCAGCACGTCCCCGGGGTAGATCGTCTCGTCCATGGAGACGTGATGGATCATCTGGGGAAAGGTCCAGTGGGAGGAACCCGAGTTTCCTTCTGACCAGACCTCGCCGTTGATCCGGGCGACCATTCGGAGATTGCGCGGGTCCAGCTCGTCCGGCGTGACCAGGCACGGGCCCAGGGAAGTCGCAAAGTCCTTTCCCTTGGCCGGCCCGAGGCGCACTGACATCTCGATCCGCTGGATGTCACGGGCGCTCCAGTCATTCATCACTGTGTAGCCGGCGATGTAGGCCGGGGCTGACTCCACGCCGATATCCCGGCCTTCCTGGCCGATGACGCAGGCCAGCTCCAGCTCGTAGTCGAGCATCTGGGTGAACGACGGCCAGCGGACGTCCTCCTCCGGTCCCACGATGGAACGCGGATTCCCCTTGTAGTAGACGGGCATCTTGTACCAGGCTTCGGGGAATGGCTCGCCGAGCCGGGCGAAGCCGGTCTTGGTATGGGCCTCGAAGGCGAGAAAGTCGCGAAGCGAGGCGGGAGCGAGGGGAGCCTTGAGGCGCACGGCCGTCCGATCGTAGAGGAGGGTCTCGCCGCGCGGCCCATGGACCATCTCCCCGGACTTGACAACTGCCTCGACGAAGGCAAGCCCGCGCTCCGCATTGAACCAGCCGCACCGCCCATTCGCGAGAAACTGCCGCATGTCGGGAGGGATGTCTGTCTCGGCCAGGCGCAACGGCTGGGGTTCATTCTCCGCTTTGAGATAGGCGGCGAAGGCGGCCTGGAGGTCGACGATCTGGTCACCCCGCAGAGCACCAAGCCGCTGGAATGGTCCGAGGGGAGTGAGAACCTCGAAGGTGACGAGTCTCATGGGAAACGAGAGTATCCGTCGCGAGCAGGAGAGTCAAGACCGGTTGTGGAGTTGCGGCGGGACGCCGGCCGCGTTACTCTCGAAGCATGGCGCGGCGAGGTAAAATCATCCGCTTCCCCAAAATACCCTCCGGGTCCGAGAGCTGGGGCGCGAAAGACGAACGAGACTTTGTGGAGATTTACCGCTGCCGCGACCAGTCCGAAGCACTGGTGCTGAAGGGACTGTTCGACAGCGAGGAGATCCCCTGCCTGCTCCGCTCCCGGCTGGCCCACTCCGTCCACCCCTTCAGCGTGGGAGACCAGGGTGAGGTCACCATTCTGGTCCCCGAATCTGACGTGCCCCGAGCGCGCCTCCTCATGGCCAGGATCTCTCCCGGCCCCTCCTTCCCCTGAATTCGTTTATGGCGGCCCACAGGCCCCCTCACCCTACCAGACCCCCTCACTGCTACCCTCTCCCCCGCCGGGGGCGAGGAAATCGAGAGAGCGCCCTCTCCCTCCCGAGGGAGAGGCCGGGGGTGAGGGTGCCAAGCGTACACGGGAATTATCCAGAGTAACTACTCGAATCTAGAGTTCGCACAAGCGCGAACAGAGCCTGGGAGACCCGCTCCAGCGCTGCCGGCGCCAAAGTCGTCGAGCAATCCCGCGCCGTGTGGTAGGTGTCGAAGGGGGGCGGCCGCCTCACCAGCTGCCGGACCAGCGCCTGAAACGGGTTTAAGACGAACTGCCTGAGCGCTTCGGCGTGGGATCTCGGCACGACGGTGAGGCCAAACGCCGGCAGCCCGACGGCGGCAAAGGCCCGATGGTCGCTCCCGAACACCGGAATCCGGCCCACCACGTGATAGGTCTCGTCCCTCCGGTACCCCAGCTCCTCCAGGACGCCGCCAAAGGCCAGAAGCACCGGCGCCTGATCCGACGGGGGGACCGCATCCCAGAGCGCGAGCACGTCTCCGATCCCGCAGAGCTCGAGGCTCAGCACCCCGAGAACTCCCTCCAGCGGGGCTTCTTTCACGTAGCAGCGCGCTCCCAGGTAGCCGATCTCCTCTCCGCCGGTGAAGAGCAGGCGCACGCGGAGGCGGCGAGGAGGATCATGCTCCAGGCGGCCGAGCAGGTCTAGCAGGATCGCCACAGCCGAGCCGTCGTCGTTGGCTCCGGGGCTCCCCGGCACCGCGTCGTGGTGGGCGATGAGGATCAGCGTGCGGGGGCCCTGGCCCAGCTCCACCACGAAGTTCTCCCCGCTCCCTTCGAAGGTCGCAAAGGGGAGACGAGTAAACGGTGCGCGCCATTCGGCGAGAAGTCGGCCCAGCACCTCCTGCCGGTCCGGATTCGGGCGCCCCTCCAGGAGCCTCACGTAGTCGAGTGGGGTCGGCCGCGACAAGCCGAGGAGCGTATCGAGGGAGAGCGGCGTGACCGAAGCGGGTCGGAGACCGTTCAGGACGCCCGCGACACCGCTGTTGAGGCGGCCGCGAAGATAAAACCCGAAATCCTCCAGGCCCATCGGTTGGTCAGCCGTCGGGGATCCCGAAGAGTTGAAGGGCGTTTCGGGCCATGCGCGAGCCTAACTCCTCCAGTGGCTGGCCTTTGATCTCGGCCACCCGCGCCGCCGTGATCGGAAGGTAGGACGGCTCATTCCGCTTCCCGCGATAAGGTTGCGGAGGGAGGAACGGGCAGTCGGTCTCCACGACCAGGCGATCCGCCGGCGTCGCCTTCACCACGGGGGGAAGCTTCCGCGCGTTGGGATACGTGACCGGGCCGGCCAGCGAGATCAGGAGACCCAGGTCCAGGCACTGTCGCGCCACCGCCTCGTCGCCGGAAAAGCAGTGCATGATCCCCCCGGCGCGCGGCAACCCCTCCTGCCGGAGAATCTCCAGAACGTCGGCGTGAGCTTCCCGGCAGTGGATGAGGACGGGCTTCCCAAGCCGACGAGCAAGGGCGAGCTCCACCCTGAAGACGCGCGCCTGGGTGTCGCGAGGGGAGAGGTCGCGATAGTAGTCGAGCCCTGTCTCACCCACGGCCACCACTTTCGGGGAGGCCTGGGCGAGCTGCTCGAGCTCTTCCAGGGCGGCGGCGTCGGCGCTGGCGGCGTCGTGGGGATGAATCCCCACAGCGGCGTAGAGATCCGGGGTCCGCTCGGCCAGCGCCAGGGCGCGCCGCGAGTCTTCCACATCCGTGCCGATCGTCACCATGAAGCGGATCCCGGCCGCGCGGGCTCGCTCGAGCACGGCGGGGAGATCAGCCGCGAACTCCGGGAAGTGCAGGTGGGCGTGGGTGTCGAAGAGCATCCGGCGCATCTTACTCTGCCACCGCCCGCTGCTCAAGTTTCCACCACACCTGAAGAAATCCGCGCCCACCGCTGGCGGCAGGCCTCACGGCGTGACGGTGAAGCGGAGGCGACCGATCAACTGCCCGGAGCTGGTGACCACGTCAACCGACCACCGCCCCGAAGGGTCTCCCTTGAAATCCGACTTTCTGGAGTAGGTGCGGAACCCCTCTCTTCTCCCGCCCCGGATCGGTGAAAGGCGGATAGCCGTGACGGCCTCCCCGTTCTTTCGCCAGACATGGGTAACGGGCTGATTGAGCCCGGCCGGAGCGTAGACCGCTGTGTAGGCTACCAGGCCCCCCCACGTCCGGAGGGTGGCCGCAGTGATGGGGCCGGCGATCGGCTCCATGGGCTCGAGGGCCTCCACCGAGCGGGCCAGCGTGGCCCGGGCCAGATGGAGCGGAGCCGGCGGAATAGCAGCGCGGAGATACCAGAGCGCGATCGCAACCAGAACGGCGACCGACGCCGAGCGGACCCATGCGGCCTTCCAGCTTCCGCCAGATCGTCGCAGCGCGGGGGTCAGAGCCAGAGCGCTGAGCACGGCGCTCACCTCGAGGGCCAAGATCGGTTGCACCCCAACCAGGGGCACAGCCACATTCAGCGCGGCAAAGCACGACACGCTGAAGATGAGGGGGCGCGCCGGACTCCTGGGAAGGACAAGGGCCCGATACCACGGGTCCATCGTGGTCAGGAGCGCCAGCAGGACCAGCAGGAGAAAAAACCAGACGTTGACCGATGTGAAGGTGGTGCTGGCGAAATAGCCGGGGAGGATGAAGAGCACGAGCCCGTGATAGAGGGTCTGGATGGTGTAGTCAGCGGCGGTGATGACCACCCGCCGCCCACGCGCCTCGAAGCTCTGCCGGACCTGCGTGAGCACCGTGAAGAGGAGCCAGAGCAGGATCAGGTAGCCGACGATCCAGCCGACGTGGGGGAGCCCCCGCCTGAAGACGAAGAGCGTCGCCGCGCCCCCGAGGAGCGAGGCCACCGACACCCCCCACTTGGCCATCCACCGGAGCCAGGGGCGCCGAAGCGAGAGCTGCCGCCAACGGTCGGAGAGCGCGGCTGGAACAATCACGGGCGGTGGAGCCGGTCCCTTCGCTGTCGGATGGCATCCCTCACCGCCAGGACCACGAGCCCTGCCACGCACAAGGTCCCGACGGCCAGCGACACCCACCCGACCACGAGCGCCTTCCCCTGGACCGGGACCCGGACAAAGAAAAGCTCAAACAGCGCGAAGGCGATCCCGGGGGAGAAGACCAGCAGCAGCGCCATGAGCGTGCCCTTCCCCGGGAGCTTCATCT
>CAYJUC010000136.1:0-1561 GCA_964372605.1 uncultured bacterium | reverse complement strand
GGGGAGAAGACCAGCAGCAGCGCCATGAGCGTGCCCTTCCCCGGGAGCTTCATCTCGCCGTGCGGTCACACGGTTTTCAGCAGCGAGCTACGTCACCGGGGAGCCGGGGGGAAGGTCTCGGTCGAGGGCGAGAAGGGAAAGACTGCCGCCGTCGGAGGCGGCGAGGATCATGCCGTCGGACTCGACCCCCATCAGGGTCGCGGGCTCCAGGTTGGCCACGACGATGACCTTCTTCCCGACCAGGGTTTTCGGGTCGTAGTGCTCCGCGATCCCGGCCACCACGGCGCGGCGCTCCCCGCCCACCTCCACGGTGAGCTTCAGAAGTTTCCTGGACTTCGGAACGGGTTCCGCCGCCACGATCTCCGCCACCCTGAGGTCCACCTTCGAGAAATCGGCGATGGTGATCCGCTTGGGGGCGGCTCCTTCCTTTCCGCCGGCTCCGGGAATAGCCCTCTTCTCTTCGACGCGCGGGAAGAGCGCGGATAGCTTCTGTACGGGACTGCTGAAGTAGGCCCCGTCGTCCAAGTCCTTGATCTGTTCGAGGAGAGGCTCCGCCGTCTGCCCGAGAGCCGTCCGGATCTTACCGGCCGCCTCCGGAAGGAACGGAGAGAGGAGGCCGCCGAGACAGCGCAGGCCCCCGGCAAGCTTGGCGAGCACACTCCTGAGCCGCGGCGCTCTCGCCGGGTCCTTAGCCAGCGCCCATGGCTGTTCAGTGTCGATGTAACGGTTAAGCGTCGCGATGAACTCCCAGATCGCGCCGAGCGCCCGCTGGAAGGCGAATCCCTCCATTGCCTCTGCCACGCCGTCCAGCGTCTTGCTCCAGGCATCGGAAACGCCTCTCTCGCTGGCCGTGGTGGGGCCGGGACCCGGAACCCGCCCGCCCTCGAAGCCGGCGATCAGCGTTGTCGCCCTGGAAACGAGGTTGCCGAGATCGTTGGCGAGATCGGCATTGAGGCGCGCGACGAAGGCCTCCTCAGAGAAGTTGGCGTCGAGGCCAAAGGTCATCTCCCGGAGGAGGAAGTAGCGGAACTCGTCGTGTCCGTAGGTGTCGGTGAGGGCCATGGCCTCCACGACGTTGCCGATGGACTTGGACATCTTTCCGCCGCCCAGGCCCCAGTAGCCGTGGACGTTCAGGCGCTTGTAGATGGGCTGGCCGATCGCCTTGAGCATGCACGGCCAGTAGATCGCGTGCGGCTTGAGGATGTCCTTGCCGATCAGATGCTGTACGTTCTCCCACCGCTCCGTGAACCCAGGCGCCCCGGGATAGCCGATCGCTGAGATGTAGTTGATGAGCGCGTCGAACCAGACGTAGGTGACGTACTTGTCGTCGAACGGGAGCGGGATGCCCCACTCCAGTCGCGTCCGCGGCCGGCTGATGGAGAGATCCTGGAGCGGGTCCCGGAGGAAGCCGAGGATCTCGTTCCGGTAGCGCTCGGGACGGATCAGGTCCGGGTGGCTCAGGATATACTCGACGAGCCAGCCCTGATACTTCGACATCTTGAAGAAGTAGTTCTCCTCCTCGATGTAGGTGAGCGGCGTCTGGTGATCGGGGCACTTGCCG
>CAYJUC010000135.1:0-9237 GCA_964372605.1 uncultured bacterium | reverse complement strand
GCCCCCTCCGAGCCACCCCCAGGAAAGGGTTGCGCCGGCGAAGCCGGCGCTCGAAGAGAGGCAACGCGATGGGAAAAATTCCCGAGTCCTATCTGCCGCCGAAGGCGCTCTGGCCGCAGCGCATCTACACGCTGCCGGAGTACAAAGCCTATCCGCAGAAGGTGAACTCCACAGAGGAGCTGGTCGACCGCCATGTGGAAGCCGGGCGGGGCGACAGGGTAGCCATCCTCTTCGAGGACCAGAAGATCACCTACAAGCAGCTCCAGGCCTCGATCAACAAGCTGGGCTCGGCCCTCAAGGGGCTCGGCATCGCCGAGGAGGACACGGTCCTCCTCCGTGTTCCGTCCGTCCCGCCGGCCCTCGTCGCCAACTTCGCGCTGCTCAAGATCGGCGCCGTGGTGATTCCAACCTCTCCCCTCTTCTCCCGGGCCGAGCTTGTCCACGTGGCAGACAGCACCGGGGCGGTGGCGCTCATCGTCGCCGCGCCGCTCCTCGAAGAGGTGGAGAAGGCGCGGGGCGAGCTGCCCACACTCAAGCATGTCATCGTGATCGGCGGCGAAGGCGCCGAGGTCAAGGCCAAGGGGTACATCCCGTACGGCGAGCTTCTCGCCAAAGGGACGGAGACCCTCGAGCCGGTGAGGCGGGATCGGATGGCGGTCTCAGTGCTTCTCTTCACCTCCGGCACCACGGGCCTCCCCAAGGGAACCGTTCACTTCATGGAGGAGGCGCTCGTCATTCCGGACGGCTTCGGCAAGTACGGCTGGCGCGTGACCGCGGACGACATCATCGGCGGGCCAGCGCCGCTTTCCCTGGCCGCCGGCTACTCCACCCAGGCGGTGATCCCGTTCCGCTTCGGCGCCGCGATCTCGCTTCTCCCGCGCTTCACCCCCGAGGGGATGTTCGAGTCCATCCAGAAGCACCGGATCACCATCCTCTCCGTGCTCCCCACCGCCTACCGGAAGATGCTCCAGGTCCCCGATGCCGAGAAGCGCTACGACCTCTCCTCACTCAAGATCTGCACGGGGGGCGGCGAGTCGCTCACGGCCCAGACCTACCACGACTGGAAGCAGAGGTTCGGGCTCGAAGTCTACGAGGGGCTGGGCACCACCGAGATGATGTTCGTCTTCGTCTCCTCCGCCGTGACCCGAAAGGTGAAGCCGGGCGCCATCGGCCCGGCGGTTCCCGGCTACCAGCTCCGGGTGATCTCGGAAGACGGGAAGGAGTGCAAGCCCGGCGAGGTGGGCCTCCTGATCGCCCGCGGGCCCACCGGAACCGTCTACTGGCGCGACCCGGAGAAGCAGAAGGCGGCTATCCGCGACGGCTGGTGTCGGGTCGGCGACTTCGTCACCGTGGACGAGGACGGCTACGTCTGGTTCCTCTCCCGGGAGGACGATCTGATCAAGTCGTCCGGCTACCGCATCGGCCCCGAGGAGATCGAAGACGCCCTGGCCAAGCACCCAGCCGTGGCTGATGTGGGGATCATCGGCGTGCCGGATACGGTCCGGGGCCAGAATACCCGGGCCTACGTGGTCCTCAAACCCGGCACATCGGGAAGCGAGGCGCTGAAGCAGGAGCTGATCGAGTTCTGCAGGGACAAGATCGCCGTCTACAAGCTGCCTCGGGAGGTCGAGTTCATCGACCAGCTCCCGCGCGCGGCCGGGCCCGCCGGCCCCGGGACCGGCAAACTCCTCCGCCGCGTCCTCCGGGAGCGGCCGGCAAAATAGCCGTCCTCACGCCGGGGGCGGCAGCATCTGCTTGACCACCAGCTCCTGAAAGCTCGCCTCCAGCTCCGCGGCGACGGATTCGGCCACGCTCTCGGCGCTTCCGGGCCGATCGCTGATCGGTCCTTTCTGCCAGCCCTCGAGGTAGGTCTCTTGCGCCGAAGCGCCCTCCCGCATGGCGATCGCGTCGATCAGATCCTGGAAGCGCTGGGAGAGGAGGATCCGCGCGGTTCGATCCCCCTCGAACGCTTCCACCAGGGACGGGATGACCTTCCAGTAGAGGATCTGGTACCTCGCCATCGCTCGTCATTATGCCAAAAATCCAGGTGCCGCGGGGTCTTTGCCTTGACAAGGAGTCGGGGCCCACGTACTCTCGTGAAGCAGGAGGCCCGCCGATGATCGACACGACGACCGCCGACAAGGAGCTCCAGTTCTACATCCGGCCCCAGACATTTCCCATCGCCATCCGCATGCTGAAGGCCGGAGAAGAAATTCCCGAGAAGGCCAAGCGACCTGCCCGAGACTTCAAGAAGCTCTCCATGAATTGCCAGGTGATCGACATGTCCCGCCGCTACGGCTGGATGATCGCGCTCACCCGTGAGGATCACATCTGCTCGCTCGGAATCACCGCGCTCGGGCTCGATGCCCCGACCCACCTCTACACCTCGGGCACCCTCTGCGAGGGGATGTACACCGAGACCAAGGAAGCGGGGCAGCGCTCGGAGGCCGCCGTGGACAAATTTCAGCCCGGCGAGTACTCCTGTCTGCTCGTCTCGCCCCTCGATCGCGCGGCGTACGAACCGCATCTGGTGGTGATCTATGCCACTCCCGCCCAGGTCATGCGGCTCGTCCAGGCGTCCTTGTGGAAGCGCGGCGGGAAGATGACGGCGTCGTTCGGCGGACGAATCTCCTGCTCGGAAACCATCGTCACCACGATGAAGACGGGAGAGCCCCAGGTCATCCTCCCCTGCTCCGGCGATCGGATCTTCGGCCAGACCCAGGACCACGAGATGGCCTTCACGATCCCCTGGCCCAAGATGGAGGAGGTCGTCGAGGGGCTCCGGGGGACCCACGCCGGTGGAATCCGTTACCCGATCACCCAGTTCATGGAATACGAGGCGAAGCTGCCGCCCAAGTACATGGAGGTCAACAAGCTCTGGGACGTGCAGAAGGGGAAAGATCAGTACACCAACCGTGATCGCGTCGTGGCCGCCTACAAGCGGAGCTTTGCCGACCGCGTGCCGGTCTACCCCATCGTGGCCTCGTTCGCCGGCTGCCTGGACGGCCTCTCCATCGAGGAGTTCTGCACCAGCCCCCAAAAGGCCACTGCCGCCATGCTGCGGTACTACGAGCGCTACCAGCCCGACGTGGTGCTGGCCTATAACGACCTCGCCAAGGAGGCCGAGGCCACCGGGTGCGGGGTCAAATACTCCGATTACGTGGTCCCGTCCATCGCCACCCACGTGCTCCAGGAGGACAAGGGGAAGCTGGCGACGATGGAAATCCCCGACCCGAGAAAGGACGGCCGCCTTCCCGGGTTCCTCGAGCTTTGCGAAGGGCTGGTGGCGGCCAAGCTGCCCGCGGCCACGGGCGCCGTCCTGGTCGGGCCCTGGACCATCGCCATGCTCATGCGGAACCCCGAGGTCATGCTGCTCGAGACTTTCGAGGACCCCGAGTACATCCATCAGCTGATGCGCTGGACCACGGAATACGCCAAGCGCTTCGGCGACGAGGTAGTCAAGACGCGCATCGGGCTCAGCTATTCGGAGCCCACCGCGTCCATCAGCCTCATCTCCCCGGACAACTACCGCGAGTTCATCGCTCCCTACCACAAGGAGCTGGTGGAGTACTTCAAGGCCAAGAGGGTGGGGGTCACCGTCCACATCTGCGGCACCACCTACCCGATCTACGAGGACCTGATCCAGACCGGCTTCACCACCATCTCTTTCGACCTGGACCAGCAGTCAGACCCCGCCCTCCACGTGGACCAGCTCGCCCGGTTCGTGGAGGTTGCCGGCAAGCGCGCCGTCGCCATCGGCAACGTGGACGCCACCATCTTCGAGCGGGCCACGCGGGCCCAGGTGGAGGCCGAGGTCAAGCGGTGCGTGGACACGGCGGCCAGGCACTCCGGGTTCATCCTCTCCACCTCCTGCGAGATCCCGCCCCGCTCCAATCCGGAGGTCGTCGGGTGGTTCATGGAGGCCGCCCACGACTACGGCCGTTACGAGCGGATCCTGGGGTAAGCAATTAAACAAGAGTGGAGATCTATTTCAGCCGTCATGCTCAGCGACGGATGCGCTGGCGGCGGATCTCCGAAGCAGAGGTGGAAGCGGTCCTGTCAGAGCCCGAGAAGAGCCGACGAGGAAAGGAAGGAAAAACGCCTGGACGAGCGCGAGTAGGAGCGGGCGATGAAGATCGAGTATGATCCTGAAGTCGACGCCCTTTACATCAGAATCCAGGAAAAGCACGTGGCAAAAACCAAAGAGATTACCGAAGGGATCAATATTGACTTCGAGGAGGACGGAAAAGTCATCGGCTTCGAAATCCTGGATGCCACCGACCGGTATACCCGGGCGGACATCTTCACCCTCGCCACCGAAAACCTCACGCTAGAGACCGGCCCCTCCTGACCCGCCCGCTCAAAGCTCAAGATGGTTTACGCGCTCATGGATGCTGCCTCTGATCCCGGCCGCTATGAACGTATTCTGTGTTGGTGGGAGGCCGCGAACTATCTCTCCCGTTTCAAGGTCTGAGGGTCGACCCTGACTAAGACCCGTCTCCCTTTACCGGCATGACCGGACGCGTCGATTGGCTTGTCCTCGGCAATGCCATGCTGGGGAACTTCCTCGGTGGTGTCTCGACGCGAACGCTCCTGATCGGCCTTCCAACCGTCGCCGATGGCCTGGGCACCGACATCGTGGGAGTCTCCTGGGCGCTGATCTCCTTCCAGCTCGCGACCATCAGCTTGTCGATCGTGTTCGGCCGGCTGGGGGACATCTACGGCCGCCATCTGATTTACGGGCTCGGGTTTGTCACCATCACCGCCAGCTCCGCGCTCTGTGGGATGGCGCAGACCGCCTTCCAGCTCGTGGTCTTCCGGTTCTTCCAGGGCTTTGGAAGCGCCATGACCCAATCGGCCGGGCGGGCCCTGGCCGTGGATGCGATGCCGGAAGGGTCCGTGGGGAAATCGCAGGGGCTCATGACCCTTGCCTTCCATTCCGGGTTCCTGGTGGGACCCCCGCTTGGTGGCTTGATCATCCAGCATCTCAACTGGCGCTGGATCTTTTTCCTCCTCGTTCCGATCGGCGCCGCGGGGATTACCCTCACGTTAGTCCGCTTCAAGGGCCGGGTGGTTCCCGGGCCCGGCCACGCCCGCCGCTCCATCGACTACGTCGGTTCGGCGATGTTCATCGCGCTGATGGTCATGCTGATCGCCCTGCTCGACCGGAGAATCGTGGAGCATCTCTGGATCGGGCACAAGAGCGTGCTGACCCTGGCCTTTGCCGGGGTGCTGCTCGGATTCCTCATCCACGAGAACCGCGCGACGAGCCCGATGATGAACCTCTCCCTGTTCAGGATCCGCATGTTCACCTACAGCGTCATCGCCGCGTTCGCCCTCGCCACGACCTACGGCCTCGTGGATTTCATGATGCCGTTCTACCTTCAGGAGGTGCTGCACCTGGCGCCCTCGGCCATCGGGATCATCTTCCTGGCGGCCCCCGTATTCACCATCGCCCTGGCTCCCCTGAGCGGGCAGCTCGCGGACCGGATCGGGCCGAGGATCCCCGCGACCATCGGAGTGCTTCCCTTCATCGCCTCATCTCTGCTGGGCGTCTTCCTCCGGGTCGATTCGCACTGGCTGCTCCCGACTGTGATGCTGGCGCTGACGGGCGTTGGGACAGCGCTGTTCAACACGCCCAACCATACAGCCGTGTTCGGCTCCTTGCCCAGGGAGGATCGAGGGTTCGCCACCGGAATCATCCACACCATCTTCGGTCTCGGGAACACGCTGGGTATCTCTGTGGGCGGGGCGCTCCTGACCATCGCGTTCCAGCATTACTCGGGGATCCCCGGGGCGACGCCGCGCCCGGACAGCCCCTCCGCCTTCGTTTCCTCGATGAATGTCTGCTATCTGGCCGCCGCCCTCATGAGCCTGGTCGCTTTCTGTTTCTCGTTCATGCGGGGCGACGCGAGAGCTCAGGCGTCGCGCGCCATCTCCCCGGAAGTCTAACCGGGTACAGGAAAACTTGTTCGAGCGCGGGCTTTGCCCGCGCAACCTCGTGGGGAGGTTCGGAAGGGGGGCGTGCCCCCCTCCGAGAGAAAAAGGAGAGACGACGATGAGCCTTCCGGGAAAGAAGGAAGAGATCCGGGTCGCGGGAATGCCGGAGCCGATCAGCCACTACACCCACGTGGTGAAGGTCGACCGGCTGGTCTTCATCTCCGGCTGCACCGCCCGCGACGAGCACGGGCGGACCGTCGGAGGGAGCGACGCGCAGGCCCAGGCGCGCCAGGTCCACGAAAACTTGAAGAAGTGCCTGGCGGCGGCCGGCGCCACCTTCGCGGATATCTGCAAGGTCACGGTCTTTCTGAAGAACATGGCGGACCGGGAGAAAGTGAACGCGGTGCGGAAGGAGTATTTCGGCCCCAGCCGGCCGGCCAGCACCCT
The DNA here is from genome assembly GCA_964372605.1 of uncultured bacterium. Classification (GTDB taxonomy): domain Bacteria; phylum Methylomirabilota; class Methylomirabilia; order Rokubacteriales; family CSP1-6; genus CAYJUC01. The sequence continues at coordinate 2,850 of CAYJUC010000135.1, read as the reverse complement.
GGTGCAAATCTCCCGGCTCTCCAGCGAGGACCTGCTCGTCGAGATCGAGGCCATCGCCGTCCTGCCCGGATAAGGCGCCCAGGAGTTCCCTCGGCCTCTGTTCGGGCGCGGACGCAACCCCTGGGGGAGGCCTCGGAGGGGCCGTCGAAGCCCCCTCCGACGTTAAAGACAGGCGTGGTCTGAAGCCGAGCCCTTGAAGCGCGCCATCCCGTCGATCATCCACTTGAGGTCCATGGGCTGCTCCAGCTCCTGCTTGAACTCCTGGTAGCAGCGCATGACGTTCGGGAGGATCCGCTCGGCCTCCCGCCACCGGGCGTAGATTCCGAGCTTGATATCCCGCGCGGCGGCCTCCACCGGCATCCCCGCGTCGAAGCGCTTCTTCGCCTCGCGGCGAACCAGAGCCAGGTAGTTCCGCATCTTCCTGAGGTCCGCCTTGGTCCCGATGGGGCCGTGGCCCGGGATGATCACCTCCGCGTCAAAGGCCAGAAGCCGGTTGGCGGCCTTGATCCAGTTCCCCACGTGCCCCTGGAAGGCCAGCGGCGTCACGTAGTAAAACGCGATGTCTCCCGCGAAGAGGATCTTCTCCTTCGGCAGGTAGACCACGGCGTCGCCCACGGTGTGGGCCTGATAGCCGGGGTGCCAGAGATGAATCTCCCGCTGGCCGTCGTGAACCACCATCCGGTCCTGGAAGGTCACGGTCGGCAGCAGCAGCTTCATCAGCGGAAACTCGCTGGCGAAGTGCGGCATGAAGCGCTGGAGCAAGGGAACCGGCGGAAAGCCGGGGGCCAGCGCCTCCCGGCACCGGGCGTGGCTCACGATGGTAGTGCCTTTGAAAAACCGGTTCCCGCCGGTGTGGTCCAGGTGGTGATGCGTGTTGATCAGTTGCGCGACCGGCTTTCGCGTCGTCTTCTTGATGGCTTCGACGTAGCGTCGGGTCATGGACGGGAGCATGAGGGCATCCACCGCCATTGCGGAGTCGCTCCCCACGATGAGCCCGGCGTTCGAGATACCGCTCTCGCCGGTGGCCTGGACGTAGGCGAAGACCTTGGGGCCCACCTCGACCAGGCCGGTCTTCCACTCTCTCGGGATTGACGCCATGGTCAGCTCCTCGCGTGGGTTTGAGCCCGCTCGTTGAGCAATACGAGAATTCGGTTCACCACGGCGTCTACCCCGAGCCCCGTGGTGTCCACGGTGATGTGGGCCCGACGGTAATAGGGCTCCCGCTGGCGGAAGAGCGCCGCGACCTCTTCTCTTGACCGGTTCTCCAGCATGGGCCGGCTGCCGGTCCGGCTCGCGCGGCGACAGAGGGTGTCCGGGTCGGCAGTGAGCCAGACCACCGTGCCCAGGGCGCGGAGCGACTCCATGGCTCCGTTTGCGCAGGGCATGCCTCCGCCGGTGGCGATCACGTCTCCGCGCTTCAGCTTCAACAGCTCGAGCGCCTCCGCCTCCAGGGTGCGGAAATACGGCTCACCCTTCTGGGCGAAGATCTCGGGGATGGACCTTCCTTCCCTCGCCACGATCATCTCGTCGGTCTCCACGAAGCAGCGGCCCAGGCGTTTGGCGAGCAGGCGCCCGACCGCGGATTTCCCGGCGCCCATAAAGCCGACGAGGATCAGATTGTCCGTGCTCATGCTCCGAGCATGGTACACCGGCAGAGAGGAAGAACGCAAAAGGAGTCTATCGCGAGGGGGCGCGCTGGACGGTGCGGGCCGCCTGAGCTCGCCGGTAGGCGCAGCCGGCCATCCAGCAGCGGCGGCACTGGGTGAAGTAGTGGTCGACCCGCGCCTCCGGGCCGATCCCAACCAGGAAGCTGATGCTCTTGAGCGGAATCATGAGGCAGGAGTCGTTCAGGCTGACGCCCACGGGGGCGCCGGGGCAGAGGCGGAACAGGAGCCGCTGCTCCTCCACGGGCCACCCGGCGTAGCCGGGACTGACCCGATTCGTGACCTTGAGCCGTTCGGCGATCGCCACCTGGCAGAGGTAGTCGTTGGCCCACTCGGCCAGGCACTCCACCGCGGCCGAGCCCACGCTGTCGAGCATGACCGCCAGCGGCAAGTCGCGGCTCTCGAAGAGCCGCCGCGACCGCTCTTCCAGCGCGTCACCGATCGTGCAGATCCCGACGCCCACGGCCTCGATGCACCCCCAGAGCCGCCGGATCTCAGGGATGCGCAGCTCGGGGCCGTCCGAGAGGCGGATCAGGTGATCCGCTTGCGTCGCCACGCGGACCGCTCCATAGACGACCCGGGGCCGCATGAGAGATTCGCCTTCGGCCAGCGCGGCGTCGTAGAGGGCCAGAACATCTTCGGACGGGAGATCGATCCCCTTCTTGTATCCCTGAAAACGCAGCGCCTCGTCCCGGTCGATCTGAAGAGGGATCTCCGCGAGGACTACGGGATGCCGGGACAACACCGACTCGAGCATCACCTGGACAGGACGCTTCCGCTGGCCTGGCGCCGCCGCATTACCCCACGCCAGCTTATGCCGCCGTGCGCGAGCGGGCTACCTTGGCGATGAGGCGGATGTGGTCGGGGGTCGATCCGCAGCAGGCCCCGACGATATTGCAGCCGGCCTCGATGAGGGCCGGGTAGTCTCTGGCCATTTCCTCCGGACCCAGCTCGTAGCTGACCCTGCCTTCCTTCATCACGGGAAGCCCCGCATTCGGATAGGCGACCAGCGGCGCCGCGGTAATCTGGCGCATCTCCCGGATGATCGCGATGGCCCGATCCGGACCCCGGCCGCAGTTCATCCCGACCACGTCGGCCCCGGCCGAGAGGAGCGTTCCGGCGACGTCGGCCGGGCTCTCCCCCCACATGGTGCGGTCCCGGTCGTGCAGCTCTTCGTACTGGAAGA
>CAYJUC010000134.1:0-9272 GCA_964372605.1 uncultured bacterium | reverse complement strand
TCCGGGCCATGGATGATTCTGTCGAGGTCATTCTTGTCACGGCGGTTCGAGAGATACGCACCGCGGTAGAGGCCATGAAGCTCGGCGCCTACGATTATCTGACCAAGCCCTTCGACGTGGACGAGCTTCGCGCCGTTGTCAGTCGCGCGGCGGAACGACGCGCGCTCCGCCGGACCATCGTTGCTCTACGGTCCGAGCTCAGCCAGGCGCAGGGGTTCGAAGCGATCGTGGGAATGCATCCCTCGATGCGGAAGGTCTATGATCTCATCGCGCAGGTCGCGCCGACCACCACGACCGTGCTCATCCAGGGGGAAACGGGCACCGGGAAAGAGCTGGTCGCGCGCGCCATACATCACCAGAGCCCACGCCGGGAGAGCCCCTTTGTCGCGGTCAACCTGGCGGCGGTTCCCGAATCGCTGGTGGATTCCGAGCTTTTCGGCCACGAGAAAGGAGCCTTCACCGGCGCCCACAAGCGGCGGCTCGGGCGGTTTGAGCTTGCCCATGGCGGCAGTATCTTTCTGGACGAGATCGGCAGCCTTCGGGTAGATGTGCAGGCGAAGTTGCTCCGGGTGCTCCAGGAGCACGAAGTGGAGCGGTTAGGCGGAACCCAGACCATCAAGGTGGACGTCCGACTCCTGGCCGCCACGAATATCGACCTCAAGCGCGCCATTGCCGCGGGGACCTTTCGAGAGGACCTCTATTACAGGCTGAACGTCGTCCCGATCACGGTTCCGCCGCTCCGGGACCGTCCGGACGACATTCCTCTTCTGGTCCCGCACTTTATCCAAAAGTACAGCCAGAAGTTCGGGCGTGCGGTCAGGGAGATCACCGATGACGCCCTTGAAATGCTCAAGACGTATAGTTGGCCTGGCAATGTGCGCGAGCTTGAAAACATCATCGAACGGTCGGTCGCGCTCGCGCGCGGGCCAATCATCCACCTTCAGCACCTTCCGATCGAGTTGGCTCTCCCGGACGGGGTTTCGGGCGACACCCCGAGAGAAGGGCTCCCCCTCAAGGAGAGGCTCTCACAGATCGAAACCCAGCTCATCCTCGGCACCCTGGAGTCCGCACGCTGGAACTACGTCAAAGCCGCCGGCCAGCTTGGCATCCATCGAAACACGCTTATGCACAAGCTCCAGGTCCGTGGGATCCGACGTCCCGACCACTCACTCTCAGATTTGGACTCCGCCACCGACTGATTAACGGAGCCTTCTAGCCCTGACACTTCACAAACATCTGTGCAGGGTGGCGGGTTCCCGCACGGATGTCGGTGCAGATCGTCCGGGCGTCCGATTCCCAGAGTGCTTTGGTGACGCAGAGATCGCGTCCACTTTCCATTGGCCCCGAATTTGCGTTTCTTGGAAGTATACGCTGGAGCTCGGTTTGAATGGCAGGCTCTACCGGGGAGGAACAGGCGCGCCGGAGGTGCCCTCTATGCCCAGCCCCCAACGTTTGAGCGACAATTTCAGGGCATGGCTCGCCGGAGTTGGAGAGGTTGAGATACTCTTCCTGCTGGATTCCATTGCTGATGATCTGGAGGCTCGTGGGCGTCCTTTTCCTGTAGAGATTCCCTGCTTTCGGGAATTCTGTTCCCACCGCCTATCTTTACAATGAGAGTTTGGCCGCGGCGCCTGAGAGTGGACTTTACGGGATGATCGCGGTACGCACCTTGATCGCGTTTTTGCGCGAGGTGCCGTTCGGAAACGTGGCGGTGGTATTCCCGGTGCTACCGACGAAGAGCCGGAGGGCTTTCCTGGTCCAGCATGACGCCGGCTCCGGTTTCGTGCGCCTTCTCAGCGCGGCGTCCGAGAAATCTCTTGCGTTCAATCTCCTCGCTCGCGCGGAAGAATGGTCGAGCAGCATGGTTGTCCTGTCGCGTGAAACGTTTGTTCTCAAGTTTTCCGGGGCGACCGTTCAAGAGCTGGGCGTGTTCTCGGATCGACGCTGGGCCGAGCTCGAAATCTTCCTGAGGCGCCAAGACTCATTTCCGCTCACCACAGAGGAAAGCGAGCGGTTGGAGACACTTACCCCTTCTGAACTTGCCCGCTTTGATGAACTCTATCGGCTCATCGTAGAGTGACCGGACCCCGACGGTCGTCGGCTCCGTCCGAGCCCTGTCGCCGCCCGACCGCGTGAGCTGCCAGCCGCAGCGCCTCAACCCCGACCTCGGACTCCCGATCGTACGAGCGCCCGCCTGATCTGTCCGCTTGACTGCGGGAAATGAGCGTGATACCAAACCGGAGAAGGATGATGAGCCGTCACGCCTATTCTCCGCCACCAGGCAGTCCGCCGATCCCTGAACCTACGTATGCCGAGCGCGCCCGGACTCTCGTTTATCTGGCGCGTAGCGGGACCCTCGCCACGCTCTCGCGGAAGCACCATGGTCATCCGTTCGGGTCCGTCATGCCGTACGCCCTGGATGAGCGCGGTCGGCCCATTTTCCTGATCAGCACGATGGCAATGCACACGCAAAACCTCCAGGCTGATCGCCGCGCCAGCCTGCTTGTCGCCCAGCCGGATTGGACGGGGGAGCCGCTTGCAGCGGGGCGTGTCACGCTGATGGGGGAGGTCTGCCCCCTCCCAGAGGCGGACCTGACCGTGGCGCGGGCGGCCTATCTTGCCCGCCACCCCAACGCGGCCTACTGGGTGGACTTCGAGGACTTCAGCTTCCACCGGCTGGAGGTCGCCGACGTCTACTACGTTGGCGGATTCGCCGCGATGGACTGGGTTTCCGCTGAGGAATATGCGGCGGCCCGCCCGGACCCCCTTGCCGACGCGTCGGCAGGCATCATTGAGCACATGAACCGGGATCACCCGGATGCTCTGGTGACCTTCGCCCGAGTCCTCGCCGGCGTTCCTGCCGATGGCGTGTCCATGGTCTCGGTGGATCGCCTCGGGTTCAAGCTCCGGATCAAAAGCGGGCCGAGAATGTCCAGCGCGCGCATCCCCTTCACGCGAGAGGTGACTGCCGCCGAAGAGGCTCGCGCCGTCCTCATCGAGATGCTGCGAGACGCCCGCAAGCGGGCTTGAGGACCGACACCCTATGGCAGAAGAGAATCGGCTTAAATTCGGCATCGCCATTCCCCAGATACTCCCGGCGCTGCCCGTTGACACCGCTCTGCTCCAGCGTTTTCTCGCCAGGGCCGAGGCGCTGGGGTATCATAGCGCCTGGGTTCAGGAGCAGATCCTGGGGGCAGCGGTCACTCTGGAACCGGTGGGGCTGCTCACCTACGCGGCAGCCCTGACGCGCCGGCTCCGGCTCGGGTCCGCGGTCCTGCTGACGCCTCTCCGAAGCCCGGTGCAGCTCGCGAAGAGCCTCTCGACGCTGGACCATCTGAGCGGCGGGCGGCTTATCGTCGGGGTCGGCCTGGGCGGAAACACGCGTATCTACCCGGCGTTCGGTCTCTCCGCCGAGCGCCGCGTCCGGCGCTTTGTCGAGGGGATCACGCTGATGAAACGGCTGTGGACCGAGGATCGGGTCACTTTCGACGGGCAGTTCTGGACGCTTCAGAATGCCCCGATGGAACCGAAGCCCGTTCAGAAACCGCATCCTCCCCTGTGGTTTGGCGGCCATCACGATGCCGCCTTGAAGCGGACCGCTGAGTTGGGAGACGGCTGGATCGGGGCCGGGTCCTCCACACCCGCGCAGTTCAGAGATGAGGTCCAAAAGCTCTCCGGCTATCTCGCCGAGGCGGGACGGGATCCCTCGACGTTCCCGATGGCCAAGCGGGTCTATATCGCCGTGGACCGGGACAAAACGCGGGCCGGGAAACGGCTCGGAGAGTGGTCCGGCCGGTATTACCGCAACGCGGAGCTGGCAACGCAGGTGGCGATCTATGGAGAGCGGCAGGAGTGCACCGAAAAGCTCGCCGAGCTTGTCGCCGCTGGAGCCGGGTTGCTGATTCTGAACCCGGTGTTTGACGAGATGGATCACCTCGAGCTCCTTGCCGAAGCCGTCGTGCCGGCTCTCCGGGCCGGGCGATGAACGCCACCCGCCGATGACTCATCCCGCCGGAGCGGACGTCCACAGGCTGCCGCGCACAGTCGCGCCGATCCGGTACGACATCAGGCTTGACCCCGACCTCGGGTCGTCCACCTTTACCGGCGAGGAAACAGTCACGCTGACTCTGAGCGAGCCGGTGACCGAGATCGTGCTGAACTGCGCGGAGCTGCAGATCCAGGAGGCGTCGATCCAGGACGAGCGCGGGGAGCGGATGAACGGGGAGGCAACGCTCGACGAGACGGAAGAGCGCGCGCGGCTCACGTTCCCCGGCCCGCTCAGTCCCGGAACGTGGCGACTGGCGCTCCGCTTCACCGGCATCTTGAACGAGAAGCTCCACGGTTTCTATCGGTCGAGCTACAGAGATGCGGATGGCGTTCAGCGGTTTCTGGCGGTTACTCAGTTCGAGGCCACCGACGCGCGGCGCGCCTTTCCGTGCTGGGACGAGCCGGACCTGAAGGCGGTCTTCGCGGTCACCCTCGTCGTGGACGAACGGTTGGCGGCGGTGTCCAACACGGCTCTTATCAGCGAGCGCCTGATCCCGGAGCGCGCCAAGAAGGCGGTGACCTTCGCCGACACCATCAAGATGTCCACCTACCTGGTGGCGTTCGTGGTCGGGGAGTTGGAGGCGACCCAGCCGGCGATGGTGGACCACACACCTCTCAGGATCTGGTGCGTGCCGGGGAAGGGGCACCTCACCAGGTTCGCCCAGGAAGTCGCCGCCTTCTCGCTCTCGTTCTTCGAGCAGTACTACGGATCCCCGTATCCGGGCGACAAGCTGGACCTGATCGCCATCCCCGATTTCGGCGCCGGGGCGATGGAAAACCTCGGGGCGATCACCTTCCGCGAGACAGCGCTCTTGCTGGACGAGCGAATCGCGAGCCACGGGGAGCTGCAGCGGGTCGCCGACGTGGTCGCCCACGAGATCGCTCACATGTGGTTCGGCGACCTGGTGACGATGGCGTGGTGGAACGGTCTCTGGCTCAATGAGGCGTTCGCCACGTTCATGGAAATGCTGGCCGTGGACGCGTGGAAGCCGGCCTGGGAGCGCTGGGTCACGTTCGGCGTGTCACGGGCCGCGGCGCTGGCGGTGGACGGGCTTCGGAGCAGTCGACCGATCGAGTTTGAGGTGGCGGCGCCGCGCGACGCGGACGCCATGTTCGACGTGCTCACCTACGAAAAGGGCGCCGCCGTGCTTCGCATGATCGAGCAGTATCTCGGGCCCGAGGTCTTCCGGGATGGCATTCGCGCGTACCTCTCCACACACGCGTACGGAAACGCGGAGACAACCGATCTCTGGAAAGCGCTCGGCGACGTAGCGGCGCGACCGATCCAGTCGATGACGGAGGGGTGGATCTTCCGTCCAGGCTATCCAGTGATCGCGGTCGAGAGCGATGAGGGGGGGAAGAGCCTGCGCCTCTCCCAGCGGCGCTTCACATACCTGCCTTCCGAAGGTGGCGATGGGGAGCTCTGGCAGGTCCCTCTCATGCTGCGGGTCGGCGTCAGAGGCGGGATCGTGATGCGGACGATCCTCCTGGATGGTCGGGAGACGCGGGTGAACATGCCGGGCCGGGTGGACTGGGCGATCGCGAACGCGGGGGGACATGCCTTCTGCCGCGTACACTACGCGGCTGATCTGCTCAGGAAGCTGACGCGGAGGCTCGGCGGCGTGGGATCTATCGAGCGGTTCAACCTGCTCAACGACGCGTGGGCCGGGGTGCTGGCCGGGTCCATTGCCGTCACCGATTACCTGGACTTGACCGAGCAGTTCCGGAACGAGCGCGACAAGAACGTCTGGGCAGTGCTGGCTGGATCGTTCGAGTACCTGAACCGCGTGATCACCCCCGCGGAGCGCCCGGGGCTCGAGACCCTGGTCCGGAACCGGGTTGGTCGCATGGTGGAGCAGCTCGGCTGGTCGCCCGAGCCCGATGAGAATGAGCTCACGCAGCAGCTCCGCGGGGATCTGCTCCGCCTCATCGGGACACTGGGGAACGATCCGGCGATCCAGGCCACGGCGCGGGCGCTCTACTCGCGGTACCGCGACGACCCCTCGGCCGTGGATCCTGACGTGGTGGCGGCGCTGGTGGCCATCCTGGCCCATGCGGGTGGGGAAGCGGAGTACGCGGAGTTTTTCGGGGCATTCAGGGTGGCCCGGACGCCTCAAGAGGAGCAGCGCTACCTCTACTCCCTCGCCGGTTTCCGCCAACCGGAGTTGATCGAGCAGACGCTTGAGCGGACGATCAACGGCGAGGTCCGAACCCAGGACGCGCCGTTCCTTGTCCGGAGCCTCCTCACGAGCGTGTACGGGCGGGAGCGCGCCTGGCGATTTGTCAGGGTGAACTGGGAGACGATGGAGCGCCGGTACCCCGGGAAGAGCGGGCTCAGGCGGATGTTTGAGGGGATCACGGGATTGGCCACCCCGGAGCTGGAGGCCGACGTCCTCGAGTTCTTCAGATCGCGCAACATCACACTGGGGGGGAAGACGCTGGAGCAGTACCTGGAGCGACTTCACGTCGCGGTGGTTTTCAGGGAACGGGAATCGGCGAACCTCACCGCGTACCTGTTGCGGCAACGTCCATGAGAGCTTGCGGGCGGCGATTCGACGACCACGCCGTCGGAGCGCCTCGCAAGGAGGGGATATGAAATTCGGAGTCTGCATGTTCGCCACTGACTACGCGATCCGCATCGATGAGCTGGCGCGCGGGGCGGAGGAGCGCGGGTTCGAGTCGCTGTTTGTCCCCGAACACACGCACATCCCGAAAAGGCGGAGGACCGAGTGGCCCGGCGGGGGGGAGCTACCGAGAGAGTACTGGCACACCTACGATCCGTTTGTGGCGCTGGCTATGGCTGCGGCTGTCACGACCCGGTTGAAGGTGGGGACAGGGATCTGCCTGGTGATCGAGCGCGACCCGATCACGCTGGCCAAGGAGGTGGCGAGCCTCGACGTCCTGTCCGACGGACGGTTTCTTTTCGGGATCGGCGGGGGCTGGAACGTGGAGGAGATGGAGAACCACGGCACGGATCCGAAACTGCGGTGGCGGCTGTTGCGGGAGCAGGTTCTGGCGATGAAGGCAATCTGGACCCAGGAGGAGGCCGAGTTTCATGGCGAGCTGGTGAACTTCGATCCCATCTGGTCCTATCCGAAGCCGGTGCAGAAGCCGCACCCGCCGATCCTCCTGGGTGGCGAAGGGCGGTTCACGCTCCAGCGTGTCGTGGAGTTTTGCGACGGCTGGTTCCCGCGGGGCCGAGGGGGACCCGAGTTTGCGGAAGGCATCACCGACCTCCGCGCGCGGGCCGAGAAAGCAGGGCGGGACCCCCGCTCCATCTCTGTCTCGGTCTTCGGGGCAAAGCCCGAGGAGGCTGTCTTGCGCGGTTATGAAAAGGCGGGGGTGGAGCGGGCGATTCTCCGGCTGCCTTCCGCCGATCGTGAGACCGTGCTCCCCCTGTTGGATCGCTACGCGGCGCTGGCCCGCGCGCTCACCGGGTAAGTGGCGATTGACTACGATCTGATCCTGCGCGGGGGCGTCGTCCTCGACCCGGCCCAAAATATCCACGGGCAGATGGACGTGGCGTTCCGGGCGGGAAAGGTGGCGACGCTATCGCCGCGAGTGGACGGCACCGCCACCGAAGTCGTCAACGTCGCCGGTAAGCTGGTTACCCCGGGGCTCATCGATCTTCACGGGCACTTTTTCCATCGGGGTCAGCCTCTGTTCGTGGATCCGGATGCGACATGCCTGCCCGTGGGGGTCACGACTGCGGTGGATGCCGGGAGCGCCGGGTGGGCGACATTCGCCGCCTTTCGCGAGTACGTGATTCGCCGGGTGGAGACACGCCTGTTCGCCTTCCTCCACCTCGCGACCACCGGCCTGATGAGCTTGGCGGCCGGCGTCGGAGAGCTCCAGGACCTCCGTTTCGCCCAGGAGGAGCGGTCCAGGGACTGCTTCCGGCGTTTCCCCGAGCTGCTCGGCCTGAAAATCCGGATCGCCCACGACGCCATGGGTCACGAAAACTCGATCCCCGCCCTGGAGATGGCACGCCGGGTGGCGGATGCCGCCGGCCGCCGGTTGATGGTGCACGTTTCGGGCTCCCCGCTTTCACTCTCCCAAATCCTCGAGCGCCTTAGATCCGGCGATATCGTTACCCACATCTTTCACGGGCATCCGAACGGGATTCTTGGAGAGGACGGCAAGGTGCGCCAAGAAGTAAAAGAGGCCGCGGCGCGCGGAATCATCCTGGATGTGGCGCACGCGGGCGTGCACTTCGATGTGAACGTCGCGCGGGCGGCGATGGAGCAGGGGATCCTGCCCCACACGCTCTCGACGGACATAGTGCGCCCGGTCGGCGGCTGGATCCCCTATGACCTGCCGGGGGTCATGTCAACCTTCCTGGCCCTTGGGATGCCGATCGAGGAGGTCGTGCGCGCGGTGACGAGCGCTCCGGCGAAAGCGATCGGACAGGAGCACCGCCTGGGCTCGCTGGCCACCGGGGCGGAGGGAGACGCCGTGGTCTTGGGCCTTGAGGAGGGTGACTTTGTCTTCGGTGATGCCGCCGGGCACACTGTTGCCGCCCATCAGCGGTTCATCCCTGCGCTGACCGTCAAGGGCGGACAGCGTTGGCGCTCACGCGTCTAGAGGTTGCTCCAGGGAACGAACGAGGTGAGGCGCGGATAGAGACGGGGGCTTTAGAACCGGAGAGGAGGGTGAATCTATTCGAACTGGGCCCGCTTGAGCGCCTTCATCCGCTTTTTCCGGGCCTCAGCTTGCTTTCGCTTTCGCTTCACCGAAGGCTTTTCGTAGTAGGCGCGCTTCTTCATTTCCTTGAACAGGCCACCCTGAAGCATTTCCCGCTTAAGAACTTTCAGGGCCTGCTCAATCTGGTTGTCGATAACCCTGACTTCCACCCGAGTCCCTCTTGCGGATGACTGATTATTTCATTCCGCCCGGTACGTTGCACACGGGCGTCCCAAATACGAAACTCCACTTGAATTCAGCGCTTTAACGTATCCCTTTTCACGGGGGTTGTCAACGAAAAATCGGGGATGATCCCTCGAGCGCCGGAGTGCGCCAACCTCTCTGGACGGGGCGATTTCTTTCGCGGTGGCCGGAGCGGCAAAATCCGAAAGAGTGTGAGGCATTTTCGCTCTCGACCGGGCTGTTGGAGGAATTTACACTTGACCGGAAACCCCAGTAAATGTCTAATAGTTTAGATCGGACGAGGGAACCGAATTATCCGTCGGGGCGTGGCGCAGCCTGGTAGCGCACTGGCATGGGGT
>CAYJUC010000133.1:0-9284 GCA_964372605.1 uncultured bacterium | reverse complement strand
GAAGCCTGAGACGGTGGTGGAGGACTACGGCCGGCTCATGCGCCTCGCCAAGTACCACCAGATCTTTCCCCGAGATCACGATCTCCTGCTCAAGCTCAACCTCTCCTGGACGAAATATTTCCCGGCCTGCTCCACCCAGCCCTGGCAGCTCGAAGGACTGCTGAAGACCCTTTTCGAAGATGGCTACGAGGCGCGCCGCCTTTACCCCGTAGAGAATCGGACGGTGGTGACCGATCCCCGGAAGGGCGCCATCAACAACAAGTGGATGCCGGTCCTCGAGCGGCATGGTCTGCCGTTTATCCCGCTCACGGATGTCGAGTGGATCCGCTATGAGTTCAAGTCCCCGCTCCTGAAGCTCAACAAAATTTTCCCCGACGGGATCGAGATCCCGAAGATGTACGTCGGGAAAAGCATCTGCCATCTTCCGACGGTGAAGTGTGTCCATCCAGATACGGAAGTGCTCCTTGCGGACGGTAGCCTGGTCGGTGCAGAGATGTTAGTCAAGGAATGGCAGGTTAGGGAGCCTGTCAGCGGTCTTCCCGACGGGGACCAGGTGAGCGAAGGGGAAGTCGGAGTGATTTCGCTCGGCAAGGATGGACTCCGGGGAGGGCACACCTCTCATTTCTGGCGGACGCCCTTGGCGGATAGTTTGGTCTGGACGGTCAGGACGCGGACCGGACGGCGGGTGACAACCTCGCGGACTCACCCTTTTCTGACCCCGGAAGGGTGGAAGACGGCAGAGCAGATACGGGAAGGTGACCGGATCGCAATCGCCCGCAGAATCAAGATTCGCGGACGCAGTCAACCACTCCTTAGTGTGGCCACCCTTGGTCATGACGCCATAGACATTGATCAACTGCCTATCCGGCCTGGCCGGAAGTACGACGTCGACACTCAGCGACGGATCATCCGGGACTATCTCAGCGGGAAATCGACGACGGTAATTGCCCAGGAAATCGGTACCCACTGTGAGGTCATCCGCTCAATCGTGCATCGATACGGCGCCCGGTCCCGGTGGCGGCGAGTTTGGGCGACGGCCCCCCACCAGTCCTCGCCTGAGTTCTGGAGGTGGATGGGCTACTTCACCGCCGAAGGGTACGCCTACGAGAGCCAGGGCTCGTATCGAGTGTCGATCACGAATACAGACTCCGAGGTGCGCGCCGACTATATTGCGCTCTCCCAATCGCTGTTCGGGGTCGCCCCCAGGATTCGCGGAAACGAGATCTACTTCGACGCCCTCAACCTCAGACCGTTTTTCGAGTGTCTTGGCTTCCCAGTTCCAACCAATTCCGCGACCAAAGCGGCGCCTGATCTTCTGTTCAAGTGCACCGACAGGGAGATTGCGGCATTTCTTCAGGGATATTTCGACGGTGACGGCACAGTAGGCAAAGACGGGGTCCACGCGACGACTAAGAGCCGCCGCCTGGCCAGCCAAACCCAGATGCTCCTTTCGCGCCTCGGGGTGCTTGCCTTTGTCGGGACTGTGCGATGCCGGGCCACGAACAGTCGCAAGCTCGCTCAGGAGGAGTATGCTCAGGTCTCCGTGTACGGTGACGATGTCATCCACCTCGCCAAGTGGATCAGATTCCGGTGTGCTCACAAACAGGCGAACCTGGATTTTCTCGTCGCGCGCCGGAAAGCGGGTAAACGCCCCAGCAACTGGGATACCATTCCGGTGCCTCCGGCGTTATTTCGAATGGTCCGGAAAGGGCTTGGCCTGACCCAGGCATCTTCCGGGAAGGCCGGCTCTGTCAACAATGTCGAAAATGGCTATACCGAACCTACCCGACCCGTTGTTCGGTATTTCACCAACTTGTTCACGCGACTCGACGCGACCGGCCGGTTCACGAACGAGATCGCCTACATGAAGTTTCTGGCCAACGAGGACATTGCCTGGGATCGGGTTGAGGAGATCAGGGAGGAGCTGGCGGAGGTTCCGTTCCTGTATGACCTTTCCGTGAAGGGGAGCCATTCCTTCATCGGCAACGGGATCGTTTTGCACAACACCCACGGGCACACGATCACCACGGGCGCCATCAAGAATAGCTTCGGCGGGTTGCTGAAAGAAGTCCGGCACTACGCCCACGAGCATATCCACGAGGTGATGGTGGACCTCATGCTGATGCAGCGGGAGCTCCACCCGGCGATTTTCGCGGTCATGGACGGCACGGTGATGGGGGACGGGGCGGGGCCGCGGACCATGATTCCGAAAGCGGGGAACCTCATTCTCGCCGGAGCGGATCAGGTGGCGATCGACGCCATCGCGGCGAAGATCATGGGGTACGATCCGCTCGGGATCCCCTATCTCCGGATGTGTCACGAGCGCGGGCTGGGGGTGGCCGATCCCCGCGAGATCGAGATCCTGGGCGACGACATCTCCGGGGTGAACATGGGGTTCCGGACGGAGAAGAGCCTGGTGATCTGGGGCGATCAGCTGATCCGGAAGGGGCCGCTCCGGCCGCTGAAGCGGCTTCTCCTCCACTCCCCTCTCGTGGTCTGGGCGCCCTTCGCCTCCAACGTCTATCACGATTGGCTCTGGTACCCGACGGTGGGCCGCGCGCGGATCCACGCCTTCGCCGGAACCGACTGGGGCCGCCTCTTCGCGCGCTACTAGCGCCCAGCATGCATGAATTTGCTCAGCGCGTCTGACAGGCCCCCTCACCCCGACCCTCTCCCCCGCCGGGGGCGAGGGAACCGAACGGGCTCCCTCTCCCTCCCGAGGGAGAGGGCGGGGGTGAGGGTGCAGAGCGCGGCCGCGAATAATCCGGGCTAGGGTCGTGAATGACTGAGCCGGTCCGCGTCCGATTTCCCCCGAGCCCGACGGGCCACCTCCACGTGGGCAGCGCCCGCACCGCGCTCTTCAACTGGCTCTTCGCCCGTCGCGGGAAGGGGGTGTTCATCCTTCGGATCGAGGATACCGACCGGGCCCGCTCCACCGAGGAGTACATCGCGTCCACCCTGGAAGCGCTCCACTGGCTCGGGCTCCACTGGGACGAAGGGCCCTACCGCCAGACCGAGCGGCTCCCGATCTACCAGGCCCACGCCGAGCGCCTCCTGGCGGAGGGGAAAGCCTACCGCTGCGAGTGCACACCTGAAGATCTGGCGGCGCAACGCCGCGCGGCCCAGGCCAGGCGCGAGACCTTCCGGTACACCGGGCGCTGCCGGACCCGGGAGGTCTCCGCCTCCACCCCTCACGCCCTCCGGCTCAAGATTCCGCCCGAGGGACGGATCGTGGTGCGCGATCTGATTCACGGAGAGGTCGTCTTCGATCACGCCCAGCTCGACGACTGGATCCTGGTGCGGAGCGACGGGAGCCCCACCTACAACTTCTGCGTGGTGGTGGACGACGTCACCATGAAGATCACCCACGTCATCCGCGGCGACGACCACCTCTCCAACACGCCCAAGCAGATCCTTTGCTACCAGGCCCTGGGGTACCCCATGCCGGTCTTCGCCCACATCCCGATGATCCTTGGGGCCGACCGGAGCCGGCTCTCCAAGCGTCACGGCGCCGACTCCATCCAGGCGTTCAAGGAGGCCGGGTTTCTCCCCGAGGCCCTGCTCAACTACCTGGCCCGGCTCGGCTGGTCTCACGGCGACCAGGAGATCTTCTCCCGGGACGAGCTCATCCAGCACTTCGACCTGGCTCAGGTCGGCTCGGCCGGCGCCGTCTTTGATCCCGGCAAACTCCAATGGCTCAACAACCACTGGATCCGGCAGGCCGCCCCGGACCGCCTGGCGCGCGAGCTGGTGCCATTTCTGGAGCGAGCAGGGCTCCCGATCCCGTCCGATCTGGAGTGGCTGGCGCGGGTCGCTGAGAGCCTCAAGGAACGGTCGAAAACCCTGGTGGAGATGGGGGAGCATGCGGCGTTCTATCTGGCCCGGCCGCAGAACTATGATCCTCAGACCGCGCCGAAACTCTTCACCGCCGAGTCCCTGCCCCGTCTCAAGCTCCTCATCAAGCGGCTTGAAGGAGAGGCGCTGTTTGAGCCGGAGCCGCTGGAGCTTCTCTACCGCGGGCTTTCCGCCGAGCTCGGCCTCGAGCTGGTGGAGTTGGCCCAACTCACCCGGCTGGCCCTTACCGGAACAACGGTGAGCCCTCCGATCTTCCAGGTGCTCTCGCTTCTGGGCAAGGCAGAGACCCTGACGCGGCTCAGGACCGCCGAAGCGATCATCCAGGAGATGACGCGGTGAGGCTCCTGCTGGTCCGCCACGCCCAGTCGGCGTGGAACGCCGGCCGCCGTTTCCAGGGCCGGGCTGATCCCGAGATCTCCGAGCACGGGAGGGCGCAGGCCGAGGCGCTCCAGCGGCTGCTGCGGGGGCGCAGGCTGACCGCGGTCTACTCGAGCCCGCTCCGCCGCGCCCGAGAAACGGCGGCGATCGCCGCGCGCGAGCATGGTCTCCCGGTGAACGCGCTCCCCGAGTTGAGTGAGCTTGGGCTGGGGCGGTGGGAAGGGGTGAGCGTGGACGAGGTCATCGCCGAGGACGGCGAGCGTTACCACCGCTGGCTCCGGGCTCCTCTCGACTGCCCACCCCCCGACGGCGAGCCGCTCCCGGCCGTCTCCGACCGCGTCCTCTCGGCCATGGATCAGATCATCTCCGCCCATCCGGACGGGGACGAGCTCTTGGTGGTGGGGCACGGCGGCATCATCGGCCTCTACTGCTGCCACATCCTGGGGCTCTCGCTCAACGCCCTCTGGCGGCTCCGCATCGACAACGCCTCGCTCACCGTCGTCGCGCCGCCCCGTCTCCTCTCACTGAACGAGACCGCCCATCTCAAGGGTTGACGTCGAGGGAGTGGTCGCGAGGCAACCCGGTGTCCCCGTCCTGGGGGCGTCATTGACAACGTCGGAGCCGGGTGGGGATAATGAAGCAGCCATCCTCAGGTGGAGGACACCGTGCCCCAGCGCTTGCGCATCCTCCTGATTTCTCCGGAAGTGGAACCGTTCGCCAAGACCGGCGGGCTGGCCGATGTGGCCGGCGCCCTGCCCAAGGCCCTGGAGGGGCTCGGGCACGACGTGCGGGTGTTCATGCCCAGGTATCGGGGCGTCGATCGTCACGCGGGTCCCCTCCGGACGCTGCTCCCCCGGCTGACAATCCCCATCGCCGACAGCGCGGTCGATGGGGCGCTGCTGGAGGGACGAATGGGGCGGGCGATCCCGGTCTACTTCCTCCAGCACGACCGGTACTACGACCGCGAATATCTCTACACGACCCCGCAGGGCGACTACCCGGATAACTGCGAGCGGTTTATCTTTTTTTGCCGGGCCGCGGTGGAGGCGCTCCGGCAGCTTGACTGGATCCCCCAGGTGATCCACGCCAACGACTGGCAGTCCGGGCTCGTCCCCGTGTACCTTGAAACCCTTTACCGGGACGATCCCGAGCTCTCGCGAATCGCCACGCTCTTCACCATCCACAACCTGGCCTACCAGGGGCTCTTCTGGCATTACGACATGCCCATGACCGGACTCGGCTGGGACCTCTTCACCCCCGCCGGGATCGAATTCTACGGCAAGATCAACTTCCTCAAAGGCGGCCTCGTCTTCTCCGACCTCTTGACCACCGTGAGCCGGACCTACGCGGGCGAGATCCAGACCGAGGAGTTCGGCTGCGGGCTCGAGGGCGTCCTCCAGGAGCGGAGCGCGGACTTTCACGGGGTTGTCAACGGCATTGACTACGAAATCTGGAACCCCGCCGCCGACGCGGAGATTCTCAAGCGCTACAGCGCCGAAGATCTGGATGGAAAGCGGGCGTGTAAGCTGGCCCTTCAGGAGGAACTGGATCTCCGCCCCGACCCGGCGCCCCTCATCGGGATGGTGACCCGCCTGGCCGAGCAGAAGGGGCTCGATCTCGTCTCCGCCGCGCTGCGGGCGATGGTGAACGAGGGAGCAGAGCTCGCGGTGCTGGGCAGCGGCGAGCCGGCCATCGAAGCGGCTCTGGTCGAGGCGGCTCGAAGCTTTCCCGGGCGGGTGACGGTCAGGCTGGGCTATGACGCGTCGCTGGCCCGCCGGATTTACGCCGGGGCTGACGGCTTCCTCATGCCCTCGCGCTACGAGCCGTGCGGGCTGGGCCAGCTGATCAGCCTCCGCTACGGGACTGTCCCCATCGCGCGCCGGACCGGAGGGCTCGCCGACACGATCAAGGAGTTCGATCCGGCCCGAGGAAGCGGCACCGGGTTCCTGTTTGACCGTTCCACCCCTGACGACCTTCTGGGAGCGGTGCGCCGCGCGGTGGAAACCTACCGCCAGCCGTCGCTCTGGAGACAGCTCGTGCGAAACGGCATGGCCGAGGACTTCTCCTGGGAGGCGTCGGCCCGCCAGTACGTGACCCTCTACCGAACGGCGATCAAGCGCGCCCGCGGGCGGTGACTGGAGAAACGCATGAAAAAAGTGGAGGCGATCATCAAACCGTTCAAGCTGGACGACGTCAAGGAAGCCCTCACGGGTCTGGGGATCGTCGGCATGACGGTGACGGAGGTGCGGGGCTTCGGCCGTCAAAAGGGGCACACCGAGCTCTACCGGGGGTCGGAGTACACCATCGACTTTCTCCCGAAGGTCAAAGTGGAGGTCGTGGTGCCGGACGATCTGGTGGAGAAGGTGGTGTCCACCATTGTCGCCTCGGCCAAGACCGGTTCCATCGGCGACGGCAAGGTCTTTGTCATGCCCATCGGCGACACTCTCAGGATCCGCACCGGGGAGCGAGGGGAGGCCGCCATCTGAGGCCCTCCTCCCGATGATCCCGCGCTTCTTTCTGATCGACGGACACTCCCACCTCTACCGCGCCTACCACGCCATCGGCTATCTCTCCACCTCCCGCGGGGTACCCTCCCACGCGGTGTTCGTCATGTCGAGCATGCTCTGGAAGATCCTGCGCGAGGAACGCCCGGACTATGTGGGCCTGGCCTGGGACGCCCCCGGCCCGACCTTCCGCCACCAGGCCTTCGAAGCGTACAAGCTGACCCGTCCCGCTATGCCGTCCGACCTGGTCCGGCAGATTCCCCTGGTGCGGAGCCTCATCGAAGCGTTCAGGATCCCGGTGCTGGAGGTCCCCGGCTTCGAGGCGGACGATATTCTGGGAACCGTCGCGCATGCGATCAGCGGGGAGCCGGTAGAGCTCGTGCTGGTGACCGCGGACAAGGATGCGCTCCAGCTCGTCTCGCCGAAGGTGCGCGTCCTCACCATCCACAAGGGAGAGAAGACCTGGTACGACGAGGAGGCGGTGGCGCGGAAGTGGGGAGTCGCTCCCCCCCTGATCCCTGACCTCCTCGGGCTGGCTGGCGATACGATCGACAACATCCCCGGGGTCCCCGGGATCGGTGAGGTCACCGCGGTCAAGCTCCTCCGCCAGTTCGGGAGCGTGGACCGCCTCTATGAGAACCTGCCCTTGGTCACGAGCGCAAAGCTCCGCGAGACGCTGGCCACCCACCGGAAGCAGGCCCTCCTCTCCCGGGAGCTGGCCACCATCAGCCGGCGCGTCCCGCTGGCGGTCGAGCTGGAACGCTTTCGGTTCGGCGAGCCCGACTGGAACGCGCTCAGAAGGCTCTGGACCGAGATGGAGTTCTCAAGCCTGGTTCGCCAGCTTCCCCAGCCGGCAGTTCAGGTCGTGAAAGAGCCCGTGCCGATCCTCTCCACGCCGGAGGCGCTCTCCGCGTATCTTGCCAGACTCCCGGCAGAGGACCCACTCGCCATCGAAGGGGTATGGGAAGGGAGTGGGCCAGACTCGGTGATCAAAGGTCTGGGCCTCTTCCACCGGGCGGCGGGCCCGGCCTATCTTCCGCTTCGTGAGGAGTTTGACTCTGCGCCCCTGGCCGGGAGAGTGCTGATCGGCCACGATGTGAAACCGCTCCTCCTTTGGGGATTCGGCCGCGGCTTCACCCCTCCTCGCGTCGAGGACTCGGCGGTTGCCGCCTATCTCCTGAACCCGGCCCGGCCCGGTTATGCCCTGGAGGATCTCTGCACCGAGGCGTTCGGTGAGGGGCCGGGGCAGGCTCAGGATGACGAGTCAGCCGGAAGCAGGGCGCGCTGGATCTGGCGGCTCTGGGAACAGTTCGCGTCGGAACTCCTGCGGGACGGGCTCAAACAGCTCTACGAGGCGGTCGAGCGGCCGCTGGTTCCAGTCCTGGCCCGCATGGAGCTGGACGGCATCCGGGTGGATCCCCAGAGGCTGGAAGTCTTCGCCAAGGAGCTGGAGCGGGACCTGGACAACCTCACCCGGGAGATCCACGGCCTGGCCGGCGAGCCGTTCAACATCAACTCCCCCAAGCAGCTCGCCCAGATCCTCTTCGAGAAGCTCAAGCTCCCTCCGGTGAAGCGCACCAAGACCGGCTACTCCACCGATGCCGACGTGCTGGAGCAACTGGCCCTCGGCCACCCGTTCCCCCAGAAGATCCTCGAGCACCGGACGCTGGCCAAGCTCAAGTCCACCTACGCCGACTCGCTGCCCGGGCTGATCAACCCGGCCACGGGCCGGATCCACACCTCGTTCAACCAGCTCGTGACCGCGACGGGGAGACTGAGTTCATCGGAGCCGAACGTCCAGAATATCCCGGTGCGAACCGAGCTGGGGCGGAGGATCCGTCAGGCGTTCGTTCCCGAGGACGGCTGTGTGTTCCTCGCCGCCGATTACTCCCAGGTGGAGCTCAGGATTCTGGCCCACTGCGCTGACGACGAGGCGCTGATCGAGGCATTTCGGCGCGGTGACGACATCCATACCCTGACGGCGTCGGAGATCTTCGGGGCGGATCTTAAGGCAGTGACGCCGGAGATGCGGCAAGTGGCGAAGGGAATAAATTTTGGCGTCGTGTATGGGATCTCGGCGTTCGGGCTCTCACAGGCCGCCGGGGTCACGCAGGAGCGAGCGAAGAAGTATCTGGACGACTATTTCGCCAGACACCCCAAGGTCAGAGCCTATATCGAGACCACGCTGGCCGAGGGGCGGGAGAAGGGGTATGTGGTCACGCTCCTCGGGCGCCGGCGGTACCTCCCCGAGCTCAAGTCCGGCAACCCCAACGCGCGGGGCATGGCCGAACGGATGGCGATGAACGCGCCGATCCAGGGGACGGCCTCCGATCTGATCAAGATCGCCATGGTGCGTATGGCCGAGGCGCTCCGGGCCCGCGGGCTCCGGAGCCGGATGCTCCTCCAGGTCCACGACGAGCTACTCTTCGAGGCGCCGGAGGCGGAGGTGGCCGAGCTGACGGCGCTGACGCGGGAAGTCATGGAGTCCGCCATGACCCTGGCCGTCCCCCTCAAGGTGGACATCAAGATCGGCCGCGACTGGTCCGA